>JAGDAX010000045.1 GCA_017848335.1 Clostridia bacterium | reverse complement strand
GACAAGTTACTGAATTTGTTGTAAACGCGCCTTCACAGGGACGCTCTTAAGAGTTTAATATTATGTCTTAAATATGTAGTTTATTCGCAGGAATCTCCGGGACAAAAAAAGAACGGATTGGTTCCTTTTATAGGTTGTAATAGTGCGGAATTTAAGCTGTGAAATTTGAAAAAAGTGACGAAAAAACGACGGAAAAATCCAAAAATTGGTTGACACAAACTGCAAAAATTGATTATAATCTCATCGAATGTTTGACAATTCCATTAAATTGCCTAATGTATTACAACAAATTCAGTATTTTGTTGTAAACTCAAATCAACATCCTCATTCTCTCCATTTTCCGCCTGTGCTCAGCCCCTGACGAAATTATATATATTCTGGTAGTATTGATGCTGCTGTGCCCCAGGATGTCCGCCAGCTTGGCGATGTCCTTCTCGATGTTGTAGAAGACCCTCGCAAAAAGGTGTCGGAGGTTGTGGGGGAAGACCTTGCCGGGGGTGACCCCGGCGTCGCTGCATATAGCTTTCATTTCGCGCCAGATGTTGGAGCGGTCCAGCGCCTTGCCGGTCCTCGTGACGAAAATCATGCCTGATTTGATTCCACGCGCCGCAGCGTGACGGAGCAGCTTCTTTCTGAGTCCCTTCACGATGAAAACGGTGCGGAGCTTGCGCTTGCAGGACACCACCGCCTCGCCTGCCTGCACGGCCTCCACTGTGACGTATTGAAGCTCGCTGATGCGGATTCCTGTGCTGCCAAGGGTCTCGAAAATCAGTGACAGGCGGTGATTGCGGTGCTTGCGGGCGGCCAGCACCAGCCTTTCGTACTCCGGCCTGGTCAGCTCCCGCTCCTCCTTGCAGAAGACCTGCTGCTGCACCTTGAGGGTCTTAAGAGTCAGGTCCCTGCGGCCCAGATGATCCAGCAGGCTGTTGATGCTGGAGATGATGCCGTTGATGCTCCGCGGGGCCAGCTTCAAGGAAGCCAGATGGTCCTTATACCCGATAAGGAGCTCCTTCGAGAGAGGGTTTTCTCCGGCAAATTCCATAAGCCCCCGGACGTCCCGGGTGTACTTGTCGACAGTGCCGAAAGCCTTCTCCGACATTACCAGATATTGGCGATATTTAGCCAAAATCTCTTCGTCCAAAATAATCTTCTTCATGATAAAATTCTCCTTCCGATCGAATAGAAAATAAGTTGCGCGCAAGTATTGGCGGCGGACTTCGCGACAATATTCACCGAGGCCCTCAAGAATCGCCCTTCGCGACAATATTCACCGAGGCCCTCAAGAATCGCCCTTCGCGACAATGTTCACCGCAGCCTTCACAACCGTCGTTCGCCGCGGCGCCTTTCGCGGCAGCCTTTGCTGCATTCCTCGCCACGATCCTCGCGTCGGCCCTCGAAACTGTCCCTCGCAACATTCCTTGCGGCAGCACTCAAAAATGTCCCCCGCAACAATCTTCGCGGCAGCACTCAAAAATGTCCCCGCAACAATCTTCACGGCAGCACTCGTAGCGCACGCAGTTCCCCCTTCGACCGATTTCAATTGTCAACCTTTCGAACTTATGCTAAAATACGTCAAACAAAGTCAAAGCCAAAAGCCACTACTTTGTAATATATTTTCCTGCGAGGTGCAACAATGGGAAATAATTTAAGCGACGAGCTGGAGCGCTTTATCAGCGACCTCATAAATCTGTCGGAAACGCCGGTGGTCAGGATCAGCCGCAAGGAACTGGCGGAAAGCTTCGGCTGCGCGCCCTCTCAGATAAACTACGTCATAAACACGCGGTTTCAGCGGGTGCACGGCTACCTTGTCGAGAGTAAGCGCGGTGGCGGCGGCTACATCGTCATAAGGCAGGTGCAGCGGGCCGACGAGAGCCACTCGCTGCTTTTCGCGATCATCGACCACATAGGCGACACCCTGACGCAGCACGGCGCCCGGCACGTATTAAAGACGCTCCGGGACGCAGATGAGATCGACAATACGCTTCTCCGCGTTATGAGCGCGGCGGTGTCCGACAATTCCCTTGCCCCTGTCGAGCCCTCCGGAAAGGACAGACTGCGGGCCCATATCCTGAAGGGCATGCTGCTTTCTTTGAAAACGGATTCAGTGTCATAAAAGTCATCGCAAAAAGGTCGTGAAAGACGTATCGACAAGCGTCGCGGCAGGCGTCATGAGCATTGTCGCGGCATGCGTCACGAGAAGCGTCGCAACAAGCATCTTTTAAAAGCATTATGAAAAACGAGTATTTTTCCCGAGAAGAACGATCCGTCATTCTTCCGCGCATCAAGAACGAGTTTGACCCCTGCGGTTCCAAGTACACCAACGGCAGGGTGCTTATTGTCGCGGGGTCGCGCAAATACCCCGGCGCGCTGTTGCTGGCCGCCGACGCCGCCATGCGCTGCGGCGTCGGCTTCACTGAGCTCGCCGCGCCGGGCTGCCTTGCGGACATGATCCCGGCGCGCTGCCCCGAAGCCTTGAGGATTCCGCTTGGCGGCAGGGCCGTCGGCGCCGTCAAATACAGGCACGTGACGACGCTTTTGGAGGCCTCCCGCAGGGCGGACAGCGTTGTCGTCGGGCCCGGCCTGGGCCGCGACAAGGAAACCGTCGAGGCGGTAATTGCATTCCTGGTGCACACACCTGCCGCGAAGCTGGTGGTTGACGCCGACGCGCTCTTTGCGCTGTCCGTCCTTCTCAAAAAAAGCCGCGGGCCGAGTCTTGTGCGGCGAGTATTCTCGGGCAAGGAGGCAGTTATCACGCCCCACGTCGGAGAAGCAGCGTATCTTCTCGGGAAGAGCCATGAAAGCATAGAAAAAAAGCGCCTTGAGACAGCGAAAAGGCTTCACGATCTCACAGGCGCAACGGTGCTCCTCAAGGGGCACGAAACCATAACCTACCGGTCGGAGGACGCATATACCGTGAACGGCACCGGCAATCCGGCACTCTCCAAGGGCGGCAGCGGCGACGTCCTCGCAGGCATTATCGGCGCTCTTCTGGCAAAAGGCCGCGGAAGCTACGACGCAGCAAGGTACGGTGCGTACATTCACGGGCTTGCAGCGGACGTTCTGGCCGAAAAATACGGCATGAGCGGCGTCCTTCCCGGCGATTTATGTATGGAATTCAGGAAATATTTGTGATACAATACGCTGGCGGCCCCAAAAGGCCTGCAAGCCTCCTTAGTTAAACGGATATAATTTTCGCCTCCGACGCGAACGTTGTCGGTTCGATTCCGGCAGGAGGTGCCAAAAAAGCGGCTCATTTTTGAATGTGGCCGCCTTTTTTGATACTGTTTCCGACGGGCTTCGGTACGCCTCAAGGCCGGCACCGCATCAGTTGGCAGACATGCTCGGCACTGCGTGGGCCCGCGCCAACGTACCCGGGTGAAGGCAATTCTCCGCACCATTCCGACGCTGCTTTATTCAGCACCGCTTTTTAATCGCGGGCGCCCCTCGCCCAAAGGCATTATTCATCCGGCGCCCTGCCGTCCGCGCACAACTGAATTTGCGCCCGTCCCCTCATTGAACGCCCGGCAATGACATTATTTCGCCAAACAGCGGGTCGTCCTCATTTATGATAAGCGCCTTTTCCGCAAGACAACCCTTCAGGAGCTTGGACTCGCTGCCTGAGAGCAAAGCGTTTTTCAGCGTATAAACAAACGACTGCAGTACGTCCCTGTCAACCTCCATAAGGCTGTCGATACGGCTTTTGAACATGCCGGGATTCCTTCTGTCAACAACGCTCAGCGCGTCGTTAAAATGCTGAAGGATCACAGCCGCCTCTTCCTCCGCACGAAGAATCTTCTCGCCAAGGGCTTCGATTTCCTCGTCCGTCAATCTCTCTGCCTCGTATTTATCCGGATCCTTACTCATTTCCTCGGCAAACTGTCTTTTTTCGTTTTCTACTTTCTGCAGTCTTTCCATTCGTTTCTCATCGTTGACTTGCTTCCCGGAATAGGGGTCGCCACCGGTAACGGCTTTATCTTTTGCGCCGAAGGATACCAGCGTCACCGTCAGCGCGGCTGCCATCAATGCAACAACACCTAAAACCGTCATAATAATTTTCGTTTTCATAGTCATTTTCTCCTTGGTTCAATATTTTGATTATCCGTTTTTTGTTTTGATTTCCCTCTCTCTATTTTGAATTCACGCTTCCGAATTACCGCCGGGCTTAGGGAAAATGACCTGTGCGGCAGGCAATTCGACTTCGTTGTCAATGCGCGTACAGGAGACAGACGATAACGCGACGGTGATCATAATCATTAGCGAAATTGCGATATACAGTATTTTTTCATATCGTCAGCCCCTTTTATGTTCTGCAGTTCAAAAGTATATCACAACAATCAGTAAAAATACAGCAAAGTCAATTTTCAATGGAATTTTCAAGTTTTTTTCAATTTATTTCAGTTAATTTCGGGCCGCTCCGAGTGCGGCGATTGATTTTGACGTTTTTTGCCTCTTCCTCTGGGACACCGTAAACCTTTTCCGAATCAAACATGGCATGTAT
>JAGDAX010000044.1 GCA_017848335.1 Clostridia bacterium | reverse complement strand
GACCTACGTTGAGGCGCCTGCTTTAGGCCACGACCTGACGCACCACGAAGCGAAGGCGGCGGGCTGCACTGAGCAAGGCTGGGAGGAGTATGACACCTGCAGCAGGTGCGATTATTCCACTTACGCTGAGGCGCCGGCTTTAGGCCACGATCTCACGCACCACGAGGCGAAGGCGGCGGGCTGCACTGAGCACGGCTGGGAGGAGTATGACACCTGCAGCAGGTGCGACTATTCCACTTACGCTGAGGCGCCGTCGACGGGCCACGACCTTGGCGAGTGGTACGTTGACAAAAAGCCAACCGACCGCGAGAAGGGCATTGAGAAGCGGGACTGCAAGAACTGCGGACATTTCGAGGAGCGTGAGATCGATACGGTGGAATTCCACGCCGAGCCTGCAGACACCGAGAACGGCAGCGTTGAGATCACCCCCGAAGAGCCTAAGAGCGGCGAAGAGGTAAAAATCACGCCGAAGCCGGAGGAAGGCTACGAGGTCGACGAGATCAAGGTCACCGACGAGGAAGGCAACGAGATAGAGGTTTTCAAAAAAGAAGACGGCACCTACGGCTTTATCATGCCTGAGGGCGGCGTCAAGGTCAAGGTCTCCTACAAGGAAGCGAAGGAATACAAGCCTGAGATTCCGGTTACCGGCGATATCACGGGCGCGCTGTTTTGGGTGACTCTCACGTGCCTGTCCGCTGCGGGGCTTGCCGCGGCAATCTTCCGGGGAAAGAGGCGCGGCAGTTCTGAGTGAGTGCCCGGGAATAAGATCCGGCGGTTATTAACGATCCTGCGGCGATTAACGATCCGGCGGCGCTGAGTGAGTTACCGTTCGGGACGCAAAGCCTGAGACTGAAGCTGAGGCTGAGACTGAAGCTGAGGCCGGGATTGAAGCTGAGGCCGGGATTGAAGCTGAAGTCAAGGCTGAGGCTCGTTTCCGGTACGCCTTGATTCCGAGAGCCTCACGGATCAACTGTACGGATCAGCTGTACGGATCAACTGTACGGATTTACCAGTACGGATTTACCTGTACGGATCCGATAGCTGTACGGCTCTGACTGTTACGTTTATAAATCAAATCAGATAATTGCCGCTGGTTGTTTGTGTTCCGGTAAGCGGGGCATAGGTGACGGCGGCATTTTCGCGTAACGGAGCGGTATTGCAGCGGCATTTTTGCGTAACGGGAGGGGGAGGTATTGACGGGCATCGGGTGATATTGGCGCGCATAAATCAGGGCGGCAGGGGCACCGGGTGAAAGACGGGAGTAAGACGGGCGGCCGGCATATGGGGAATCTGCGGGGCTTCGCGGGAATTCGTGCGGATTTAATGAGATTGCGGCGAAAAATCGGCAAAAAAGTGGAGAAAAGTTGAAAAACGCTATTGCAAAACTTTTTGAGAAGTGTTATACTTACCGATACTGCCGATTCGGGCAGTCAAGTGAAATTATCCCTATCATGTACTAAAGGAAGGTGACATATATTATGAAAGAGGGTATCCATCCGAAATTTAAGGAGGTAACCGCAAAGTGCGCCTGCGGTGAGACTTTTACCACCTTATCCACAAAGGATGCTGTTAACGTAGAAATTTGCTCCAAGTGCCATCCGTTCTATACCGGTAAGCAGAAATTAGTCGATACCGGCGGACGCGTAGACAAATTCAAGAAAAAATACGGTCTTTAATTCGTTATATTTTTATCACATAAGAGGCCTGCTTTTGTTTGCAGGCTTATTTTTTGCAAGGATTTTTCCGCAACGATTTTTTCTGAGAGACTGGAGATATTGCCATGAGCGCAACATATGAAACAATTGAGAAGAACAAGGTGACGGTTACTGTCGACGTTGAGCCGGCCAAATTTGAGGCCGCTCTCAGCCGCTCCTTTGAAAAGAATAAGAAAAGATTTAAGGTCAAGGGCTTCCGCGACGGAAAAGCTCCCCGCAGGATGGTCGAACAGATATACGGCATAGGCGTTCTATATGACGACGCTTTTCAGAGGCTGATCCCCGCCGAGTACGAGGAGGCCGTAAAGGAACTGGAGCTGAAGCCTGTTTCCGACCCCGATTACGAGATCACAGAGGTGGAAGGCAATTCCAAGCTGGCTTTCAAGGCCACCGTATTTGTGATGCCGGAGGTCATTCTCGGTAATTACAAGGGTATCGAGATCGCGCGTCAGTCCGCCGAGATCACCGATGAGGACGTGGAAAATGAGCTCAAGAGACTGGCCGAGGAGGATTACAGGTTCGAGTCCGTTGGACACAGAAGCGCCGAGAACGGCGACACAGTTGTTATCGATTATGCAGGCTCTGTTGACGGTGTGCTCTTTGAGGGCGGCTCCGCTGAGGGTTACAATCTGGTGCTTGGCTCAGGGTCTTTTATTCCGGGATTTGAGGATCAGATCGTGGGACACGGCGTGAGCGATGAGTTCGACGTGAACGTGACCTTCCCGGAGGATTATCACGCGGCCGAGCTTGCCGGTAAGGCAGCCGTGTTCAAGGTAACGATTCACGATATCAAGACAAAGGTCATTCCCGAGATCAACGATGATTTCGCCGCCGAGAAGAGCGAGTTCGAGACTCTTGACGAGTACAGGGCCGACCTCAAGGTCAAGCTTGCCGAAAAGAAGGAAAAGCAGGTCAAGGCCGAATACGAGAATCAGTTGGTGGACAAGGCTGTCGAGGCCGCTGAGATCGATATTCCCGAGGTTATGTTCGAGAATGCCGTCGCCAATATGATCGAAGGCTACAGGCAGCAGATCAATTCATACGGTATCAAATTTGAGGATTATCTTGAGATGACCGGCAGCGATATTGACGGACTGAGGACCCAGGTAAGGCCCAACGCCGAAAAGCGCGTCAGAGAGGAGCTGGTGCTGAACGCCATCGCGGACAAGGAAGAGCTCAAGCCGACGGACGAGCAGCTTGACGAGCATATCAAGGAGGTCACTGCCCGCTATAGGGTGGATTATGACGAGTTCTCAAAGAACCTCAGCGACGAGTCCAGACAGATGTTCGCCAAGGAGATGGGCCCGCGGCTCGCGGTGGATTTCCTGCTGGAGAACGCAGTCTATACGGACTGATTTCACCTGCGCGGACAGCACTATTTCTACTATTTCGACACATACAGATTTATTACGCGGCACCCTCGATCAGCACCACAATGATTTACCGGGACCGCGTATTCTGGTAATTTGGAGGGCTTCAGTGAGGCGTTGAGCGCCGCGAAAGGGGCTTTCGAGTCAGTGTGCGAAGAGTCTGCCAGGCAAAAAAATAGCTTAAAACGCGCAGCGGACGTTAATTGTGGTTTGATTAACACATAATATGTGGTAAAATGACACCGTTATTATTTATATAAGGAGGAACAGATGGCACTTGTACCTTATGTTGTAGAACAGACCGGCAACGGCGGAGAAAGGTCATATGATATATATTCGAGGCTTCTCAATGACCGTATTATCGTGCTCAGCGACGAGATCAACGACGTCACGGCCAGCCTCTGCATTGCGCAGCTTCTCTATCTCGAGGGTGACAACCCCGGCAAGGATATCGCGCTTTACATCAACAGCCCCGGAGGCAGCGTTTCCGCGGGACTTGCGATTTACGACACCATGAATTTCATCAAGTGCGACGTCTCGACCATCTGCATCGGAAGAGCCGCCAGCATGGGAGCGTTCCTGCTTTCATCGGGCGCAAGGGGAAAACGCTTCGCGCTCCCCAACAGCGAGATCATGATCCACCAGCCCATGGGAGGCACCAGGGGACAGGCGACTGATATTCTTATCGCGACGGAGCATATTAAAAACATCAAGGCGAACCTCAACAGCATATTGAGCGCGAATACCGGCAAGCCGCTTGAGATCATCGAGAAGGACACCGACCGGGATTTCTACATGACCGCCGCCGAGGCCAAGGAATACGGTATCATTGACGACGTGTACGTGCACAGGGCGTGAGAAGGGCCGCTTGACGCGGCGCCGGATCGGTTTTGATGCGTCTGCCTGAGCGGTTTTAAGGCGTCTGCCTGAGCGGTTTTAAGGCGTCTGCCGGAGCGGTTTTAAGGCGTCTGCCTGAGCGGTTTTAAGGCGTCTGCCGGAGCGGTCGCGGTGCGGCGCCGGACGTGCAGACCGGCAAACCTTTTTGATCTGATTTAACCAAACGTCACGCAGTTTTATCAACCTGTAATTTGAAGACCGCCGGGCCGTCAGGCCACCGGGCCGCGCCTTGGCGGAGGATACGCGCTTAATAAGTGATTTCTCACCGAAGGAATTGTTTTATGGCTGAAAAAGATAAATACAAATACAAATGTTCGTTCTGCGGCAGGAATCTTGACGGATCCATTCCGGTGATTCAGGGCCCCGGCATCAATATTTGCGAGGACTGTGTCAGAACCTGTATGGAGCTTATCAACAAGGAGACCCAGGCAGGCAAGCGCCCCAAGAGCACTTCGGGGTCCTCCGGCTCATACGACCTGGAGGCGGAGGATTTCGTGTTGCCCAAGCCCGCGGAGCTCAAGGAAAAGCTTGATGAGTATGTCATAGGGCAGGACAGTGCCAAAAAGGCCCTCTGCGTGGCCGTGTATAACCATTACAAGCGCATTCTCGACAATAAAAAACGCAGCGAAGACGGATTCCGCGTGGACTTCTCGTCGGAGGGCGATACGTCTGCCCGCGAGCATGACTTCATGGACACGGAGCTCACCAAGAGCAACGTGCTTCTTATCGGGCCCACCGGCGTCGGCAAGACGTACCTTGCGCAGACGCTGGCCAAGATCCTCAACGTGCCATTTGCCATTGCGGACGCCACGGCTCTTACGGAGGCCGGATACGTGGGCGAGGACGTCGAGAATATATTGCTGCGCCTCATTCAGGCGGCTGACGGCGACGTGGGGCTGGCCGAGAGGGGCATCATTTTTGTGGACGAGATCGACAAGATCGCCCGCAAGACCGAGAACGTCTCCATTACGCGTGACGTCAGCGGCGAAGGCGTGCAGCAGGCGCTTCTCAAAATCCTTGAGGGCACCGTGGCTCAGGTGCCTCCAGGGGGCGGCCGCAAGCATCCTCAGCAGCAGTTTATTCCCATCGACACCACCAACATCCTGTTCATCTGCTCAGGGGCCTTCGACGGGCTTCCCAAGATCATCGAGAACAGACTCGGCAAGGCGACGCTGGGCTTCGGCAGCAAGCTCATAACGCAGGCGGACACGGACGTCAATAAGATACTCCCCAAGGTTGAACCGCAGGATCTGCTGCGCTTCGGCCTTATTCCGGAGTTCATAGGCCGCGTGCCTTCGATCGTTACGCTTGAGGCGCTGAATTACGACGCGCTGGTGAGCATACTCACCAAGCCGAGGAATGCTCTTGTCAAGCAATATATGAAGCTGCTGTCGCTGGACGGCGTGAAGCTGACCTTCGACGACGAAGCCATCGGCGCGATCGCGGAGCTGGCGCTTCAGAGGAAGACCGGCGCCAGAGGCCTTCGGGCAATCGTTGACAAAGCAATGCAGGACGTTATGTTCAGCGTTCCTTCGGCGGGCAACGTCAGGGAATGCATTGTCACGAGGGATACGATATTGAAGGGCAGCCCGCCGCGGCTCGTTTTTGAGGACGGCAGGGCGGAGCCTGTGGGAGACGCGGACGCTTCCTGACCGGAGACGCAGATGCTTTACGACCGGAGACGCGGATGCTTCCTGACCGGAGACGCGGACGCTTCCTGACCGGAGACGGAATGATCCCGGCCTCTCATTCACGAGCATTATTTGCAAATATTCACGTACAAACTTTTCATCTCATTAACGGAGCTTTATTTATGAAAATATTTACATCCGAATCTGTAACAGAGGGACATCCCGATAAGATCTGCGACAGTATTGCCGATAATATCCTGGACGCCGTTATTGCCGGCGACCCGATGTCCAGAGTTGCCTGCGAAGTCACCGCGGCGACGGGTCTTGTCCAGATCATGGGCGAGATCACCACCACTGCCGTTGTGGACTACGCGGATATTGCGCGCAGGACGATTCTCGGTATCGGCTACAACAGCTCGGAGCTGGGCTTCGACGGCAGCACCTGCTGCGTGAACAACTGCCTCCACCAGCAGTCGCCGGACATTGCCATGGGTGTGGACGCGGACGGAGCAGGGGATCAGGGCATGGTTTTCGGCTATGCCTCCAACGAGGTCACCGACAATGACGAATATATGCCCGCGCCTATTGCATACGCCCACAGGCTCTCAAAGAGGCTTACGTACGTGCGCAAGCAGGGCATTCTCAAGTATCTGAGGCCCGACGGAAAGAGCCAGGTCAGCGTCAAATATGACGAAAACGGGCGGCCCTGCGGGATATCGGCCATTGTCGTGTCCTCGCAGCATTCGGAGGATATCTCCACCGCGGAGCTTCGCAGAGACATTGAGGAGCACGTGATAAGGGCGGTTATTCCGGAGAAGCTTATCGGCAGCGATACCGCGTTTTACATCAACCCTACGGGAAGGTTTGTTATCGGCGGGCCCTACGGAGATTCCGGACTTACGGGCCGCAAGATAATAGTCGACACCTACGGCGGCATGGGCAGACACGGCGGCGGTGCGTTTTCCGGCAAGGATCCCACCAAGGTCGACAGAAGCGGCGCCTATATGGCCAGATATATCGCCAAGAATATCGTTGCGGCAGGACTTGCCGAAAAAGCCGAGCTTCAGGTCGCATATGCAATCGGTGTGGCGCATCCCGTGTCAATAAGCATTGAGACCTTCGGCACGGAGGCCGTGCCGGTGTCTCGCATTGAACAGGCCGTGCTGGACAATTTCGATCTGTCCCCCAAGGCCATCATCAGTTACCTTGACCTCAGGAGACCGATTTACGCGCTGTCCACCTGCTACGGACATTTCGGCAAGACGGACTGCAATCTCCCCTGGGAAAAGCTCGATAAAGTAAATATTCTAAAGACGTACATCTGAAATTGATCTGATTTTGGGATTTTTCAACAATTCTGTGTTAGGATTTCCCGGACGACAGCAATCTGTCAGTTGTTTTGCACCGAAAGGCAGTTTATTTTATGAAAAACAGATTATTCAAGACAATAATTGCGGCCGGCATGGCGCTCGTATTTGGTATCGCCGCTGCGGCTTGCGTTACCGGGGTCGACGGTCCCGGCACGACGCAGCCACCGGCTTCGACGGACGCTCCGATTGACGATCCCGGACTGAACGTGGATCCGCGGACGCTGGCTCCGGTGGAGGCCTCCGATAAATTCTCGGGCTTCGATACGACTCTCGCTTACGATCCTGACAAATGCGTAAAGATCCAGCTCAGCGACGGCGCTTCTGCCGTGACAGGCGAGGGCGCGACGGTCAGCGGCGACGTCATTACCGTTAACAAGCCCGGCGAGTACATTGTGAGCGGCACGCTGTCCAACGGCCAGATCATTGTGACGGTGGAAAAAACCGAGAAGGTGCGCCTTATCCTTAACGGGGTGAATATCACCAATCAGTCCCAGGCCGCCATCTACGTCACCTCCGCCGACAAGGTCGGGATCACTCTGGCCTCAGGCACCGTCAATACGCTGACGGACGGCAGCACGTACACAAACCTCAACGAGAAGGACGAGCCCACGGGATGCCTCTTCTCGAAGGACGACCTTACCATTAACGGCTACGGGACGCTGGTGGTGACCGGCAATTACAACAACGGCATCGCCACCAAGAACGACCTCAAGATCGTGAGCGGCAACATCACCGTGACTGCCAAGAACAACGCCATCAAGGGCAAGGACAGCTTCCAGATGAATTCCGGCACGCTGGTGGTCAATTCCGACGACGACGGCATCAAGGTGAACGAGGACGCCGACATTTCAAAGGGCTTTATTTCCATTGAAGGCGGCACGATCACCATCAATGCAGACGACGATGCGCTTACGGCCATATACAGTATTACGGTCACCGGCGGCAAAATTACCACATACGTGGGCGGCAAGTCGATCAACTGCAACGGCACCGTAAGCATTGCCGAGGGGTGCCTGATAGAAAAATAAGTAAGCGCTGATTTAATGCTCTTTCCGCGCCGGTCGTGTGTTAACCGCACTGAATTGCCTTATTTCGGGCGGTTGTCGTGGCCGTGCGCGGTTTTGTGCGGCTTTGCGTGGGCTTGTAAGGCTTTGTGCGTCCTTGCGAGGCTTTGTGCGGGTCTGTTGGGGCCCTCCCGGCGCGAGGCTGTCCTTGAGGCGCGTTGGACCTCCGCGAGAATCAATGCGAAATCGCGGCGGGAAGGATTCCTGCGTGATTTTAGTCGGGCAGGTTTTCGGCGGAATTGCGGCGAAATTGGTTGCGGCGAAATTGCGGAACAAAACAGTTGCAATCAGGGATTGGAATGTGTTATAATGAAAAATGCTGTTTAATCAGAAACCAAGGAGGTGTGTTAGATGGCAAAGTGCGAAATTTGTTCCAAGGACATGATGTTTGGTCGTCATATCAGCATCACTCGTTCACAGGTCAGCAGAAGAGCGAAGAGAAACTGGAAGGTCAACGTTCGCCGCGTTAAGATCGTTGACGCGAAGGGTGTTACCAGATATGCTTACGTCTGTGCTTCCTGCCTTAAGTCCGGCAGCGTCACCAGAGCGGTCAAGGCTCCAAAGACTGCCGTTGCAGAGGCTGCTGCTGTTTGATTCCGATTGGAACGACCCAAATGCCACGGAGGCATCAAAGATCCGTATATAGACCAATATTTCCGAGTCTATAAAAAAGAGCCCGTTGTGAGGCTCTTTTTTAAGTGGTGTGAGAGGGGCTGTGCGTCAGCCCCTGCTTGATTTAAAAGGGTTGATTCAAAGGGAAGCGGACGGTCTTGTTCGGAGCGTGAGGCCTCCGGTGGCGGCGCCTGTTCAGAGCGTGAGGTCTCCGGTGACGGCGGTTATCCTGTCGTAGTATTCCTTGTACTCGGCGTTGCCTTGGCGGGCCTCCTCGAATATGTTGTCTGCGACGCTGCGGATCTTTTCCACCGTGCCAGGCGAGAGGAGGGCTGATCCCTCGAGAATATCCGACCTGCCCGACTGGCTGGTGCCGAAGAATTCGCCGGGGCCGCGGAGCTCCAGGTCCTTTTCGGCGATCTTGAAGCCGTCGTCGGTGGTGGTGAGGAATTTCAGCCTTTCGGTGTCGCTGTCGCTGACCATAAGGCAGAAGGATTTCGCGCTGCCTCTGCCTACGCGTCCGCGCAGCTGGTGAAGCGTTGACAGGCCGAACCTTTCGGCGTTGTTGATGATGATTATATTGGCGGCGGGCACGTCGATTCCCACCTCGATAACTGTGGTGGCAAACAGTATTTTGATCTCTCCGGCCGCGAAGGAGTCCATGACGGATTTCTTGTCGGCGTCCTTCATTTTGCCGTGAATGAGGCCGGTGCTGATGCCCTTAAATACCGTGGAGGAAAGCTCGCTGAAGGCTTCAACGGCGCCTTTTCGCGTATCGGAGCCGGAGCCGGGCAAGCCGCCGTCGTCCTGAAGACCGTCATTGCCGGTCATCTGAAGGCTGCCGACGTATTCAGGGTCTTCGGCTTCTCCTTCGCCTGTAAAAGCGGCCTCGTCCTTATCGGATATTTTCGAGTAGACCATATATATCTGGGAGCCTTTCCCGGCGGCGTTCCTCACGCGCTCGTAGATTCTGGGGAGGGCGGAGCTTGTGTAAAGGTATGTCTCGATCTGCTGCCTTCCTGCGGGCTTCTCGTCCAGAATCGAAATGTCCATGTCTCCGTACAGGATAAGAGCAAGTGAGCGGGGAATGGGCGTGGCACTCAGTGAAAGCACGTCCGGGACGGCGCCGTTCTTGCCGCGCTTCGACGCGAGAAGCGCCCTCTGGGCCACACCGAAGCGGTGCTGCTCGTCGATTACGAACAGGCCGGGATTCCTGAAAACAACGGACTCGTTAAGGAGGCTGTGCGTGCCTATAACAAGGTCAATTTCGCCCTCTGAGACGAGCTTCTCGATTCTCCGGCGCTCCCTGGCGGTGGTGGATGAGTAAAGAAGGGCGGTCCGAATGCCCAGAGCCTCGAAAAGCGCGGAGGTCTTGCGCGTGTGCTGCTCTGCCAGCACGGTGGAGGGAACCATAAAGGCGGCCTGGAAGCCGTTCCTGACGGCGTTGTAGATCGCGTAAAGCGCGATGATCGTCTTGCCGGAGCCCACGTCGCCGTCGATGAGTCTGTTCATGGGCCTGGAGTCGGCCATGTCGTCCGTGACTTGCCTGATGACCTTTTTCTGGCCTTCGGTGAGCCTGAAGGCGAGCCTGCCGTCAAGGGGCCCGAAATCGGAGAGGGGAAAGCTGATGCCCGTGAGCCTGTCGGATTTGCGGAGGTTTTTGAGCGCCTTTATGCAAAGAACCGCGTTCAGCATATTGACGAAGGAAAATCTCCTGAGGGCGGTCTCGGCGTCCTTCAGCGTTGAAGGCGCGTGGATCATCCTCAGCGCGTCAATAATACCGGGAAAGCCGTTTTCATTGAGAACAGCCGCAGGAACGTCGGGCTCGTCTGTGAAGCAATTGCCGGGCAGAGCAAGCGCTTTGGCCACGGCCTTTTTTATATCCTGCTGCCTAAGGTCGCCCCTGAGCCTGTAAACGGGATTTACCGTCACGAAGCTTTTTACCTTAAGGGGGTCATTCTCGGGCACGAATTTAGGCTGCAGCAGGGAGACGGTTTTGTAAAGGTCCTCCTTCAGCCTTACCGTGCCGTAGAAGAGGTATGTCCTGCCGGTGAAGATCATTTTCCGCAGGAATTTGTTGTTGAAGAAAAGGATTTCCGCGTCGCCGGTGACGTCGCAGCCCTGAAGGATCGTGACGGGAAGGCCCGGCGTGTGCTTTTCCTTGACGGACGTGATCTTGAGTGACAGCAGGAAATTGCCGCGGGTGAGGCCTTTCGAAAGCAGCTCCTGCCGGCATTCGGTGACCGTGAAGAGCCTGGTGCGGTCCTCGTACCTCAGCGGGAAATAACCGAGAAGGTCCTTGACGGTGATTACGCCGCAGGCTGCAAGCGAGGCTGTGATCTTGGGGCCGATGCCCTTGAGCAGGCTGACGGGGGAGGCGGCTGTGAGGCCGGGGGCTGCGCCGGGCTTTGTGACTTGTGCCGGCGCAGTATTTGCGTTTAGTGGCGGCGCCGGTTTTGCGATGTGCGCCGGCGCAGGTTTTTCGCTTTGCGGCGGCGCGGGCTTTGCGCCTTGTGCCGGCGCAGTCTTTGTGCCTTGCGGCGCAGGATATGCGTTGGCCCCGGCGCCTGCATTTTCAGAGCGCCCCGCGTCCGCGCTGCTTTTTGCGTCGGCAGCGCTGCTCTGAGGTGCGTCCGGAAGGACGGGCTCGGTGACGCTGAGGGAGCGCATTGCCGCGCTGATGAGAGCAAAGGACGGGTCGGATTCCGAAAAGTCGGCGGGAATCGAGACGGCCTTAACGAACCTGTCTTTTTTGTCCAGATCCTTGAGAATTCTGGCGTTTGAGAACCCCTGCGCGCGAAGAATCGACGCCACGGCGTTTCCCTGCGTCTCGCCTATCTCGAAAAGGACGAAGGAAATATCGCTGAGGACCTTGCGGAGGCTGCGGGCGATCTCGCGATAAGGCAAAATGCCGCCGGGGCCTCCGTCAAGGGCGATGCCCGGCTCGTAATCGCGTACCGACGCAGGCAGCTTCTTGATCGCTTCCGTGGAGACGTAGGGCGGATTTGAGAGAATGATATCAAACCTGCCGCGACCGGGGAGAGCTTCACCGCCGGGAGATCCACTGCCGGGTGCTTCGCCGGTCAGCTCGTCGGTTTCATTGTCGGTAAACGGGCTCAGGAAGCTTCCGCAGACGTAATTCAGACTGCTGCTGTCGCCGAGTATTTCGGCGGCGTTCTGCATGGACACTTGAAGGGCCTTGCGGGAAATGTCGGAGAGGGTGACGTCAGCCTCCGGAAAGAGGTATTTTAAGGAAATGCCGATGGCGCCGCTTCCCGAGCAAAGATCGAGAATACGCGGAGCGCGGCCGCTGACCTCGATGAACCTTTGCACGTAATCCGCTGCGTGGGCCACCAGAAGCTCGGTTTCCATTCGCGGGATAAGAACGTCGCTGTTTACGTAAAAGCGGTGTCCGCAGAACCAGGCCTTGCCTGTCACGTACTGCAGGGGCATGCCGCGGGAGAGCTTTTCCATATCCTCCGCCAATATCCTGCAGCCCTCGGAATCTTCGTCGATTTCGTGCTGCGGCTCGGACAGAAGGAAATTCAGGGAAAAATTAAAAGCGTGCTCAAAGAGCCCGGACAGGACGGTCTGATCCTCGTCCCTGATGCCGTAACCGGCAAGCTCCTTTTTGATTGCACGCTTTAATTCGTATAATTTCAATTTTGATGCCTCTTTCAATGCCTCATCCGCGGGCGGGGCTTATGCCCGCTCCGTCGTTTCCGCGTTTTCGTCGGCATTGTCAGCGTTGTCAGTGGCGTCAGTGGCGTCCGCGCAGGAAGTGTCATCCGCGGCATTGTCGGGCTCGGCGGCGCCTTCAGGGGCTTCGTCATCCGAAGCGGCGGGCACGGCAGGTTCCTTGGCGGAATAGTCCGGCATCTCGTCAAGCTTCAGCGCCTCGCTTAGCGCAACAATAGCAACCTCTATCATGCCGTCGTCCGGCTCTCTGGTGGTGAATCGCTGCATCAAAAGCCCCGGCGCGCGAAGAATTCTGACGATTTTATTGTCGTGCTTTCCGGCGAAGCGGTTGAATTCGTATGCAATGCCCGCAATTATCGGCAGGGTGGCGATGCGCATCAGAACGTTGAGGAAGACGTTGCCGAGATTCGGAATCAGGGCGTGTATCAGGATGCTGATGACCATTACCACGAAAAGGAAAGCCGTGCCGCAGCGGGGGTGGTGCTTCGAATACCTGCGGACGTTATCCACCGTAAGCTCGTCGTAGTGCTCGTAGCAGTGGATGGTCTTGTGCTCGGCGCCGTGGTACATAAAGACGCGGCGGATGTCCTTCATGGAGGAGATCAGCGCGAGGTAGCCGAGGAAGATGAGTATGCGGACAACGCCCTCGATGGCGCTGTTTGCGATCTGGGGAAGGTCGACGCCGGGGATGGCGTTGATGCCGGTCACGATAAGCTGCGGCAGCACGAAGAAGAGTCCGACGGAGAGGACCAGCGAAAGAATGAGGGAAATCGTCATGATAACGCCCATGGCCTTGTCGCCGAGGTGCTTTTCGATCCATAGGTCGAATTTAGAGGGCTTGTAGTTGGGGTCGTTGTCGGAGACGGAGATCTCCGCGGAGTTGAAAAGCGCTTTGGTGCCTACGATCAGCGAATCGGCAAGGCGGACGGTGCCCCTGACGAAGGGGAATTCGAGGAATTTGTTGCCGGCGCCGAACTGGGGCTGGCGCTTCGTCTCGATGCTGAGCGTGCCTTCGGGGGTTCTTACTACCTGTGCGTATCCCGAGGGGCAGCGCATCATGATGCCCTCCATGAGGGCTTCGCCGCCTACGGAGCATATACGTGTGTCGCAGCTTGCGCCGCTTTTGGTGTCGGTGGGTTTGTTTTGTTTAGCCATTTGTGTCTCTGTTGTCCCGTGATGAATTTTCGTAGTTATTTTGTGCCGCCGGATTTGCCGCCGGATTTGCAGACGGATTTGCAGACGGTTTTGTCGCAGGAATACGTCGCAGCGAGGTGAGCGATTCCGTTTTGTGCCGCAGCGAGGTGAGCGATTCCGTTTGGGGAAACCTTTTTCTGCAGCGGTAAGCTTGTTCCCCGTCGGGAAGCTTTTCTCCGTCGGGAAGATTGTTCTCCGTCGGGAAGTTTTTCCTCCGTCGGGAGGTTTTCTTTCCGTCGGGACGTTTATTTGCCCGAAGATCGGGGGTGCGGCTGTCCCGGCTGAAGCCCGCGAATGAGGCTCGTCGTCTCTGTCCGCAAGTGTTTTAACCGCGCATAATTATACATTTTTGCGCCTTTTTTTTCAAGTGGGAGCGCGTTTTTGAACCGGTTTTTCAGCGGCTTTTCAGCTTTGATCAAGTTTGATTCGGGTAAGCGCCGGCTTGATGCTTTTTCCGCAATGCTTGATGCCGGACGTGACTTACGGCGGTGCTTCCGAAAAAGCCCGGCGGTGATCTTTGTGACTTACCGCGGTGATTTCCGTAAATGCCCGGCGGAAATTTTCGTGGCTCCCGGCAGCATTTTCGGGCCTTGATCTCGCTAATGTCCGGCAGCGTTTTCGGGCCTTGATATCCCTGATGTCCTGCAGAGCTTCGGGCCTTGATCTCCTTGACTTCCGCGTGAATCCCGGCTCTCAAAAATATTGAAAAAGAGTGGAAAAATATGCTAAAATATGACGATATCGGAGAATGATTTCCCCGGTTACAAATCTGTTTGGGAGATGCTTGGATGAGTAGTGTGATGTTTGGTCTCGGCCTTGCGCTTGGAATAGCGATCGCGGTCCTGGGCGCGGCCTTCCTTTTCGGAAAAAAGAGTGTTTTGCCCGGAATTGTTTTGATATTGCTCGGCGCCGCGGTTGCGCTCGGCATGCTGGTCATAAACAACAAGATGAATCAGGCAGCGGTCGTTCCGGGCCCGTCCGGCCACCTTTCCGTGAATACCGTTGAGCCCGTTGCGACGAACGTTCCTTCGGAATATACCGAAGCGCCTTCCGAGACTGACGCTCAGGAGACGGAGACGCCTTCCCCCGACAATACACCTGCCGAAACACCCGACACCACGGCGGAAACTCCCGAAGTGACCTCCACCGGGAAGGTCACCGAAGCTCCCACGCGGCTGCCTGAGGGCGAATATCTCACTGTCCATTACGATCCTTCCACCATCGTGAAGCCCGACAATTGGAACGGCTCCACCATCTACCTGACCTTTGACGACGGACCGAGCTACGTGACCGATAAGGTCCTTGACCAGCTCAAAAAGTACAACGTGAAGGCAACTTTCTTTGTGGTGGGCTCGGATTTTGAGGGCTCCCGGGGCCGATACATTAAGCGCGCCCTGGAGGAGGGCCACAACGTCGGCATCCACAGCAAGACCCACGAATACCAGATCATTTACACCTCGACGGACGCGTTTTTCGAGGATTTCTACGCCGTGGACTCATCGCTCAAGAAGGGCGTAGGCTTCGCGCCCAATATTTCCAGATTTCCCGGCGGAGCTTCCAACGGAGTCAGCAAAAAATACTGCCCGGGCATTATGACGCAGCTGTCGAAAATGGTGCCGGAGAGGGGCTTCATCTATTTTGACTGGAACGTATCTCCTGAGGACGCCATGACACGTATGACGGCGGAGGAGATTGTCGCGGCTGTGTTCAAGGAGGTCAGCAGGACCAAGACCGAGAACGTAGTCCTTATGCACGATTACGACGGACAGGATACCACCGCCGACGCGCTGCCGCTGATCATCGAGCGCGCGCTTTCTGAGGGCTATGCTTTCGACAGGCTCACTTACGAGACAAAGCCTGTGCAGCATCCTGTGTTTAACTGATCTGACGGCAATGGGCAAGGTCTTTTTGAATTCCGGGTCTCCGGAGCAAACCGAATTATACGGCAAGGCTCTTGGCGCGCTGCTGGCGCCGGGAGACTGTGTGCTTCTCACGGGGGATCTCGGGGCGGGCAAGACCGCTTTTACCAGAGGCGTTTGCGGCAATTTTGACCTCAGGACGCCTGTCACCAGCCCCTCATTTTCGCTCATGAATATTTACGAGCCGCGCAGCGGAGAGGTTTCGGTGGTTCATTGCGACGCCTACAGGCTGACCGGAATCGAGGATCTTTACGACATCGGTTTCTTTGATTTTGACGGAAGCGACACGGTTTTCGTCATCGAATGGGCCGATATAGTATTCGCCGCAGGCGGCGCCGACGCCGCGAAGCTTTTCGGCCGCACCTTCCGCGTGAATATCACGAGGCGCGACGATATTTCCCCTGACCGAAGGGATATTGAGATTTCCGGACCGGATGAAAGGATTGAATGCTTTGAAGATATTGTTTCTTGATACGTCCTGCCGTCTGGCCCGTGTGTTCCTGATCGAAGACGGCGCGCTTCTGTCGGAGGCCTCCGATGACGGCGTCAAAACACACGCGTCAATGCTTTTTCCGTGCATCGGGAAGGTGCTCGAAGACGCCGGCGCAGCCCTTGAAGATATCGACGTTTTTTCCGTCACCGCCGGCCCGGGCTCCTATACGGGTCTGCGCATCTCAATGGCCGCCGCCAAGACCCTTTCGTACAGTCTCAAAAAGCCGCTCGTGCCTGTGAATACGCTTCGTTATCTTGCCGCGTCGGTAAGCGTTACGCCGGATATCAGGGTCAGTCTCATTGACGGACGGAACACCCTTTGTTATTATCTTTTGAGCGGCGACGGCGCGAACCGCGGTGCAGGGACGGTATTTGACAAGGTCGGCTCCGACTATCTTGATAAAATATGCGGCGTCGTAAAGGAAGCCCTCAGACCGGGCTTACCGGCGGTATTTACCGGCGACGGGGCGCTCAATTACAGAAGTTTAATAGCTGAACTGCTTCCTGAGGCGAGGTTTGCACCTGAAGGGGAAATATGCGGAACGTACAGCGGCGCATACAAGGAAACAATGAGGGTTCTGGGCAGCGTTGAGGACGCTGCCGCGCTGGACGCGCAGAATGCAGCCGTGAATTATTACAAGGACGTGCACGTTACGGTGAAGAAGTGCTAAGTGCCGGTGCCGGGAATAGGCAAGAGGCAAGAGGCCGGAGGCCGTAGTGCCGCTTCGCGGTAAATGAGTGCCAGAGGCCAGGGTGCCGCTTCGCGGCTGCTCCGGAATGTGAGTTAAGAGTTATGTAACGTGAGTTGTGCGTTTATAGCACAGATCGCGCTTCGCTGCGACGAATAATAAGTCGTACGGCACCTTGTTGCCCGTAATGCGCTGAAGGCAGATGTTTTGCCCAAATATCGCCGGAATGTGTGGTGCTGATATCCTCGCTTGCGGAAAGAGCATTTAATCAGCAATCGCCGAGCAAGCTTGTGCGTGAACCGTTCGTGACTCAAAATGCAGACGGGGGATCCGAACCGTTCACCGGCAGCCGAAGTCTCCGGCCTTTGGCCTATTGCCTCCGGCCTTGCAGATATCACTCGGCACTCGGCACTTAAATCTGCCAAAACATCACAAAGCAGGAATCATAATGTCTGAAAAACTTTGGGGAACCGGAATAGACGAGGCCGCATACCTCGAAGAGTGCTGCTTCAGAAAGCCCTGGGGGAGCTCTTTCCTGGCGAGCCTTGCCGACAATAAATTTATGCGCCTTCGCGGTACTTACGACGCCGAATCCGGTGAATTGATGGGGTATTGCTGCTACTCCGTTATTTTCGAGGATTGCGAGCTTATGCGGATATGCACGCAGCCGAGGTTTCGGAGAAAAGGCGTGGCGGCGGGACTTCTTGACGACCTTATCGCGGATGCGCGGGCAAGCGGCTGCGACAGGATTTTCCTTGAGGTGAGAAAAAGCAACCGGGGCGCGATCTCGCTTTACGAGAGCAGAGGCTTCGCGTATTCATACACGAGATATAACTACTATGAGAACGGTGAGGATGCATTGGTTTACCAGCTTTCACTTAAGGGGGACGCCTGAATGAGATTCGTTTACCAGACCAAACTGAAGGGACTTCTTGAAATACCGGCCATCGACGATTACACGTATTTTGCGCTGAAGATATCGGCGCTTTCGCCGGGAAGGACGGAATTCAGGGGGACTGTGCTTCGCGAGCCCTTTACAGGGGTGCTCAGCCTCATCAAGAAAGCAGGCGCGGGCTACGTGATGCGGACAAACGGGCTTGCCGTGGACGGGGCCGGGGACGCCAAAAGGGCATACGGGATCATATTCTCGGAGGAGATCAGGCAGTTTAAGAACGTGGTGAAGAACACCAAGGAGAATCTCGCGCCCGACAAGGACGAAGGCTGCAGGGACGATGGCGGCAAGGCTGAATGCGGCAAGAACGAGGGCGCTGCGGCTGCAGAACCTGCCGCGGCTTCCGAACAGGCTGAAGCTTCCGAACCTGCCGCGGCTTCCGGACCTGCCGCGGCTTCCGAACCGGCCGCAGCTTCCGGACCTGCAGAAGGGACTGCACCCGCACACCTCGAAGGGCCCGACAATGAAGCTGCAAAGCTGCAGGAAGCTTCCGGCCGTGCAGACGGCCGTTCAGACGGCAATGCCGCCGGGACATCCGCAGCGGCTGACGCTCCGGAGGACGGTAAGGAAAATGCCGGCGGTGAGGGTGCCGAAGGCGATACCGGAGAAGATCCTCAGGCGCAAAAACGCAAGGACGGCGAGGATTTCGACGCGAATTTCGCCAGGTATATTTTCGGGCTGGACAAGCTTGTTCTCAACGGCGACACCACGGAGAGGATCCTTATCGCGATTGCGGTGGGCAATATCGTTTACGGGAACACGCAGAAGATCGTAATGGATCTTCCGCTGGAGCACGAAAATATTTTCAATATCTACAGGGATGCGCTCAGGCAGATGGGCGGCGTCGTCACACTTTCGGACGACACGGTCTGCTTTGTGGACGGCACCGCGCCTCTTAAGAGCGGCGTTGTTTTCACGCCTGCGGGCGACTGGCGAATGGCTGTGTTCGGGCTTACGTGCTCGGCGCTGGGGTATGCGGTGTCGGTCTCGAACACATATCCGGGCAGTCCCTTCGTGAAGAAAAAGGAGTTCATCGACCAGCTGGCGCGCATGAAGCTTGTCCTGAGGGAGGGCTTCGACGGCGAGGCTGCGTTCACGGGAAGCGAGTTTAAGATCCCGACGTCGGTCAATGCCGCGGAGGCCCGGGAATGCCTGCCTTTCATCGTTTTTCTTGCCACGCAGATCGAGGGAAATACGGAAATTACCGACCTGACGCAGGAGATCATCAATATGAACGGCGGCGCGTTTTATTACACCGTGGCCGAGCTCAAAAAGCTGGGCGCGGAGTTTACGCCCGGGACCTGCGGCTCCATGTGGGTCAAGGGCAAGACTGCCTTCGAGGGCGGCACGCGCATCAACTGCCGCAACAATTTCATTCTTTCCGAGGTGGCGATACTTGCGTCGCTTTGCTCCAAAAAGTCGAACGTTCTGGAGAACTCGGAATGCCTTGAGAAGGCTTATCCGGATTTCTGGGATATATTCGCGGGCATCGGCGGATTTGCGGAGTAGATTTTTCAGGGGAATCGGATCACGCGCGGAACAGCTTATCGCGGAGCAGTGAATTTACGGGGAAGTTTATTCACATGGAAGTTGATTCACATGGAAGTTCATTCACGGGGAAGTTAATTCACGGGGAAGTTCATTCACGTGGGAGCTCATTCACGGGCAGAAGCCGTCAGCATTTACCGGGAGGTCAGAGAAGATGGAAAAATTCAAGGACATCGAATACAAGCGGCCTGATATTAACGAGCTTAAAAAGCAGTGCAGGCTGTATATTAAAAAGCTCAGGAGCGCGAAGAGCGCCGAAGAGGCAGACGCGGCTTTTCTTGCCATGAACGGGTCGCAGAAGCATTTCTTCTCGATGGTGTCCATTGCGCACATCAGAAACACGATGAACATGAAGGATGAGTTTTACGACGCGGAGAAGAAATTTTTCGACGTCAACCTGCCGAAGCTCATGCCGTTGGTCAAAAAGCTGAACAAGACGCTGGCGGAGAGCCCCTACAGGAAGGACCTGGAGAAGACCTACGGCGACCACTATTTCAAATCGCTCGAGAATTCGATCAGGCTCATGAAGCTCAGCATCATCAAGCCCTCGGTGGAGGAGAGCCTTCTCGGGACGGAGTATTCCAAGGTGGCCGCGGCGGCCTCGACCGAGTTCAACGGGAAGCAGTGCAACTTCTACGGGCTGCTGAAGGAGATGCAGTCGGACGACATTGAGACGCGCAGAGCGGCGCTTAAGGCATGGGCTGACCTTTACGAGAGCATTTCCGGCAAGCTGGATGAGATCTACGGAAAGCTCATCAAAAAGCGCGTTACGATAGCGAAGCGCCTCGGATTCAAGAGCTATATCGACTACGCGTACCTTGCCAGGGAGCGATTCGACTACGGCCCGGAGGACGTGGCGGCCTTCAGGGAAGCGGTGCGCAAATACATCACGCCCCTGTGCGATAAGTTCTACAGGGAGCAGGCAGGGAGACTGGGGCTCGAAAAGCTCAACTGGTGCGACGAGGCGGTGATATTCCCGGACGGCAACGCGATCCCGCAGGGCACGCCCGAGGAGCTTACCGACAAGGCCCTCGAGATGTACAGGCACATGTCGCCTGAGACGGGCGAGTTCTTCTCGTTTATGCGCGAGTATGAGCTTTACGATTTTGTGACACGCGAGAATAAACACATGGGCGGCTACTGCACGATGATTCACGAGTTCAAGGCGCCCTTCATATTCTCCAACTTCAACGGCACTGCCGCTGACGTGGACGTGCTGACCCATGAAGCGGGCCACGCCTTCGAGTATTACTATTCCTCGAGAAGGCTTCCAATTGACGATATCTGCACCGGCACCAGTGAGATCAACGAGATCCATTCGATGACGATGGAGCACTTCGCGTACCCCTATATGGAGAGCTTCTTCGGCGACAAAGCCGACAAGTACAGATTCGGGCATTTCTGCGAGGCCGTCAAGACCATACCGTACCTTGTGTCCGTCGACGAATTCCAGCACAGAGTTTACGGGAATCCGGGCTCCACACCTGCAATGTGGCGGCAGTACTGGAAGGAGATCGAGCAGAAATACATGCCCTGGCGGCACTACGACGGCATTGAGTTCCTTGAGAACGGCGGCTTTTGGATGCAGAAGCAGCACATTTTCCTGTACCCGTTCTACTACGTGGACTACGCACTCGCGCAGATGGGGGCTCTGTACCTTTACAAGCTGAACGAGGAGACCGGAGAGGGCTTCAGAAGGTATATCGAGCTTTGCGGCCTTGGCGGGAAGTACGGGTATTTTGAAACGCTCGACAAGGCGGGTATTCCGAGGCCTCTGCTTGAGGACACTGTTAAGGCGGTGGCGGAGTTTGCGGAGGCGCAGGCGGAGCTTCTGAAGGGAAAGGTCAAAGCTTAAGTCCGTGATCTTGGTTTATTTTGGTTGGACGGCCGGGGCGGGAACGCCCCGGCCTTTTGAAATGAAAAGGCGGCTTGAAGAGGCGGCGAAAAGCCGGCTTAAAAAGGCGGCTGATGCGGCGGCGAAAAGGCTTCAGGACGAAGCTGACGTGAGGCGCAGCAGAGTGTGCAAAAGCTTCCTCAAAAGCTTCCTCAAAAGCTTGCTCAAAAAACCTTGCTCAAAGCAGCTGCCAAAGTCTGCGCCAAAGCCTTCACGGAAGTATACCCGAAGGTACACCGGAAGCGCCCCCAAAAGCCCGTTCAAAAGTCCGCCCGGGAGCCTGAAGAAAAGCCTGTCACAAAGTCCGTCCGAAAGCCTGCCCGAAGGCCGTCTCAGGGGCCGCCCGCGAAGCCATTCCGCTCTTGAAAAATCGGGCCAAAAGTAGTATCATATCAAAGGGCGGCGGGACATGAACCACTGCGGCCCGAAATCTCTACGAAAGCGGGATTATTTAATGTTTTTGACTGCCTTTCACGGCCTTGCCATGGCGCTTGCTGACAGTGTTCCCGGAGTATCCGGCGGCACAGTCGGCTTTATTTTGGGTTTTTACGACAGATTCATTCTGTCGATCAACGACCTTTTGTCCAAGGACAAAGCCGCGCGCCGCAAGGCCATTCTGTACCTTTTGAATCTCGGCATCGGCTGGGTCATCGGTCTGGTGGCTTCCATGCTTTTGCTTTCGGCTCTTTTCGAGAAGCACGTGTACGTACTGTGTTCTGCCTTCATCGGGCTGTCGCTGGCGGCCGTTCCCTTCATCGTGATCGCCGAAATTGCCGTAATAAAGGGAAAATATTACAATCTCGTGTTCACGCTGCTGGGCGCCGCTCTTGTCGTGGGCATATCGCTTCTTCGCGAGCTCGATTTCATGTCCGGGCAGATAAGCTTTGTGGACGGTCTCAGAGGCTGGCAGTATCTGTACGTTTTCCTCGCAGGAATGGCGGCCATCTCGGCCATGATCCTGCCGGGTATTTCCGGCTCCACCATCCTGCTGGTGTTCGGCTGTTATCTGCCGCTGCTTGAGGCGATCAAAGAGGTTTTCCGGTTCAATTTCTCCTTCAGGATGATCTCGGGAATCCTTGTGATGGCGGCGGGTATTGTCGTGGGAGCGCTTCTGGCGGTGAAGGGCATCAAGGCGGCTCTTCTCAAATTCAGAAGCCAGACCGTGTATACGGTGCTGGGACTGCTTCTCGGCTCCGCGTATGCAATCGCTCAGGGGCCGCTAAACCTCAAGCCGTCGCAGGAAGGTATCGTGCTGACGCAGGGCCTTCCCAACAGCCTGAGGATCATTCCCCTTATTGTGGGAGCTTTGATTCTCGTGGGGCTGGAGCTTTTGAGGTTCCTTATCGAGAAGAAATCAGCCCCGGCCAAGGCGGCTGCGGCTGCCTCGAATGAAGCGGGAGTCTCCGGGATCGATGCGCACGAAGAAGCTTCCACCGGAGAACTTGCTTCTGCGACGTCAGACGACGGGCAGTCTTCCGCGCCTTCAGACGACGTGCAGGCTTCCGTGCCTTCGGATGACGGGCGACCGGACGAGCGGCCGGAATAAGGAGATTTGATTTGAGACTTCCCAGGCTGTCAAAAAGGCTCGAATGCGTGGCAAGGCTTGCCGGGACGGGCGAAGTCATTGCGGATATTGGCTGCGACCACGGTCTGATGCCCATAAAGCTGGTAGGCGAGGGCAGATTCCGCAAGGCGATTCTCTCCGACATAAGGGAGGGGCCGCTCAAAAGGGCCTCCGCCAATATCAGGCTCTATTCCGCGGGACTGAAGACGGTCACGGCAGCCGGGACTGCAGGGGCGGCGGATCCCGCCGGGACAGATGCCCTGTTTGACCTGAGGCTTGGCGGAGGGCTTGAAACTCTCGAGCCCGGTGAAGCGGACGTGGTTACCGTAAGCGGGCTCAGCGGGCTTACCGTTGCCGAGATCATCGGCGGGAGTCCGGAGGTCGCAGGAAGCGTTTCGCGTTTTGTGCTGCAGCCGAATACGCTGCACCGCGAGCTGAGAGTTTTCCTTTGGGAGAACGGCTTCGAGATCGTTTCGGAGGTACTGGTCGAGGAGCACGGGAAGTTCTATCCGGTGATGGAATGCAGGCCCGACGTTTCCGTGAAGAACCGGAGCCGGGCAGACAGTATTTTCGCGATAAGTACTCGCGGAACGTCCGGGGAAAGTGCTTGCGAAGCATCCGCGGCAAGAGCCGGCGAAATTTCCGCGATAAGGGCTGAATTCGGGGATTTCATTCCCGTGCAGTTTTCCGAAATCAACAAAAGGTATCTCACCGCCAGACTTAACGAGGCGCTTTCGGTCAAAAAAGCGATAGAGAGCGGCGCGGAGGCGGCTTCTTGCGGAGACAGGCTGAAATATCTGGAGGAGATCACAGACGGGATAGGAAAGATCCTCGCCTTTTACAACGAATCGGAGGGAAATTCACATGATTCACAATGAAATTCTTGAATGGATCGAGGCCTTTGCGCCACTGAGCCTTGCCTGCGAATGGGACAACGTCGGACTTATGGCAGGCAGCCGCGAGGATAAGACCCGGAACGTGCTTTTCTGCCTTGACCTTACGGAGAGCATCATTGACAGCGCCGCGGCGTCAGGCATCAATCTCATCATAACGCACCACCCGCTGATCTTCGACAAGGAAAACCCTGTGGCAGAGGGCAGCCTTCTTGCGCGCAAGATCAAAAAGCTTAACGACAGCGGCATTACCGTTTATTCGGCCCACTCCAACCTCGACAAGGCGAGGGGCGGCGTCAACGACGTGCTGGCTCTCAGGCTGGGACTTACCGACATAAAGGCTGACGAAAGCCAGCTGCACAGGGTGGGGAGTCTTCCGACGGCGGTGCCGGTGTCCTTTTTTGTGGACGACAAGACCTCAACCTTCAACAGCTTCAATTCGAAGCTTGTGCTGCCCGCCAATCTCGCGATGGACGACAACGTGGTCACCGTAGGAGTCTGCTGCGGCTCGTTCGACGGAGAGACCGACTGGATGATCGAAAACAAGGTGGATATCCTGGTCACCGGAGAAATGAAGCATCATGCGGCGCTTGACCTTTTCGAGCAGGGCATCGCGGCCCTCGAGATCGGGCACTATGAGTCGGAAATCAGCGGTATTATGTCGCTGGCTGCCCACGTCAAAAAGAGCATGGAGGCGCAGCTGAAGCACGAGGGCGTGGCGCTCAGGATCGCGTCGAAGACAAATCCGTATTTCGACATATTCTCTTTCGAGGAGCAAAACGGCGGAGGCCTTTAAAGGGCGGTACGGAAGGAATTATCGGGCAGCGCAGTGACGGCTGCCCGGAGGGTATTATCGGGAGGCTCATGGACGATATTTTTATTCTCGGAATAGAAAGCAGCTGTGACGAAACCTCGGCCGCCGTCGTAAAAAACGGCAGGGAGGTGCTTTCCAATATTATTTCCACGTCGCTCCCTCTCCATCAGAAATACGGAGGAGTTGTGCCGGAGCTCGCGTCCCGCAAGCATCTTGAGTTCCTGGTGCCCGTGATCGACGAGGCTCTCTTGGCTGCGGGTGTTCCGCTTGAGAGGATCGACGCGGTGGGAGCCACCTACGGGCCGGGGCTGGTGGGAGGACTTCTGGTGGGGCTTACGGCCGCCAAGGGGATCTGCCTTGCCCGCGGCATTCCGCTGATAGGGGTGCATCACCTCGAGGGGCATATTTTCGCGAATCTCATAGGCAGCGAGCTTGAGCCGCCCTTTGTTTCGCTGGTTGCCAGCGGCGGGCACAGCCATATCGTTTTCGTCAAGGATTACGGCTCGTACGAGGTGCTTGGGCGCACGCGCGACGACGCTCCGGGCGAGGCTTACGACAAGGTTGCGCGCGAATTGGGACTGGGCTATCCCGGCGGGCCGGTCATCGACCGTATATCGCAGGAAGGCCGGAGGGACGCTGTCGCCTTTCCGAGGACGCGGTTTGAGGACTCGTTTGATTTCAGCTTCTCGGGCATCAAGACCGCGGTGCTGAATTACGTGAACAGAGCGAGAATGACAGGGGCGGAGATCTGCGTTCCCGACGTTTGCGCGTCGTTTCAGGAAGCCGTCTGCGAGGTACTGTGCGACAATACACTGAAGGCCGCCGCTGCGGCGGGGCAGAAAACCGTGGCGCTCTCCGGCGGTGTGGCCGCCAATTCCAGGCTCAGGGAAATGTTCTCGAAAAGAACTGCGCGGAGGGGGATGAAATTCTACAGGCCCGCACCGGTGCTCTGCACTGACAACGGAGCCATGATAGGAGCCGCCGCGTATTATGCTTTTCTGAAGGGCCGCGTTTCGCCGCTTGATCTAAATGCATACGCGACGCTGCCGCTGGAGGAAATGTAAGAACGCGCAGAGCGGAGGTTTTGCTCAAATCCCGCCGGATCCTGACGGTGGAAAACATCGTCGCTTGCGTAAAGAGCATTTGATAAACGTTTACAGAAGGGAGGAATGTGATTGCAACACATATTTATAGATCTCGAATTTTGCACATGCTTTCGGAAAAGCTCGCCTCTTCGCACGGAGACCATCGAGATCGGAGCCGTAAAGCTTGATGATAATTACCGGTTGATAGGTGAGTTTGACAGATTTGTCAGGCCGGATTTCGCAAAAAGTATTCCTTCAACCGAGAGAAACCTGACCGGCATCAGCTGGAGTATGGTGGAAAATGAAAGTTCGTTCACGGACGTTTTTTACGATTTTATGAAGTGGGTGGGAGACGGCGAGTATCTCGTTTATTCCTGGTCCACCAACGACCCGATACAGTGCCTTCGCGAGTCCAGAGTCAAGGGCTTCCCGATCGTCGAGAGCGGCATGATGAAGCGCTGGATCGATTTTCAGAAGGTATTCATGAACGCCGCGGGGCTTAAAAATCAGATCTCGCTTGAGAGAGCGGTGGAGCTTTGCGACATATATTTCGCCGGCGACGCGCACAGGGCATGTGTCGACGCTTACAACACGGCCCGCATATTCAGATTCTGCCAGGCGCTTGAGACCGTCGACCTGAACGTGTTTTTCCTTGCGGGGATCGAGAATAATTTCATGCCCGGAAGGACTGCGGGCGCGGGAAGAAACCGCCACAGAGGACGCCAGAACGGCAGAGTCAGCGGCACGCCGGGTGCTTCGTACAAAAAGCCTTTTGAGGATACGCGCGAAGACTCCCGGCCGCAGCTGCAGGAGGACACAGCCGCGCCCAAATCCCCGGGAAGGCGGCGCTCGCGCAGATCGTCCGGCCGAAGGAAAAAGTCCGGCGCCGCGGCTATAAAACCGGCGGAGGTCAAGGCTCCCGATATGAAGGCTCCGGAGGTTAAGACTCCGGATACGGGAGCTTCCGAAGTCAAGCCACAGGATATGAAAGCTGCTGAAATCAAAGCGGCGGATGCGAAGGGCGCGGAAATGAAGTCTGCGGATCCCAAGGCCACGGACGTAAACCCGTCTTCAAAGAAAACGCGTTCGCGCAAACGCCCGTCCGTGCGTGTCGTGGCTAAGACCGGCAGCGCCGGTGGAGAATCTTCCCCCGAAGGAAATTCTTCTGCAAAGACCGCAAGCAATGAAAGCAGGCCGGCGGCTCCCGAATCAAAGGAAAGAACCGCCGAAAGCAGGGCCGCGGCTCCCGAAACAAGTTCAACGGCCAATGAAAGCAAGCCCGCGGCCGCGGATACAAAGCCCACGGGCGGCGGCAGAAAATCTCCTGCCAAAAGGAAAAAGGCCGCCGAGGGGAAAGCAGCCGCCGAAGGAAGGGCGGCCGATGAAGGGAAAGCAGCCGCCAAAGGGAAAGCCCCTGCAGAAGGAAAGGCGCCTGCCGAAGGGAAAGCCGCCGCCGAAGGAAAAGCAGCCGCCGACGGAAAAGCGGTCAATGACGGAAAAACCGCAGCCGAAGGGAATGCTGCAGCCGAAGGGAAAGCGGCTGCTCCGCGCAGGCGCAGACCCAAAAATAATCCGGGCGAAAAGGCCAAAAAAAGCGCCGCTCCGGATGAAAAATGAATAGAAACGTGGTATAATATCTTCAGACAGGCAATGCGTTGCCGGTGAACCTTTTGGCAAGGGCTGATCTGATTTCCGAAGCTTAAACGTGCGCGGCCGCAAATAACGAGGCTGCGCAGGGAAGTATATCGCCGCAGCAGCAATCCATGCGGCCGGGAATGACCGGATCACGGATCCGCGGCGAAACGACCGCCCCGCTGCGAGATCAGCCGCTCAGCAAGCAGCCGCCCCGCGGCGAATAACGCCTTTAAGCGAAAACCGCAGCGTAGCGCAAAAGCCGCCGCTAAGCAGATACGACCGCCCCGCGGCGAAACGCAGCCTGAGACAACGACCTAAGCAAAAGAGCAATTTATCAGCTCTTTCAAAGCAAATGATCAACGGGAGGAATAAAATGGCAGCTATCGAATACAAATGTCCAAACTGCGCCGCTCCGCTGGTTTACGACCCCGGCGCCAAGGTCATCAAGTGCGAATTCTGTGACAGCACCTTTGATCCGGAGGAGCTCGGCAAGATCGAGACCACCGCCATAAGCCACGAGACCGCCAAAATCGATGACGAATATATCGAGGGCGAGAAGGCCGAGGAATACTGGAAGGCTATCAAGGCGAAGACTGCCGGCTATACGTGTTCTTCCTGCGGAGGAGCCATTATCGGTACGGTGGATTCTGCTGCGCTTTTCTGTCCTTATTGCGGCAACCCGGCGGTGATTCAAAGCTCTTTATCGGGCGAATTTGCGCCGGATTTTATTATTCCGTTCACCAGGACGAAAGAGGAGGCTGTCGAAGCTTACAAGGCGTTCGTGGGGAAGGGGCAGAAGGTGCTGCCGAAGGCGTTTCAGGACAACCACGCGGTGGAGAAGGTCACGGGCATTTACATTCCGTATCACCTTATGAGCTGCGACGCCAGCGCGAGCTGCAAATTCACCAGCGAAACGACGGAGAAGTGGTCGGATAACACGTACGACTACGAGAAGACCAACTTTTTCTCCAATGCAAGGGCGGGCCGTATGGCTTTTGACCGCATTCCCTCGGACGCGTCCAGCTCCATTGACGACGATTTCATGGAATCACTTGAGCCCTTCGATTACGGCGGGCTGAAGCCCTTTGAAATGTCCTATCTTTCGGGATTTCTGGCGGACAAATACGACCTCGGCATAGAGGAATGCTCCAAGACTCTTGACGTGCGCGTCGAGAGCACCATATATTCGGAGCTCCGCAAGACGGTTGAGAACGCGGGGTACAAAAACATTGCCCAAAAATCCGCGGAGATCAATATTTTCAACCGCAAATATTCCTACGCGCTGCTGCCGGTGTGGCTTCTCAGGACCAGGTTCAATAACGAATTCTACTATTTCGCGATGAACGGTCAGACTGGCAAGACCGCGGGCAGGCTTCCCGTGGACAGCAAAAAGGTTTCGCGCATTTCATTCGGCTACGCGGCGCTGGCCTTCCTGATCGTACTTGCGATATTCGTGATAGTCAATTTCTCCGCAGGGGCGTTCTTTGCGGGCATCCTTATCGGTGCGCTGGTGGCGCTCATTACCGGGCTTATCACGAGAAGCAACCTGACTTCAAAGGTCAGAAACGTTATCCGTCAGGGCGGCGCGTCGAATTACGTGTCGGGCAGCCTCAAGCTCTCGGTCAGGGAGGACGTGTTTACCGACTCGAAGACCAGCCGAAAGCTGCGTAAAAAAGAAAGCTGAAAGCCTGATATTATTACAGACAGCAAGCGCCGGTTTCCGGCGTTTCCTTACAAAATTTAAGGCCCGGAAGGGGGATGGATTATGGCAAAGAAGAATATGATCGCGTTGATTCTGGCAGGCGGTCAGGGCAGCAGACTTTCGCCGATGACCAAGGTGATGGCAAAGCCTGCGGTGCATTTCGGAGGGAAGTACAGAATAATCGATTTTGCCCTCAGTAACTGCTCGAATTCAGGCATCGACGCGGTGGGGATACTGACGCAGTTCAAGCCTCAGGAGCTTAACGTGCACATCGGTATCGGCACCCCCTGGGACCTGGACCGCGTTCACGGAGGCGTTGCCATGCTTCCTCCGTACATGAGCGAGCAGGGCGGCGACTGGTACAAGGGCACGGCCAACGCGGTATACCAGAACCTCTCGTTCTGCGACCAGTACGACCCGGAGTACCTGCTGATATTGTCGGGCGACCACATTTATAAGATGGACTACCGCGAAATGCTGCGCAAGCATATCGCCGAGAAGGCGGCGGCCACCATCGCGGTCATCAACGTGCCCCTCGAAGAGGCCTCGCGCTTCGGCATCATGAACACCGACGGCACAGACCATATCGTCGAATTCGAGGAGAAGCCCAAGCATCCCAGGAGCACTCTTGCTTCGATGGGCATTTACATTTTCAACTACAGGCTGCTCAAAAAATATCTGGAGCAGGACGCTGCGGATCCGGATTCGAGCTACGATTTCGGCAAGAATATCATTCCCAATATGCTCAATAACGGCGAGACGCTGGTGGCTTACGAATTTAAGGGCTACTGGAAGGACGTGGGAACGATCCAGAGCTTCTGGGAGGCAAATATGGACCTTCTCAGTCTCGACAATGAAGTCCGGCTTTTTGACACGAGCTGGAAGCTCTTTACGCGCAGCGACGTGAGGCCCTCGCAGTATATCGGAGAGGACGCCTCCGTAAGCGACAGCATTATCACGGAGGGCTGCATCGTGAACGGCGAGGTGACGCACTCGATACTGTTCCCGGGCTGCCGGATAGACAAAAACGCCAGGATAGTGGATTCCATTATCATGGAGGACTGCGTCATCGAGGGCAACGTGATCGTCAACAAGGGCATCGTGCTCGAGAAGTCCGTTGTGAAGTCAGGCAACGTGATAGGCGACGGCGACAAGATCGCGGTCATCGACGCGAATTCGGTGCTTGAGCCCAACATAAGAGGCTGACAGGCGGAGAGGAGGCGTTTTAAATGAGCAAAGAGTACATGGCAATTTTTAATCTTGCCGAGGACGAGAGCGACATCAAGGCCCTCACTGCCAAAAGGTCGCTGGCATCCGTCCCGATAGGGAGCCGCTTCAGGGTGATCGATTTTATGCTCTCCAACGTGGTAAACGCAGGCGTTACCAACGTAGGCATATTCGCGGACACCAACTCAAGGTCGCTGGTGGATCACGTGGGCGACGGCAAGCCCTGGGATCTCAACCGCAAAAACGACGGTCTGTTCCTGTTCAACCACCGCCTGATCGACATCGCGAACTTCGAGTCAAGGGCGCTCCAGAGCAATATGGAATATCTTTTCCGCAGCCAGAGCGAGAACGTCATTCTCACGTCCTCGTATATGATCTGCAATATGGACATACGCGACGTCATCAGATCCCACGAGGATTCCGGCGCTGACGTCACGGCTGTATACACGGAGGTGGAGAACGCGGACAGGGAGTTCCTCAACTGCTTCACGCTCGAGGTGGACGAGGTGCACCACAACGTCACGGGTGTGGGCAAAAACATCGGCTACATCCCCAATGCCTCTATCTGCATGGAGGTCTTCATTCTCAAGAAGAGCCTCCTCATAAGCCTTATACAGGAGAACGCCAGGAGCAGGCATTTCAGCGACCTCTATTCGCTGCTGCTTTCAAAGCTGAACGTCCTTAATTTCAATGCCTACCGGTTCGACGGCTACGTGGCGTGCATAAACAGTAAATCCGGCTATTTCAAGGCAAATATGGATATGCTGCGCATGGACGTGTCCTCCGAGCTTTTCAGATCCAAGAGGCCCGTGTACACCAAGATCAAGGACGAGCCGCCTACGATCTACGTTAAAGGCTGCCGCGTTTCAAATTCGCTGGTGGCGGACGGCAGCATCATCAAGGGCACCGTGCGCAACAGTATTATCGGACGGTTCGTGGTGGTGGAGGAGGACGCCCTGGTCGAGGACAGCATCATTCTCCAGAACGTGCAGATAAGGAGCGGCGCGAAGCTTTCGGGGGCGATTATTGACAAGAACGTCGTGATCTCCGAAAACGCGGAGTTCAAGGGGAATGAGTATTTCCCGACCATCGTGGAAAAGAGGAACGTCTACCTGCCGTGAGCGGGAACGCGGTTATTGCCGTCAAGAGGATAAGAGGATAAGCGGAAAACCGGAAACGCGGATAAGCGTTTGCCGTGTCATCACGCAGACAACATATTTATTTAAAGGCTGAAAGCCCCGCGGGGACTGATGCCGGATGGAGCAATTTATGAAAGTTTTATTTGTTACAGCTGAAGCGGAGCCCTTCGCCAAAACCGGCGGACTTGCGGACGTGGCTTTTGCCCTCCCTAAAGCGCTTCACAAAAAAGGTATTGACGTGCGCGTCATAATGCCCAAGTACGGTGATATTGACGCGGATTTTGCCAACAAGATGAGCCAGCTTTCAAGCTTCGGCGTCTCGGTGGGCTGGAGAAACCAGTATTGCGGCCTTGAATATCTCAACTATGACGGTATACCGTTCTATTTCATCGACAATGAGTACTATTTCAAGCGGCCCGGGTGCTACGGCTACTTTGACGACGGCGAGCGGTTCGCCTTCTTTGACAGGGCGGTCATGGAGTCCGTGAAGCACATGGACAGCTTCGAGCCCGATATCATACACTGCAACGACTGGCACACGGGAATGATCCCTGTGTATCTCCGCGACGTATATTACAGCTCGCCTGAGTTCGCAAACGCCCACGTGGTATTCACGATCCACAACCTCAAATATCAGGGCATCTATTCGCCGGCGGTGCTTGAGGAGCTGCTGGGCCTCAACATGGGCTACTTCACCGAGGAGAAGCTCAAATTTATGGACTGCATTTCCTTTATGAAGGCGGGCATTGTTTACGCGGACAGGATCACCACGGTCAGCGAGACGTACGCAGATGAGATCAAGGGCGACCTGGCGGGCGAAGGGCTGGACGGCCTTCTCAGGGAGAAGTCCTTTAAGCTCTGCGGCATCGTCAACGGCATAGATTTTGAGAGGTACGATCCCGCCACCGACAAGAACCTGGTCCTCAATTACGACAGGAATTCCTACGCCGCCGGGAAGGCCGCCAACAAGGCCGAGCTTCAGCGGACGATGGGTCTCCCGGAGGAAGCCGACAAGCCCGTCCTGGCAGTGGTTTCAAGGCTCACAAGGCAGAAGGGCATTGACCTTATAACCTGCGTAATGGAGCAGATACTGGACACGGACGCGCAGTTTGTGCTTCTCGGAAGCGGCGACACGGACTACCAGGATTTCTTTGAATATTACGCCTCGGCTTACCCCGGCAAGGTGGGCGTCAAGATAGGCTTTGACGACAGCCTCGCTTCGCTGATATATGCCGGCGCGGATATCCTTCTCATGCCTTCGCAGTTTGAGCCCTGCGGCATCAGCCAGATGATCGCCATGAGATACGGAACGGTGCCGCTGGTGAGAGAGACCGGCGGTCTCAAGGATACGGTGCTGCCGTACAATAAATACACGGGCGAGGGGAACGGCTTTTCCTTCAGCAATTACAACGCCCACGAGATGCTGGACATCATCAGAAACGCGGTGGACGTGTACAAGAACAAGCCTGCCTTCAACGGCATCATAAAGGCCGGCCTGGACACCGACAATACCTGGGAGACCGGAGCTGACAAATACGTCGCGCTTTACAACGATATTTGTGAGAAATAATTCTGATTTTCAGTAAGATTTTGCGGCTGTCCGCGAATTTATTGCCCGGAGAGTGCTTTTTTTAAAGCAGAGGGTTCTTTAGCTCCGGGGCGGACAGCCTCGCTTTATGGTCTGTCATGACGTGACCTGTCAAACCACGCAATACTCTGAAAACCACGCAATACCCTGTCAAACCAAAAAGACAACCAAAAAGACAAATCAAAAGACAAACCAAAAGAAAATAGGACAAACCAAAGGACAAACTATGAGACTTGACAAAGAAACCTTCAAAAAAGATTACGAAGAGAGCCTGCTGAGGCTTTACCGCATCGGTATCAAGGAAAGCACGGACACCGAAAGGTACATCGCCCTGGGCACGCTTCTCAAGGAATATATGGCAAGAGACTGGTACGGCACCGAGACGCGCAGCTTTGAGCAAAAGAAGAAAACGGTATACTATTTTTCCATGGAGTACCTTATCGGGAGGCTCATGGATTCCGCAATGATCAATCTCGGGATCCGCGGCACGGTGGCTGAAGGCCTCGAGGAGCTGGGCATAAAGCTTTCCTCGCTGGAGGAGGTGGAGCCTGACGCGGGCCTCGGCAACGGCGGTCTGGGAAGGCTTGCCGCGTGCTTCATGGACTCGATGGCCTCCCTCGGCATCTCCGGCATGGGTATCGGCATCCGGTACAGATACGGCCTTTTCAAGCAGGAGATCGTACACGGCGCGCAGATCGAGACGCCCGACAATTGGCTCAAGATCCAGAACGTGTGGGAATCAAGGCGCGACGACCTGGCTTGCATCATTAAATTCGGCGGCGACTGCAGGATGTATCTTGACGAGAGCGGCAAGCTTCGCTGCTCCCACGAGAATTACGAGCCCATTCTCGCGGTGCCTTACGATATGCCGGTTCCCGGATACGAAAACGGCGTCGTCAACACGCTGCGGCTCTGGAGCGCCGAGACGGGAGGCGAGGGGTTTGATTTTTCCACCTTCAGCAGAGGCGACTTCGAGAAGGCTTCGGCCGGGCAGTATGCCATCAACGCCATCACCAGCGTTCTATATCCCGACGATTCCACCGAAAGAGGCAGACTCCTGAGGCTCAAGCAGGAATATTTCTTCACGGCGGCCGGTATAAGGACCATTATCAACAACGTCAAAAAAATGGGAATACCGCTGTCGAGGCTTTACAATGCCGCGGCGATTCACATTAACGACACGCACCCGGCGCTGGCGGTGGCTGAGCTTATGCGCATTCTCGTGGACGAGGAGAATTTCGAGTGGGACGACGCGTTCGACGTTACGGTGAGGACGCTGGCTTACACCAACCATACGATTCTCGCGGAGGCTCTCGAGAAGTGGAGCGTGCCTATGTTCAAGTCGCTTCTCCCGCGCATTTATATGATCATCGAGGAGATCAACCGCAGATTCTGCGTGGCGGTCTCTGCCAGGTACAACGGCGACTGGGGCAAGCTTCGCGGCATGTCCATCATACAGGACGATATCGTCAAGATGGCGCACCTCGCGATCGTGGGAAGCCACAGCGTCAACGGCGTGGCGGCTCTTCACACGGATATTCTCAAGCACAGGGAGCTGGCGGACTTCAACGAGTTCTTCCCGGGCAGATTCAACAATAAAACCAACGGCATTACCCACAGAAGGTGGCTTATCGAGGCGAACCCGTCCCTTGCGGCGCTCATTGACGAGACGATCGGAGACCGCTGGAGAAGGGATCCCAATCTGCTTTCGGAGCTTATGCCTTACACCGGGGACAGCGCCTTTGTGGACAGGACGATGGAGATCAAGCGCGCCAACAAGGAGCGTCTCAGCGGGTACATTCTGCGAAGCTACGGACTGGCTGTCGACCCGGATTCGATCTTCGATATCCAGGTGAAGAGGCTCCATATGTACAAGAGGCAGCTTCTCAACGTGCTCAACATTCTGGACCTTTACAACAGGCTCTGCGACGATCCGGGGTACGATATGGCGCCCAGAACGTTCATTTTCGGCGCGAAGGCATTCCCGGGATATATTCTCGCCAAGAATACCATAAAGCTCATCAATACAGTCGCGGAGAGGGTAAACAACGACCCGCGGACGAAGGATAAGCTGAGGGTGGTGTTCATGCCGAATTACGGTGTGAGCCTCGCGGAGATAATGATCCCGGCGGGTGACATTTCCGAGCAGATATCCACCGCGTCCAAGGAGGCTTCAGGCACGGGCAACATGAAATTTATGATGAACGGAGCCGTCACTATGGCCACCATGGACGGCGCCAACGTGGAAATCCACGAGGCGGTGGGCGACGACAATATTATCGTGTTCGGACTTAGCTCCGAGGAGGTCATGAATTATCAGGCAAACGGCGGATACAGCTCGAGAGAGGTGGCGGCAAGCGACCCGCGCATACCGAGGATCATCGGGCAGATCTCCGGCGGTATGGGACTGTGCCCGGGCGAGTTTGATATGATCGTAAACCACCTTCTGAGCGACAACGACCCGTTCTTTGCGCTGAAGGATTTTGATTCCTACGTCAGCGCCCAGGTGCGCGCCGACAGGCTTTACAGAGACAGACAGAACTGGGGCAGAATGGCTGCGGTGAATATTGCCGCGTCCGGAAGGTTCTCCAGCGACAACACGATCATAAATTATGCCCGTGAAATCTGGAACGTTGAATACCACAAGTAAGCGGCGGTGCGTGCGATGCTGACGTTATATCACGATTCGAGATCGGAATATTTCAGGATACCCTTCGGGGCGGTGCCGGACGGTACGGCGGTCAGGCTCTTCCTTGACTGCTACGAGGACGACCTTGCATCGACGAAGGTCATTGCCGGCGTGTCCGTCAAGCTGCGGATATACGGCACGGAGAACGATCCTGCCGGCGGCGGGAGCGTCGCTGCGGAGAGGACGGTTGCGGCTTCGCCCGTGACGAGGTGCCAAAAGGACACGGACTACGGCAGGAGGATCTACAGCCGCTATGAGGCAGACTTCGTGGCGGAGAGGCCGGGCGTGATCTTTTATTCGTTCAGGGTGCACGTGGCCGACGGGGGCGGCTTTGACGGAAGCCTTGGCGGCTCTGACGGCTCTGAAAACGGCGGCTCAGGCGGAAGCTTCGGCGGCTCTGACGGCTCTGAAAACGGCGGCTCAGGCGGAAGCTTCGGCGGCTCTGAAAACGGCGGCACGGTATATTCCTACGGCAACAACAGAGACCTCACCGGCGGCGTCGGCGAAACGGCGGAGGGCGGGGACGTTCCTCCTTACCAGATCACCGTCTACCGCAAGGACCTCAAGGTGCCCGACTGGTTCAAGAACAGCATCATCTACCAGATCTTCCCTGACAGGTTTGCCAAAGGCATCGACGCCATGACCGTCAATAAACCGGACTCCTTTATGTACGGAACCTGGGACGACCTGCCCATGTATATCAAGGACGCCGACAATAATATTCTCCGCTGGGACTTCTACGGCGGCAACCTCTCCGGCATTTCCGGCAAGCTGCCCTACATAGAGGCTCTTGGCGCGGACGTTATATACCTGAATCCGATCTTCGAGTCCGTCAGCAACCACCGCTACGACACCTCCGACTATATGCACGTGGACGGCCTTCTGGGCGGCGACGCGGCGTTTTCGCTGCTTAAATTCGTGTGCGAGCGCAGCAATATCAAGCTCATCCTTGACGGCGTTTTCAGCCACACCGGCAGCGACAGCGTTTACTTTGACAAGAAGCACAAATACGGCGGGGGCGCCTACGGAAACAGGGATTCCAAATACAGGAGCTGGTACCGCTTCTCGGAGGAGAGCGACGACGTGTACGACTGCTGGTGGGGCGTCAAGGTGATGCCCAACGTCAACGAGACCGATCCCGGATATATGGAGTTCATAGCCTCGGGGGAGGATTCCGTGGTGCGCAAAAATCTCCGCGAAGGCGCTTCCGGCTTCAGGCTTGACGTGGCCGACGAGCTGCCGGACGAATTTATCCGCGCTCTCAGAGCCGCCGCAGACGAGACGGCTCTCGAGGTCAAATACGCGCCCGTGGTGATCGGCGAGGTCTGGGAGGACGCCACCAACAAGTGGAGCTACGGCAAGCTGCGCTCCTACTTCACGGAGCCCGAGCTGCACTCCGTGACCAACTATCCCTTCCGCAAGACTCTTTTGTCCTACTTTAAGGGCGAGATCAGCGCAGACAGGGCCGCTGCCGGATTCCTTTCGATGAAGGAAAATTATCCTGCGGAAAACTTCTATGCCCTCGCGAATATGACCGGCTCCCACGACGTCACCAGACTTATGACCGAGATGATGGGCGCATCGGAGGGCAGGAGAGCCGCCGCAGCAAGGCTTGTATACGCCTACGCCGCGGTAATGTTCACCTTCCCCGGCGTGCCGCTCGTCTATTACGGCGACGAGACTCTTCTTGAGGGCGGCGAGGATCCCGACAACAGACGCACGTACCCCTGGGGGCGTGAGGACCTGAAATCAATAACGCTTTTCGCGGAGCTTGCCGCGATCCGCCGTAAATATAACTGCCTGGTGGAGGGCGATATCACGTTCGTTCCCGGAGCTTTCAACTCGGGAGCCTCCCGGTCGGGCGACGTATTTGCATTCCTGCGAACACTCGGCAGTCAACAACTCCTGACCGTGGTTTCAAGGAGCGGAGAGGTGTCCTCAAACGTCTCCCTGAAAAGCAGCCTGCCTGCCGGAAGCAGCCTCAGGCTCGTGAAGTCATTCCCGGGCACACCTGAGACCGTCTCAGTGGGCGGCTCCGGCGCCATTGACTTTGAAATGAAAGGCAGCTTTGCCCTTTACGAAGTTTGCGAATGATTATAGATTTTCACACCCATTGCTACCCCGACAAGCTCGCCTCAAGGGCCATCGAGGGCCTCTGCAGGACCGGAGGCGTTAAAGCCTTCACGGACGGCACTCTGTCGTCCCTCAGGGCGCGCGAGCAGGAGGCCGGGGTTTCTTTATTTGTAGTCAACAACATTGCCGTGGACGCGGCAAGGCAGTCCAACGTGAACGCATTCGCGGCGTCGATCAACGGCGGCGACGTCATCTCCTTCGGCTCCGTACACCCTTTTTCCGACAATTTCGAGGAGGAGCTCTGCAGGCTCCGCGCCAATGGGATCGCCGGCATCAAGCTGCACCCGTATTTTCAGGATTTCGTCGCGGACGACCCGCGGCTCCTGCGGTTTTACGAGACCGTGGCAAGGCTTCGTTTCATTGTCGTTTTCCACGCCGGCTGCGATATTTCCTTTGAGGACAGGGACCGCGCGGCCCCTTATCGCCTTAAGAGGGCCGCGGAAATGCTTGCCGGTACTGACGTGGTGCTGGCCCACTGGGGCGGCAGCATGCTGACTGAGGACGTCATAGGGCTTCTCGTCGACGGCCTCGGCGACAACGTCTATTTCGACACCTCCTTCGGGTACGGAAATATTACGCCCGACAATGCGGGAACCATAGTAAAGCTGCGCGGCGCGGACAGGATACTGTTCGGCAGCGACTGCCCGTGGCATCTGCCTGCTGAGGAGATCAGGTTTGTGAAATCCCTCGGCCTGGGGGAGGATGCAGAGAGGAAGATCTTTTACGGGAATGCGGCTTTATTGTTGGGGGAAAAGTGCTGAGTGCCCGGCGCCTCCGGCCACCGCGCAGCATATTGAGCCTCTCACTGAGCACGCTGACGCGTGAACCGTTCGCGTCTCAAGATGCAGACGCGGAATCCTTTTTATTCAGCAGCTGCCGAAGATCCCCGGCCTCCGGCCACCGCGCAGCAT
>JAGDAX010000006.1 GCA_017848335.1 Clostridia bacterium | reverse complement strand
CCGGTAATCCGCTCACTGCCGCGATCCTGATCCTTTTGGCCGCGGTTCTGGCTGCGTGTCTTACGGTCGGGTGTACAAAAGAGACGGGCGGCTATCCTTCATGCACAGACGCTCCGGCCACCGCAGGCCCCGCCGGGACTGACGATCCCACGCAAACCGGGTCATAAAAGCCCACGGGCAACGCGACCGGGGACCCCGCAGGATCGACGCCGGGCGCTTCCGAATCGGAGGGCACCGCAGGCCCCTACGGCAGCGGGACGGATCTGCCCGCCCAAAGCGAAACTCCTTCAGGCGAAAACCCGTCGGGCGAAATACCCACAGGCCACACGCCCGCAGGCGGAGCGTCTGCTTCCGAAACGTCGGGCGCAACGCCGCCGTCCACGGACGGCGGCTCCACAGCGAACCCCACCGGGACCGCGGGGCAGCCCACCGGCCAGACGCAGCCAACGCCTGACCCGGACAAGGATATTTTGATTGCGGGCTTCGACACGCTGCCCCTTTTCCTTGAGTGGCAAAATTCCGTCCCGGGCCTTGCCGATCCCGTGCTGACAGCCGAGGAAAGCGAATTCGCCGAGGACGGCAGCGCCCTTAAAGCGGTGTTGTCGGACCAAACCCGCTGGCAGTATTTCATACAGGGCGTCACACATTGGAGCTCCGGCCGCAAATATCTCAGGCTTTGGCTCGTGAATGCCACCGGCGGCAGCATTGACGTGGGGCTTGTCCTCAAGAACAGCACGCAGGCGGCGGCCTTCAACGCGGCCAACGCGGTCGTGAAGCTTTGCGACGGACGCTCCGTGGCGGTCGAATCGCGGGACACCTCGGGCATGGGCAACGGAATTGCCACGTCTCTTGTCATTCCCCACGGCTTCGCGGGCTGGGTCTCCTTCCCCACAGACAGCCTGATAGCGCATTGGAGCGACCCGATGCTTGAGGGCGACCCATCCACCGTTTCCATCGACGTCAGGCCTTCGGGATACGTCAGCGGCGGCAGCTATTTTATTGACGGGCTCTGCCTCACCAATCATACCGAGGGCACACTGAGGGCTGCGGGCGAATTTGCCGGGAACAGTGTGTCCGCCAATAAAAAGCTTATCGAGGACTCGCTTTCCGCAGTGCTTTCGGGCACCGTGCATTACGAAACCGTCGGAAGCTTCAGGGAAGGCGACTGCACCGTTTCCGGCATTGTCATTGACGGCTTCAGCGACGAGGGCATTAAAACCAAGATCTCCGCTCTGATGGGCGTCCCCTGCTCCGCGGATACGAGCCTTCCCGCGATAATATTGCTGGGCAGCCCCGAAAGCGCCCCCTCCGTAAGCTGGCTGAAGTCCTGGATGGAAAAGGGCTACGTCGTCATTATGCCGGATCTCTCCGGCGCGATTCCGTACTTCAGCGGTGACGGCGTGCAGCCGGGCCCTGTTTCCTTCAGGCGCGAGCTTCCCGAGAAGTACGCAAGCGAGGGCTGCGTGCTCATGCCCGCCTTCGATATGATGTCAAATTCCGGGCTGTCCGCAGGAATGCAGTGGATGTTCCACGCCGCTGACGCCGCGGCAAGGTGCTCCGTCATTCTCCGCAGCGAGGATATCGTGGATCCCGCAAGGATAGGAATCGCAGGCATCGGCTGGGGAGGCGCAGCAGCGGCAGTTTATACCGGCTACGACAGGAACCTCGCCTTCGCGATACCCATGCAGGCCGCCGCGTTTTTGGACAAGGCCGCCTCCCCCGTCAAGGACGCCTTCTCGGGGAGCGAAACAAAGGCCCTCTGGTCTGCGGCATCCAGGCTCTCCGAAACCTCCGTTCCGATGCTTTTCATCGGCGGCAGCAATCAGGGCTATTTCGACCTGTCCTGCCTCTCCGAAAGCTATCTGGCGGTCTCCGGCCTCACCCCCGGCACTGTCTTCGCGATAATCGACGGCTTCGAGGAAGCCTCCGGGCTCTTTGAAAATGCCGCCGTTCAGTATGCCTTCGCCGACAATATAACCCGCGGCGCAGACCCCCTGCCCGCCTTCGTCACAATGCCCTCCAAGGGCAGCTCCGTGTCCTGCGAGGTCACGGGCGCCGGGTCCGCCGAGCTTTATTACCTGACCGAAAATTACACCTACGGCACCGCCTCCGCCGAATCAGGCGGCTATCCGGTCATGAAAGCGACGTGGAAAAAGGCCACCCTGGAGGTGGCCGAAAATCGCGTCACGGGAAGCGTTCCCTCCGGCGCGGTCATTTACTTTGTCAAAATCACCGGCGGCAACGGACTATCCGTGGCGAGCGTTATATTTGATTGAATCCGGGCTTATTTGATCGAATCCCGGCATATTTGATCGAATCCGGGCTTATTTGATCGAATCCCGGCATATTTGATTGAATCCCGGCATATTTGATCGAATCCGGGCTTATTTGATCGAATCCGGGCTTATTTGATCGAATCCGTGCAGACCGGGAAGCCTGCCGTCCAGGGGCTTTTTGCGCAGGCTGCTACGTACGCCTGTTACGCTTCCTCCGAAGCCTCTTCCGCGGGCTCGTTGAGATCCACCACCGCGAATATTGCGGTGCCGGGGCCCGGCACCGACAGATGAATTGTCGGGCCCCGCAGCTCTGCCTTCACACCCGGCATCTGCGGATATACGTCCGCAAGGCGCATATGATCACCGTATTCCGAAAGATCTATGCCGGTTCGTGCTTCCGCGGCGCCGGAGTTTCCGTACCCCGCGGCATTACCGGCGGTTCCGGATTTCCACGTGCTGTCGGCTTTCCCGAGCCTTTCCGCCGCTCCGGTTTTCCCGGACGCTTTCGCGGCACCGTTTTTCCCTGACTTTTCCTCCTCAGGCAGCGCCCACCCGGCCAGCATGAGGATTTTTTGTTTTTCGTTGTAAAGACCGTAGACCCTGAGCCCGCCGTCCGACATATTGAAGGTGCCGAAGGGGTACACCGGGCTGCTGCCGGCCTTGCAAAGCCTGTACTTTTTATACAGATCGCAGCCCTCGCGTATCAGCCGCCGGCCGTTTTCGTCTGCGCAGTCGATCCTACCCGAGAGATACATCAGACCCATGAGGCCGCTGACCATATTGAAGGAGACGTTTTTGCCGTCGCTGAATGCACGCGTAAACGCACCGTCCCGCTCAAAGGTCATCCTGTCGTCGATGGGCGAAGGATAAGGGTACGTCCACACGCCGAGCCGCTCCGGGGGAATTATCGCGCCAAGGCCCGCCACCACCGAAGGCATGCGCATATGATCCTCCTGGTCGCTGACTGACTGCAGATGGAAATGCGAAAGAACGCCCGTGTCGCTGCGCATGGCGCCGCTGCCGCAATTCTCGAGAATGAGATCCGGGTACTTCGCGCGGATACCGTCAATGAAATCCAGAAACGCCGCAGTGTGCCGCGCAAGGCCCTCCGCGAGAGATATTCCCGCGTCCTCGCCGAAGCTGTCCACGCCGATGCCGGTGGTCTGGTTATAGTCGTTCTTGATGAAGCGCACGCCCATCCCGTAAAGCATATCGATCACGCCCTCGATGTATTCGCGGACCTCCCGGATCCGGAAGTCCAGGAACGCAGCGCTGCTGCCGATAACGTGCCCGTGACGGTAAAGAAGATGCTCCGGGTGTGCCTTGGCGTACTCCGAGCCGCGGTTTATTGACTCGATCTCAAGCCAGATACCGGGCTTCATGCCCTTAGAAGCGATATAGTCGAAGAGCCCCTGCAGGCCGCCCTCGCCGAAAAGGCTCTCGTTGATTTCCCAGTCGCCCAGACACACGCCCCAGTTCTGATCCTTGCCGAACCAGCCCGCGTCAATAACGTAATATTCCGCACCGGCTGACGCCGCGGCGTCCACCAGGGGGATGCTCTTGTCGAGCGTGGGAAGAGCCCAGATGCAGTTCATGTAATCGTTGAAGCAAAGCGGCGGCACACCGTCCGCAAGGCCCGCGTCCGCAAAGCCCGCGTCCGCAGCAAGCCTCGCGTACCGGATCAGCTCTTTTACCGCCTCGCCGAAGCCGCCCTCCACGCAGCAAACCGTGGCAGGACAGCTCTCATAGGACTCCCCGGGCGCAAGCTCCACGTGCCAGCCGTCGTTCTTCTCGAAGGCGCCGGATACGAAAACGCAGGGGCTGAGATCGTCGCGGTAGCCGCCCACGCAGATCTCAATATACCAGCCGCAGCCGCTCTCGCAGGTGAACACCCAGGTCTTGCCGAGAAGAGTATCCTCAAGCATAACCACGGGCTCATAGTGGCAGGTGCTCCAGCTGCCCTGCGAGGAAAAACGGATCGACGTCTGCGTGCCGTGGTTGTACGTCGGGTAAAGGCCCATCTCCTCCGCAGGCACGTGCCGCCACTGCCCCTCTCCCTGCCAGGCGCTGTAAGCGTAATGCACAACGTACCTGCCCGCAGGAATCCCCGGCACCGGCTCCCCTATGCCGCCCACGTAGACCGAGGACAGCGCGTCAAGCGTCACCGCCTCACTGCCCGTGTTGGTGACCGTGGTCCGCTGCCGCACCGTTTTGATGCCCGTGAAGTTCTCCACGCTCACGTTGACGGACAGCCCCCTCCCGGGAAGCACGAACGCCGCATCGCCGTCATCGCTCACGAATGAAGGCTCTGCGTAATTTGTGTTGCGTGACCGGTAGTAGTCGTTGTTCTCCGCGTTAACGTTAAAATAGTATGACGGCTTGTACTCTGAAAACATGTGCAATTTCCTCCTGAAGCTTTTTCGCCGGAGCTGTTTCGGCGCGATGACCGTTCGCTTATTTCGCAGTAATTATATCGGATGGCGAGGGTGGTTTGCAAGGGTTCGCTGCCGGGGGTGACGGGAAGGTAAAGCCAGAGGCCAGAGCGCTGCGCGGATACGGAGTGCTAAGTGCCGAGTGCCAGGTGCCCAGTGCTAAGAGCGTTCCGAGTTCCGCGAGGCAAGAGGCAAGAGCGCGTTCCGCGAGGCAAGAGGCAAGAGGCCAACCTTGAAAAACTGTTGAAGCAATCGAGATTCTTGAAATGGAAAGCCGCATTTGTTAAACTACGTTTGCTCAAGGCAAAGGGCTTTGAAAACGGGCGCTCTTGCCGCGCACCGGCCTGCATCGCAGCAACCTCAGACCGCATTGCCGCATGGGCCCGGATTGCAGCGTTGTCAGACCGCATTGCAGCAGCTTAGGCCCGAATTGCAGCAGCTTAGGCCCGAATTGCAGCGTCAGCCTGCGTCACCGCCGGACGACCAAATTGTCAAAAGGAGACAAACCGCCAATGGACTGGAATGCCATTCTCAATTCAATCGTAAACTGGGTAATTAACGTGGGGATCAAAATCGTCATTTCCTTCGTTATTTTGCTGGTCTCGTACCGCATAATCAACCTGCTCGCAAGGCGCATACAAAAGAAGCTGGCGCAGAAGGAGCGGGTCGACAAGACGCTGCTGAAGATATTGCTGGACGTCGGCAAGATTGCGCTGAAGTGCCTTATTGCGGTGTGCCTGGTGAACTTTCTGGGCATCAACACCGGGGCGATCACCGCGCTCCTGACGTCGCTGGGCGTGTGCGTGGGCCTTGCCGTAAACGGCGCGCTGGGAAATATTGCCGGCGGCATATTGCTGCTCATTACGCGACCCTTCAAGGTGGACGACTTCATTGAACTGTCGGGCCACATGGGCACCGTCGAGGACATCAGGCTCTGCAACACCAGGATCCGCACGGTCGACAACAAGGTGGTCTACATCCCCAACGGGATCGCCTCCACAAATCCGGTGGTCAATTACACCGAGAAGAACATCCGCAGGCTCGACATCGACTTCTCCGTGGCTTACGGCACGGACACCGACAAGGCCAAGGAGATCATCAGCGCAGTGCTTGCCTCAGAGCCTCTTGCCGAGAAGGACCCAGCGCCGACGGTGCAGATCACGTCTTACGATTCCAGCGCGATCACGATCTGCTGCAGACCCTGGGTAAAAAGCGCGGACTACTGGACGCTGAAATTCCTGCTCCTCGACAGGATCAAAAAGGAGTTCGACCGCAACGGAATACAGATCCCGTTCAACCAGCTGGATATCCACGTAAAGACCGACAGGAGCTGAGCGGCCCTTGCGGAAAAACTGATGAGCCTCCCGCTTGCAAAATGCTTGCGGGAGGCTCATTTCTTCAGTGCTGCAAAGATGCCGGTACTGCCGGAACGCCGGTGCGTCTAAGACGCCGGTTGCAGCTAACCGCCTGCGGAGCTCCCGGACGGCCCGGTTCCTTGGGAAAGCCGAGTCCCTGCGGAACGGCCGCCCAAAGAACAGTCGTCCAAAGAGCATTCGCCCAAAAACGATCGTCTGAAGAGCATTCACCCAAAGAGCCCCGGACGGCGCTCAATCCGTTGTATTCCTGCTCTCGTAATCCTCATCCACCTTTTTCCGCCACTTGCTCGACCTTATCCTGCCTGCCGCGCGAACCTCGCTGATGGCCATGTCCATAGCATCGTACTGGGCCTGCGCTCCCACCGCGTCCTTGCAGCAGTTGACCGCGTTTTCCCTTTCGATACCGATGCTCCGGGCGGTCTCCACCGCGTCAATATCCGCAGCCATGAAGATAAACTGCCAACCCTTCTCGGTCTCGGCCTTTATCGCCTTTTTGACCTTCTCGGCGGTATACCTGGTGCTCGCATTCTCGTAGCCGTCCGTCGTAATAATGAACACCGTAGCCGAAGGCACGTCCTCGCGCCGCGCGTACTTGTGGATGGTTTTGATGTGGTCGATAGTCTCACCCACCGCGTCAATAAGCGCCGTGCACCCGCCCACTCTGTAGTCATCGTCAGTCATCTTTCCGACCTCATCGATCGGCACCCTGTCGTGAAGCCTTGTCGTGCTGTTGCTGAAAAGCACCGTGGTCACAAACGCCCGGCCGTCCTTCTTCTTTTGGCTCTCGATCATGCTGTTGAACCCGCCAATAGTATCGCTCTCCATTCCGGACATCGAGCCGCTCTTATCGAGAATAAAAACCATCTCGGTAAGGTCATTCTGCGGCGGCACATTCCTGATCATCTCGTGTTTAAATGTATCGTTCTTCATTTCCGTATCCTCCGTTTGATATATTTCAGGCATTGTCGGCACCCGGGAAGCAACCGGCCCTCTTCCCTTGCCGCAGCCATTATAGGATATCCGAAAATGCAGCAGGTCGCCGTAAAAGCGACATTTTTTGCGTGCGGAGCCGAGTTTTGTGCGCAGGAATGAAGGCACGTTTCTTTGTGCGCAGTAATAGATCCGCGTTTTTGTGCGCGAAAACAGATCCGCGTGCTCCTGACACCTGCAGGTCGAGCGGCGCAGAACCGTGCCGCCTATCTTAACACCTGCAAGTCGAGCGGCGCAGAACCGGGCAGCCTATCTTAACATCTGCAGGTCGAGCGGCGCAGAACCGGGCCGCGTTTCCTGACGCCTGCAGGTCGAGCCGCAGCCCCTCTTCCGGCGACCGCCGCCACCGCCGCCTTCCCGAAGCCCACCTGCGGCACGCTAACAAAAAAGGGGCTGTTAAAAAACTGGCAATTCTGTCGGGGATGTAACAGCCTCTTTTTTGTTGTCATTTCGTCATTTTTTGTTTGCTCTTCAATTTCCACAATTATGTGGTTTTTAGGTTTTTAAACAAGCTACGCTTGTTTAAAGTTATTATTTATATAAATTATCGTGCAGTTTTTCGCCTTTTCTGGACAACCGCTTTGCAGACGGATTTTTGAAAGATTCGGGTTCCAGATCTGATGGTGCCTTCCAAAACGAAAGCTTTTTTCCGGTCTGATATTATTTGAGAAGACGCTTT
>JAGDAX010000043.1 GCA_017848335.1 Clostridia bacterium | reverse complement strand
CCTCGCCAAAAAGGAACGCTCCGTTCCTTTTACACTGAAATTATAAAACTTTCGCATCCCCCTGTCAAGCGTTTTCCTTCGTTTTTGAACGATTTGGAACGATTTTTTTCACGATTTTTCATTAGTGTTTCATCTGTATTTTTCGCCGTTTTCCAATCAATCTGCCTGCCTCCGGAATTCTGCCTCCTTCCGGATTTCTTCTTTCTGTCAAATTCCTTTCTCCTCCAAATTCCTTCTTTCTCCAAATTTCTTCCTCCTCCGGGGTTCCGCTTCTTCCTCCAAATATCTTCCTCATCCGGATCTCCCCTTCTTCCGCATTTCTCCCGCATTTTCTGCGTACCTTCCGCGCATTTTCGAATCCGGCCGCATTCTTCGCTTGACAATGCACCGGCTTCATAATATCCTTACCTTGACGCGAACGCCCCGGCGGCTGCGTGCAATTTGCGCGGCAATAATACCGTCTCACGCAGAACCGGACCTCACGGGAAGGCTTGCACTGCAGGAGCAGGCATGCACTGCAGTAACGCTCAGAAATCATGCACGGGAAGAATTCCCGCACGCATCCGGCTGCCTTCCCGAGGGCCTCCGCCGCGGGTAACCTTATCGCGCCGCAATGACATTTTACTCACAGAGGTGTCCCGAAAATGGAACGTAAAGAGAGCCCCAAACCTGAACATATTGAAAAAAAGAACGAAAACGCGCGGCTTATTCTCGATAAGAAATTCGTCAGGATCTACGACCTCGAGATCCTGCCCGGAAAGCACTACTACAGCGTCACAAGGCGGGACGAGGGCGATATTTTCGCGACAATGTCCGACGAGCGCGCCCGGGAAGCCCTTCCAGACGCAGTCACCACCTGCGTCATTATCGACAATGACGGAGAAGAGCCCCTCATGATGATGAACTATGAGTTCAGATATCCGGTGGGCAGGTTTCTGCTGGGCGGCCCTGCCGGTCTTATCGACCGGAGCGACGTGGAAAACGCTGCGGGCATCGTGGACCGTGAAGAATACGTCAGGAAGATACTTTTCGGCGCCGCCGCCCGCGAGATCTCTGAGGAATCGGGCATAAACAGCTATGACGAAGCGCGGTTTATTCTCGTGAGTCCCCTCGTCTACAGCACGCCGGGCATGAGCGACGAATCCAATGCGCTTGTCTGCGCGGTTTACAAGGGAGTCGACGTCAGTTCTCTCAATCACAACGGCGCCGAGGGCACGGAGGCGTTTGACGGCTTCTCGTTCGTGAACAAGGAGGAAGCCCTCGCGATAATAAGATCAGGGCGTGACAGCTTCGGAAATTTCTTCTCGGTCTACACCTACTGCACGCTGATGTACTTCGTTTCGGACATGTGGAAAAACGAATAGCCGGGAAGGTTCAACCGTGAGCCCGAGGACGCGACCGGGAGCCCGAAAAACTCCGCTTCGAGCCCGATAATACCCTGCCTTGAGCCGCAAATACGCGAGCCGCAAAGATGCAATTCCCGGGCGTGCCCGCAAAGCGCCGCCTCATGCACGAAACGCACACCGACAAAACGGGGAGCCGTTACGAATCATTGTAACAGTTCCCCGTTTCTCTGTTATTCATTCCCGCGGCCCTGGGCACGACCGAAAGCCGTCGATTGCGGAAAGCGCATTCAATCAGCGCTGTCAGCGCTTACTCAATATTCAAAAGTCCCCTCAAAGACCTTGCGCGCATCCCCGGTCAGCAGGAGTCCGTTGTCGCTCATATTGCAGATCAGCTCGCCGCCGGGTAGCTTCACGGTGATATTCTTGTTTCTCTCGCAAATTCCGAGCGCCGTGGCCACAGCTACGATTGCAGCGGCCCCTGTACCGCAGGCCAGCGTTTCGCCGTTGCCGCGCTCCCAGACCCTCGCCCTGAGAAGCGAAGGAGTGATGACGCGCACAAATTCGGTGTTCACCCTGTCGGGGAAAATCGCGGCGTTCTCGATCACCGGGCCGATATTGCCGAGGTCGATGGAGTCAATGTCCTGCTCGAAAATCACGCAGTGGGGATTGCCCACGGAGACGCAGCTTATGCGGTATTCTTTGCCGCCGAATACGGCGGGCCTGTCAAGCACGGCGGGGCCCTCCAGATCCACCGGCACGCAGGCAGGCTCAAACGAAGGCATGCCCATATTGACGGTGACGGAGCTCGCCCGGCCTTCCCGCGTCTGAATTTTCAGGCTGTAGATCTCGCCGGAGGATTCGACGGTGACGTCCCTTGAAGCGACGAGACCCTTGTCGTACACGTATTTTCCGACGCAGCGGATGTTGTTGGCGGCCATTTTGCCCTCAGTGCCGTCCTTGTTGAATGAACGCATGCGCACGTCGGCGGCGGATGACTTCTCGATAAGCACGATGCCGTCGGCGCCGATACCGTAGTGGTCGCGGCAGAAGCTGACGCAGAGAGACTCAGGACAGGAAACCTCGCCGTTGAAATTCTCGATGAAAATGTAATCGTTGCCGCAGGATTCCATTTTCGTGAAGGAGATCACGCCGGGATGCTCGCGCATGCGGCAGATGTTCACAAGCTCGGTGTTTCTGACCGTGAAGCGGCTCTCGATGACGTCCGCGAGCGCGGCGGCGGTGTCGATGGAGGTGAGGCACGGAATGGCCAGCTGCATTGCCCGCCTGTGGAGCTTGACGTAGTCGCCGACTGTGCTGTCCTTGAGGGCGCCGGTGTAAACGATGTATCCGATGCCGCCCTTCTCGATAAGGCGCAGAATGTCCTCGCCGCCCGGGGCGTTCTGTGATTCCACGATATTGACCTTCACGCCGAGAAGCTCGATGGCTCTTCCCGTGCCCTCCGTGGCATATATCTCAAGGCCCAGGTCGGAGAAGCGCTTGGCGACGTTCATCACCTCGTAATAGTCCTCCTCGGCCACGCTTATGAGGATGCCCTTCCTTTGATCGGGAGCGGTTCCCGAGGGCAGCTTGAAGCCCGCCGCCAGAAGTCCCTTAAAAAGCGCCTCGGCCTCGGTTTTGCCGATGCCCAGCACCTCGCCGGTGGATTTCATTTCCGGCCCGAGAATCGAATTCGCGTCGGTCAGCTTCTCGAAGGAGAATACCGGCACCTTGACGGCGAAATACGGCGGCGTCTTGTAAAGGCCCGTGCCGTAGCCCAGGTCGCGAAGGCGGCCCCCAAGCATCACGGAGGCGGCGATGTCCACCATTGGCACGCCCGTCACCTTGCTGATGTACGGGATCGTGCGCGAAGCCCGCGGGTTCACCTCGATCACGTAAAGCTCTCCGTCAAATATGAGATACTGTATGTTGACGAGTCCTTTGGTGCCGAGTGCGATGGCAAGCTTTTCGGATATTCCGCAGATACGCGCCAGCATATCGTCCGGGAGATTGTACGGCGGATAGACCGCAATGGAGTCGCCGCTGTGAATTCCCGCTCTTTCGATGTGCTCCATTATGCCGGGTATAAGGACGTCCTCTCCGTCGGAAATCACGTCCACCTCAAGCTCCCTGCCGGGCATGTACTTGTCCATCAGAACCGTATTTTCGATGCCCTGGGCGGCGATGCGGTCCATATATGCCGACGTCTCGCTGTCGCTGTGTGAAATGATCATGTTCTGGCCGCCGATAACGTAGGATGGCCTGAGAAGCACCGGATAGCCCAGAGCAGCCGCGCCTCTGAGAGCGTCCTCCTTCGTCCCGACGCCCATTCCCTTCGGCCTTGAAATGCCGACGGTCTCAAGAAGGCTGTCAAACCTTATCCTGTCCTCGGCCAGGTCTATTCCCTCTGCGGAGGTGCCGAGTATCCTGATGCCCTGCCTGTCAAGGAATCCGGTGAGCTTGATGGCGGTCTGGCCGCCGAAGGCAACGACCACGCCCTCGGGCTTCTCGACCCTTATGATATCCATCACGTCCTCCGGGCACAGCGGCTCGAAATACAGTCTGTCCGCGGTGTCGTAGTCCGTGGAAACGGTCTCCGGGTTATTGTTTATTATCACCACGTCGTAGCCCATCCGTCGCAGCGTCCACACGCAGTGAACCGAGCTGTAGTCAAACTCTATGCCCTGGCCGATCCTGATGGGGCCGGAGCCAAGCACGATAATGACCGGCTTTCCGGAGCGTTTGAATTCCTCAGCCTCGCAGACAGCGTCCGCGTCGCCTGTGACGGAATAGAAATATGGCCTGGATACGCCGAAAACGCTCTCGCAGGTTCTGACGATCCTGAACTTCTTGCGGTAATTCCGTGTGAATTCTCCGTCCGCCGCGAAGGGCAGCTCCGTGACTCCCGCGATCCTCTTTATGGCAGCGTCCGTGAAGCCGGCTTTCCGAGCCTTAACGTAGCTGTCCTCAGTAAGGTCTGCTGCCGCGGCAGCCTCGATATCCGCGATATTTTTGATTTTTTCCAGGAAATAGGGCGTGATCTTTGTGATATTGAATATCTCGTCAAGGGACACACCCGCCTTGATGGCCTCGTAGACCGTGAATACGCGCAGATCGTCCGCGTCGTGCAGCCTTTCAAGCACAGGCCGCCCGTCCCTTGCGGGCCCGTTAAGCGTATCCACGCCTATTTCTGCGCCGCGGACGGCCTTCATGAGCGCCGCCTCGAAGGTGTCTCCGATGGCCATGACCTCGCCTGTGGCCTTCATCTGGGTGCCCAGCCTCCTGTCGGCTCCGTAAAATTTATCGAAGGGCCAGCGCGGGAATTTAAGCACGATATAATCCACCGCGGGCTCGAAGCCGTGGAGGGACGCGCCGGTCTCCGGATTCCTGATCTCAGAAAGCAGATAGCCCAGGGCGAGCCTTGTCGTGATCTTGGCGATCGGATAGCCCGTGGCCTTTGAAGCAAGCGCAGAGGATCTGGAAACCCTCGGATTCACCTCGATGACCGCATATTCGGAGGTCTCGGGGTGCAGCGCGAACTGGCAGTTGCAGCCGCCGATAATGCCTATCGCGTCCACGATCTTAAGCGACGCCTCCATGAGCATCCTGAGATCCTTATCCGACAGCGTAAGCGCCGGAGCAGCCACGATGGAGTCGCCGGTGTGGACTCCCACCGGATCGATATTTTCCATTGAGCAGACGATGACCGAAGCGCCGGTGCTGTCTCTCATGGTCTCAAACTCGATCTCCTTCCAGCCTGAAATGCATTTTTCCACAAGAACCTGTGTTATGGGCGACATGTCAAGACCCGTCCCGGCAATGTCTCTCAGCTCCTCCGCGTCCGCGGCGATACCTCCCCCTGTGCCTCCCAGCGTGAATGCCGGCCGCACGATCACAGGATAGCCGATTCTTTCGGCCACCGCGAGGGCTTCCTCCACCGTGTTGGCGATATCTGAGGGAATGCACGGAAGGCCGATGGACTCCATGGTCTCCCTGAAGAGCTCCCTGTCCTCGGCTTTGTTTATGCCCGAGACCTCTGTGCCCAGAAGCTTCACGCCCAGCCTGTCAAGAGTGCCGCGCTTCGAAAGCTGCATGGCCACGGTAAGGCCTGTCTGTCCGCCAAGCCCCGCGAGAAGGCCGTCCGGCCGCTCCTTTTCGAGCACACGCTCGATGGTCTCCACGTTGAGAGGCTCCAGGTAGATCTCGTCGGCCAGGTTCTTGTCGGTCATGATCGTGGCGGGGTTTGAATTGACAAGCACCACGTCAAGCCCCTCGTCCTTGAGGACTCTGCAGGCCTGCGCTCCGGCGTAATCAAACTCGGCTGCCTGCCCGATAACGATCGGCCCCGACCCTATCACCATTACCTTTTTTATACTTTTGTCCAGCGGCATAATGTATCCCTCTAAATTTGTGCGTAAAGGCCGTTTCCCGGACTTCCCCGTTCCGAAGGGTCTCTCACCGTTTTCCGTCGGAAAATGCCGAAAAGGGCCTTTAAAATGCGCTGCAGGGCATTCCGGAGGTCCGGAGCGTCTGCGCGTCATTGATTTCAGTTATATTTTCCGTTTGCATACGCCAGCGGCGACTGAGCCGGAAGCTCCGTCCGCAGATTTCACCGCAGCGTTGTCCTCAAGATTTCACCGCAGCGTTGTCCTCAAGATTTCTCCGCAGCCTTCACCGCATTTTTCTCTGCCACCCTTCACAGCGCGGCAAGCACCTCCGCGTCAGCAAGCGAAGAAGCCATGACCGCCTTGATGGTGTGCATCCTGTTCTCCGCCTCGTCAAATACAATGGACTGCGGGCCCTCGAACACCTCGTCGGCGACCTCCATAGAGGTGATGCCGAACTTCTGGTATATTTCCTTGCCGATCTCGGTGTGAATATCGTGGAACGCAGGCAGACAGTGCATAAACCGAGCCTGCTCCCCGGCCGCCTCCATAATCTCCGAAGTGACCGCGTAGGGCATCAGGTCGTATATCCTCTGCGTCCACACTCCCTCAGGCTCGCCCATGGAGACCCACACGTCGGTGTATATGATATCCGCGCCCTTCACGGCCTCGTAAGGATTCTCGGTGAAGGTAACGGAGGCGCCCGTCTCTGCAGCCACCCTGCGGCATACGTCGGTAATTCCGTCAGAGGGGAAATAGTCCTTCTTGCTGGCCGCGGTAAAATCCATGCCCAGCTTCGAGGCTCCGACCATGAGAGAATTGCCCATATTGTAGCGGGCGTCGCCGAGATAGACCAGCTTGATGCCCTTGAGCCTGCCGAAATGCTCCCTTATCGTAAGGAAATCGGCAAGCACCTGCGTCGGGTGAAATTCGTTGGTGAGGCCGTTCCACACGGGAACGCCCGAATACTTCGCGAGAAGCTCCACCACGTTCTGCCCGAAGCCCCTGTATTCGATGCCGTCAAACATTCTGCCGAGCACTCTGGCGGTGTCCGCGATGCTCTCCTTTTTGCCTATCTGCGAGCTCTTGGGGTCAAGGTAGACCGCGCTCATGCCAAGGTCACGAGCCGCCACCTCGAAGGCGCACCTCGTCCTCGTGCTTGTCTTCTCGAAAATGAGAGCAATATTCTTCCCCTCGCAGACGCGGTGGGGCGTGCCGCTCTTCTTGAGCCCTTTAAGCTTCGCGGCAAGGTCTATAAAATACAGAATCTCTTCCGGCGAATAGTCCAGAAGCTTCAAAAAACTTTTTCCTTTAAAATCCATGGTTGAGTCTCCTTGTCATTGATACGCAGCTTAAATAAGATACGCAGTTTAAAGCCCGGCCGCAGCCTGCTTCAGAATATCCAGCCCTCTTATGAGCACTTCCTCGGGAATATTGAGCGCCGGAAGCAGTCTCACCTTGTCCTTGGCGGTCAGCACGAGAAGTCCGTCCCTGAGGCAGCGCGCCGCCACCTCCGAAGCCTTCGCGGTGGTTTTGATGCCGACCATAAGGCCCATGCCCGTGACGCCCTCGATGCCCTTCGCGCCCTTGAGATAACTCCCGATAAGGTCACCCTTGCGGCGCACCTCCCCGAGAAGCCTGTCGTCAATACGCGAAAGAACCGAAACCGCCGCGGCGCAGCAGATCGGATTGGCCCCGAAGGTAGAGCCGTGCTCTCCGTAGCCCAGCGTGAGCTCCGTCTTCTCCCCGAAAAGAACCGCTCCCAGGGGAAGTCCCCCGGCAAGGCCCTTCGCGGTGGTCACGATATCAGGGCTGATACCGTAGTCCATATAGCAATAAAGCTGCCCCGTCCGTCCGTTGCCCGTCTGCACCTCGTCCACGATCAGGAGAACGTCATTCTCGGCGCAGATCGCGGCAAGAGCCTTCACGAACTCCTTGTCCTGCGGCACCACGCCGCCCTCACCCTGGATAAGCTCGATCATAAACGCGGCGGTTTTACCCTCTGCCGCAGCCTTTTTGAAGCCATCGACGTCACCCGCCGGAAGGCTCTCAAATCCCTCGGGCAATGGCCTGAAAAGCTCGTGGTAGTGCTCCTGCCCTGTCGCGGCAAGCGTCGCCAGCGTCCTCCCGTGAAAGCTGTTG
>JAGDAX010000042.1 GCA_017848335.1 Clostridia bacterium | reverse complement strand
TTCTTACCTTCTCAGAAGCTCGTTGTACCTGCCCCGCGCCGTGTAGTGGGTGTGGAGCAGCTCGTGAGATTTGTGGCCGCAGGGCTCGCCAAGGAATTCCTTGTAAAGCTGCATTACGGCTTCATTCTCGTGGGACTTGCGGAGCGGCTTGCCCTCGTCTATCGAGTAGATGCCGGCCTTGCGCGCAGCCCACTTCTCGGCCTTGATGCCTCTGGGCTGGCCGCCGCCGACGATGCATCCGCCGGGACATCCCATGACCTCGATGAAGTGGAAGGCCTCGCCCGCCTTGACCATTTCCATGACCTGAGCGGCGCCGTCGAAGCCGCTGGTGACGGCCACTCTGGCGGTGAAGCCCTCGAGGAAGCCGTACTCGGGGAGAACGCCCTCAAAGGTGAGCTCGGCGATCTTGATCTGGTCGCTCGTGCCGAGGGGAGCCACGTGAAGATTGTCGAAGGGCAGCTGACGGCCGGTGACAAGCTCGTAAACGGTACGGAGAGCGGCTTCCATGACGCCTCCGGTCACGCCGAAGATGTCTGCGGCGCCGGTGGAGATGCCCATGGGCGGATCGAATTCGGAATCGGGGAGATTCACGAAATCGATGTCGGCCTGCTTGATCATATTGGCGAGCTCTCTGGTGGTGAGCACCGCGTCAACGTCGCGCACACCGTTTTCCTTCATTTCGGGACGGATGATCTCGAATTTCTTGGCGGTGCAGGGCATGACGGAGACGACGTAAACGTCCTTGGGGTCCTTGCCGAGCTTTTCGGCGTAGTAGGTCTTTATGAGAGCGCCCTGCATCATGTGCGGTGACTTGCAGGAGGAGAGATTGTCGAGAAGCTCAGGGTACCTGTGCTCGATGAATTTGATCCAGCCCGGGCTGCAGCTCGTCATCATGGGAAGGACGGCTGTGCCGCCGGTAAGAGCGGCTTTGGCTCTCTCCAGGAACTCGGTGCCTTCCTCCATGATCGTGAGGTCGGCGCCGAAATTGACGTCGAACACCTCGTCGAAATTGAGGGCCTTGAGTGCGGTTACCATCTTGCCGGTGGCAACGGAGCCGGAGGGCATGCCGAAGGGCTCGCCGATGGCCACGCGGACAGCGGGAGCGACCTGGGCGATGACGTACTTGTTGGGATCGTCGATGGCCTTGAGGACGGGCGCAATGGCGTCGGTCTCACGCAGCGCGCCTACGGGGCAGACAGATATGCACTGGCCGCAGTTGGTGCAGTCGGTGTCGGCTATGTGCTTGCCGAAGGAGGGCTGTATGACGGTCTTGAAGCCTCTGTTGTGAGGGTTCAGCACGCCGATCTTCTGGATGCTGTTGCACATGGAGACGCAGCGGCGGCAGTTGACGCACTTGGACATGTCGCGCGTCATGACGGCGGAAACGTCCAGCGGTATCGTCTGCCTCTCGCCCTCGAATCTGGGCTCGATAACGCCGAATTTTTTGGCAAGCGTCTGGAGCTCGCAGTCAAGCGATCTGGCGCAGGAGAGGCAATCCTTGGGATGCGCTGAAAGCAGCAGCTCGAGGTTTACCTTGCGGGCGGTGCGTACGCGCTCGGTGTTGGTCTTGATGACCATGCCGTCGCTGATCTTGATCATGCAGGCAGCCTGGAGGTTCCTCATGGGCTTGCCGCCGGTCTCGACCTCTACCATGCAGAGGCGGCAGCCGCCGTATTGATTCACGCCGTCAAGATAGCAGAGCGTGGGAATGTAAACGTTGTTTTCCCTTGCAACCTGGAGAATGGTCTTGCCGGCATCGGCTTCGTATGCCTTGCCGTTGATTGTAACAGTTACTTTGCTCATGGTTCCGGATCCTCCTTACTTTCTGACGATCGCGCCGAAGCTGCAGTTGGAGATGCAGGTGCCGCACTTGATGCACTTGTCCTGGTCGATGGTGTGTATGGTCTTGGCCTTGCCGTTGATGCAGTACACAGGACAGTTGCGTGCGCAGAGCGTGCAGCCCTTGCACAGCTCGGGGACGATGTAATATTTCGCAAGCGCGGAGCAGATGTGGGCGGGACATACCTTGTCGACGATGTGCGCCTCATATTCCTCCCTGAAGTTTGCGATGGTCGAGAGAACCGGGTTCGGCGCCGTCTGGCCAAGGCCGCACATGGCGGTGTCCTTGATGACATTGGCGAGCCCGTTAAGTGTGTCGATGTCCTCGAGGGTTCCCTTGCCGGAGACGATGCGCTCGAGAATTTCGAGCATGCGCTTGGTGCCTACGCGGCAGGGCGTGCATTTGCCGCAGCTCTCGTCCTGAATGAACTGCAGGAAGAAGCGGGCGGTGTCCACCATACAGGTGTCCTCGCTCATGACGATAAGTCCGCCGGAGCCCATTATCGCGCCAAGAGCGGTAAGTGACTCGTAGTCGACGGGGGTGTCGAGATTCTGCTCGGTGATGCAGCCACCGGAGGGGCCGCCGATCTGAGCCGCCTTGAAGGCCTTGCCGTCAGTGATGCCGCCGCCGATCTCGTAGATCAGCTTGCGGAGAGGCATGCCCATGGGCACCTCGACAATACCTGTGTTCACGACGTCGCCGGCGAGCGCGAAGACCTTTGTGCCCTTGCTTCTGCCAACGCCGTAGGATGCGAACCAGTCGGCGCCTTTATTGATGATCTCGGCGATGTTGTAGTAGGTTTCGACGTTGTTGATGATGGTGGGATATCCGAATAGTCCGCTCTCGAAGGGGAACGGAGGCTTCTGACGGGGTTCGCCGCGGTCGCCCTCGATGGATTCCATGAGAGCCGTCTCCTCGCCGCAGACGAAGGCGCCGGCACCGATACGCAGCTCGATGTCGAAGTCGAAGTGAGAGCCGAGGATGTTCCTGCCGAGAAGTCCGTATTCGCGGGCAATCTCAACTGCCTTGTTGAATCTTTCGATAGCGATCGGATATTCGGCGCGGCAATAAACGTAGCCCTGCTTCGCGCCGATAGCGTACCCTCCGATGGTCATGCCTTCGATGAGGCAGAAGGGGTCGCCCTCGATGGCGGATCTGTCCATGAATGCTCCGGGGTCGCCCTCGTCGGCATTGCAGACGATACATTTGTTCTCGCCCGGGGCCTTCATGCCGGCGCTCCACTTGATGCCCGTGGGGAAGCCTGCGCCGCCGCGTCCGCGAAGTCCTGATCTGGTGACCTCGTCCACGATCTCCTCGGGCGTCATGCCCAGCGCCTTGGCCTCGGCCGTGAAGCCGCCCTTGGCGACGTAGGCCTCGATGGAGTCGAAGGGGATCTTGCCGCACTTGTTGAGCACTATCTGCACCTGCTCCGAGAAGAACGGAATGTCGTCGATGCAGGGGATGTGCTTGCCGAGAGCGTTGTCAAAGAAGGTGTACTCCTCGATGACGTCGCCGGCGATGACGTGGCTGTCGATGATGTCCTTGGCGCGCTCCGGCGTCACGTGCACGTAGTAAGTCCTCTCAGGCTCGATAAGAACCACCGGGCCCATGGCGCAGGTGCCCATACAGCCCGTGAATACCACGTTTACCTTTTCGGACAGCCCGCGGTATTTGATGTATGAATCGATGAAGGCCTTGGTGTCCTGGCACTTGCTGGACAGACATCCGCCGCCGCCGCACACGTAAATGGTGTGCTCGTACTTGCCGACCTCTGCAAGATACCGGTCGGCTATTTTTTTCAGATCTTTAACGTCGTTGATTCTCATACTTCCGCACCTCTGTACTGTTCAAGAATACCGGCAAGGTCTCCCGGCTTGACCTGCTTGTGCACGTCCTCGTCTACGACCACCACGGGAGCAAGACCGCAGGCGCCCACACAGCGCGTAATGTGGATCGAGAAGAAATTGTCGGAGGTAGCTTCGCCTATGCCTATACCGAGAAGCTCCTGAAGCTTTTCCACCAGCGCCTTGCCGCCGCGCACGTAGCAGGCCGTGCCGAGGCAGACCTTGATCTCGTGCTTCGTCTTGGGCGTGGTCGAGAAGAAGGAATAGAAGCTTGAAACGCTGGAAACATGGGAAACCGAGAAGCCCATATTGTCGGCCACAAATTGCTGGACCTCATAGGGAAGATAGCCGAAAATGTCCTGCGCTGCGTGCAGAACCTGAATGAGACAGCCCTCCTTGCCGCTGTAGAGGTCAATGACGTTGGCGAGCTTCTCGTAGTTCGCCCGTCTCTCGAGCTCTTCGGCGGTGAGGGTTTTTACAACGTCACTCATGAATATACCACCTTGAAAATAAATGTCTGTGCCGGGGGTCTCCCGACAGATATACCAATAATGTATAATATAAGAAAACCGCGTAAATTGTCAAGCGTTTTCGGCGCTTTTTCGGCGCTTTTCGGCGCTTTTTCGGCGCTTTTTCGGCGCTTTTTCGGCGCTTTTTTCGGTGCTTTTCAGGGCTTTTCAGTGCCGGGAAAAGGCCGGCTGCCGGAGGCCGGAGACTTCGGCAGCTGCTATATGAATCGGAACCAGCGGGTGCGCTTGCCGCTCACTTTTTAACCAGCGTCACGCTTCCGAGATCGTAATAGCCGGCGAGCATCGCGTTTCCGAAATATTCCGGATCCTCGCTGATCTCGGAATGCACCAGCGCCTCGGGGTAGGCCGGGAGCTCCTCCACCGTGACGTCCGCGCCTTCAGGCAGGGACGACAGGTAGTCTTCGCGGGCACGCATTCCTGCGTCATATTCAGCGGCCTCGCCGGACAGCAGCGAGTACGCTGCGCTGACCGAGAAGGGCTTCAGGGAAAAAGCCGCGCCGCCGGATTCATTCTCGGACACACGGCAGAGACCGACGCACCCGACAATAAACACCAGCGCCATTATTGCCGCGAAGAGCAGACCGTGCTTCGGATTTGAAACGAGGCTCTCACAGCTTCGGTCAAGGAGACTTTCGGGCTGCTCCGCGCTTTGATTCACGGATTGCCCCGGTGACGGATGGCCGGGCTGACTTGCCGAAGCCTTGCCGCCGAACCGCCTGCGCGCCCAGCCCAGCAGGTAAGTCAGGTTGAAGCCGATCAGCAGGTAGGCGCTGAAATAGATGATATTGCTCATTCTGGGGGGCATTCTGAGGCCGCGGGCGTAGAAAAGCGCGGTGCCCTGGGAGCAGTACATTCCGAAGGTCAGGATCAGAACGAGGAGCGGGCAGCGGAACCTGTAAGAGGTGCGGCCGGTGAGCTTGTAAAGTATCGGCGCGAGAAGAACCCACAGCGCCAGCACGGGAACACTGAGACCGTTGGCCAGCGAATATCCGCCGTAAGCGAAGGAATAAAGGAAGGCCTTGACGACGCCGGCGCCTTCTCCGGAGGCTGCCTGGCGAATCGTATTGCCGGGCGCGAGAATGCTGAGAAGGAGCGCGCCTATGACCACAGCCGTCAGAGCCAGCACAGGCCATGCGGAGCGCCGCCTTTTTGCGAAAAGAAGCACGCAAAGCACGCACAGGATAACCACGGTGTACAGCGCGGTGGAGTAGTTGCTGCCGCCCACCAGGAATGCGAGGGGCAGAGCGCCGGCAGCCGCGGCAATGGCAGGGCCCGGGCTTTTTGCCTTGACGACAATAATGATCAGCCCGTAAAGAAACAGGCTGACCGAAAAGAAAAACGTGTAGTAAATGCCGCCGTTGAACCAGTAAAAGGAGTCCGCGGGCACGTAGGTGAACTGAAGCGCGCAGAACGTAATGAGCGAGGCCGCTGTCCAGGAGACGGTGCGGTCCGCGTTAAGCAGCCGCCTGAGGGCGGTGACGAAGAAGAACAGCATGGCCAGCACAAAGGCAGTGAGCAGTATGACCGCCGTCAGCGGATACCATTGGCTGCCGAAAATCGCCGGCTGCAGGCACATGAGAAAAATAGCGGCGTAGTTCCCCTGCCAGCTGCCGTAGGTGTCAACCGTGACACGCATGGCCTCCCTGAGAACTGCGCCGAAGCTGTGGGTCTCCTGCCAGACCGTGGCAGTGGCGAGACCGTATGAATAATCGTCCGCCGCCGGGTGCGCGTGCATCCCCAGCGCGTAAAGAGGTATCAGCGAGAGAACAAGAAGTCCCACCGCAATAATGAGGGCAATTTTGGACTTGTTTTCCGCGAAGCGGCGGACTCGCAACTCACGACCCATAGCTGATAACTCACATTTTTTAGCTCGCGCGGAACGCGCTTTGGCCACCGCGCAGAATACTGAGTCCCTTACTGAGCACGCTCGCGCGTGAACCGTTCGTGACTCAAAATGCAGACGCGGAATCCGATTCGTAAAGCCGTTGCCTGAATCTCCGGCCTCTGGCCTTTTCCAGGCACTCAATTCCCAAACAGCTCGTCCCTGTACGCCGAGAGGTACTCGATGCAGTACTCGTCGATCCCGAGAAGGGCTTCGGCGGCGTAGATGCCCGCCAGCATGTCCTTGTTGAGGGGATCGATTATCGCGCTGTCCATGCCGTACATCATGGCTCCGATAAGGAACGCGTGGTTGATGGCCTTGCGGTAGGGCAGACCGAAGGAGATGTTGGAGAGGCCGCTCACGATGTGCACGTCGGGGCAGGTCTTGCGGATCACCTCGGACGCCTTGACGAAATTGAGGAAGCTGTCCGGGGAGGTGCCGACGCTGAACACCAACGGGTCGATGTAAATGCGGTCGTGCGCGATCTTGTATTCGGCGACTTTTTCCATAATGCGGCCGAAGGTATCGATGCGCTTCTCGGCGGTCTCGGGCATGCCGGTGTCGTCCAGCAGGAGCGCGACGATCTTCCAGCTCTTAAGATCCGCAACGGCGCTGAAGATCTTGTCGATCTTGTCGCCTTCGAGGGAAACGGAATTGATGAAGCCCGGGTTTTTGCAGAGGGGAATACAGGACAGAATGGTGTCCGGATTCGGGCTGTCGAGGCTGAACCTGACGTCGGGATGGTCCTTTTGGATGACGTCGATCATCCACTTCAGGACCTCCGCGTCCTCGGAGGGGCTGCCGGAGCAGACGTCCAGATAATCTGCCCGTCCGTCAAGCTGCCGCGATGCGAGATTCCGCACGAATTCCACGTCGCGGTTTCTGATTGCCTCTGCCACGGATTTGATGGCGCCGTTGAGTTTTTCACCGATAATGATCATATTGTACCTCCTGTGTGTAGCTTTTTGGCTTTTAAGCTTTTGCTTTCAGCCTTCCTTTTTCATATTTTCCAATTCCTCGATGAGCAGCGGAATTATCTCGAAAAGGTCGCCCTTCACGGCAACGTCCGCGAGATTCATCATAGGCGTCGTGTCGTCCTTGTCGATGGCAACGATGGTGCCGGCGGACTGCATGCCCACCAGGTGCTGGATCTGTCCGGAGATGCCGCAGGATATGTAAAGATCCGCCTGCACGGTCTGACCTGTCTGCCCGATCTGGTGGGCGTAATCGATCCAGCCGCTGTCCACTGCGGGTCTGCTGGCTCCCACGGCGCCGCCGATGAGAGACGCCAGCTTTTCGAGCAGCCTGAAGCCCTCGGGGCCGCCCATGGCCCGGCCGCCTGCCACGATGATTTTGGCGTCGGCAAGGCTTGCTGTGGCTTCGGAGCGTTTGACCGTCTCAATGATCTCCTTGATGCCGGCGGAGTCGGAGGGTTCGGCGCTCTCGCTGATGACTGTGCCGCGTCTTGTATTGTCGGGCGTAAGCGCGCGCATGACCTTGGGGCGTACCGTGGCCATCTGGGGCCTGAATTCGCCGCTCCTGATGGTGGCCATGATGTTGCCGCCGAAGGCCGGTCTTGTCTGGAGAAGGTCGCCGTTATCGGGGTCGATGGAAAGCTCCGTGCAGTCGGCGGTGAGGCCCGCGTGAAGGGTGCCGGCAAGCCTTGGCATGAGCGCTCTGCCGCGGTTGGTGGCCGCTCCGAGCAGTATCTCCGGCTTGTATTTTCCGACAAGGCGCTGCAATATATTGCACTCGAGCTCGTCGTTGAACGCCGCCAGCTTTTCGTCCGTGACCGTGATGACCTTGTCGGCGCCGCCGTATATCAGCGAGTCCGTCATTTCCTTTGTGACATGGCTGCTGAGACAAACCGCGGCTACTTCGCAGCCGGAAGCCCCGGCAAGCTCGTTGGCGATGCCGAGAAGCTCGTACGTGACGGAATGAATCTCACCGTCGTTTATTTCGGCAAGGATCCAGACGTCCTTGTAGCTTTTTCTGTCGTTTTCGTCTGTTATTTTCATAGATGCCTCCTGAGGGCTTTTCGAATCACTGTTTGTCGATCGTTGAGAGACGCTTGCGTTGCTGAGGGACGCTCAAGTCGTTGAGGGACGCTCAGGTTGTTGAAGAACGCCCGCGTTGCTGAGGGACGCTCAAGCTGTTGAAGAACGCCCGCGTTGCTGAGAACCCGTTCGCAGATCAAAAAAGCTTGCGGCGGAGAAGCTCCCCGGCAAGAGTCTTCGCGGCGTCACGCGGCTCGCCTTCGATCCTGAAGGTGTCGGTGTTGCGCGAGGTCTGCGGCTGCGTCTTCACGACGCGTGTGGGAGAGGCGGCAAGGCCGATCATTGCAGGGTCGGCGCCGATGTCGTCGGGCTTCCAGACCTTGATCTCGGCGGCGCGGGCTCTTCGGGCGTTGCGAAGCGTGGGAATCCTGGGAACGTTGATGTCCTTGAGGACGGTGATGAGGGCCGGGGCGGTGAGGCGCACCACGTCGAAGCCGCTTTCATTCATGCGGTGGAACGTGAAGCTGCCGCCTTCGGCAGAGACCGTTTTCATAACGTTGGCGGCCTGCATGATGCCGAGCTTTGAGGCGATGACAGGGCCTACCTGCGCGGTGTCGCCGTCAATGGCCTGCCGTCCGCAAATGATAAGGTCTGCGCCGCCGATGGTCTCGATGGCCCTGGCGAGGGCGTAGCCTGTTGCCCAGGTGTCGGAGCCTCCGAAGGCGCGGTCGCTGAGAAGGATTGCCTCATCCGCACCCATTGAGAGAGCCTCGGTGAGAGCTTTTTTTGCATTCTCGGGGCCCATCGAGAGGGCGATTACCTCGCCGCCGCACTGCTCCTTGAGGGAGACTGCTTCCTCGATGGCGTAGAGGTCGAAAGGGTTCAGCACCGCCTGGGTACCCTCGCGGATGATGCGCTTGGTGACAGGGTCGATTTTGGCTTCGGTGGTGGCCGGAACCTGCTTGATGCACACGATGATCTTCATGATCTCGCCTCCTTTGCGGCGGCCATCTGCTCGACGGTCTCATACTGCGTCTTAAAGCCCAGAAGCGACAGGTAGAAGCTGCTGCCCGGGTAGGTATTCTCGAGCGACTCAAGCGTCGCCAGCGGGTCAAACTCGGCGTCCTCGGGAATGGGATATCCCACCACGTCGGAGAGGAGGTAGAGCTTTTTGGACATCCAGGCCTCGATCATCACGGGAAGGTCCGGGTGCTTCTCAATGAGACGGTCGATAATATCGTTCTGCCCGATGATCGGCTGCGTTATCACGAAGGACGCGCCCGCGGCAAGCTTCCTCTCGAGCTTTTCGAATTCGTGCTCTGGGGGCTCGTAGGGGTTGAAGGCCACGCCGACCGTGAATTCGGGGTAGTTCTTCCTCACGTAAGCGCAGAGCTCCACCGAGGTGACAGAGGCAGTGCCGACAGCACCCACGTCGTCGGGCTGGAGCTTGGGAAGCCTGGGCGAGCCGTCGCCGCTGATGGCCAGTATGGAGGTGATCCCGAGGCGCTTCAGCGAATCCAGTATGCCGTCAAGGTCCTTTTTAGTGTGGAACGTGTTAAGGTGAATGAGAATCTTGGAGGGGTCGACGTCGATGCCCAGCTCCTCGATGCATTCGTGGCCCTGAAACGCCAGCAGACCCATGGCATTGTCGGTGATCGACGCCGTGAAGCCGCTGCCCATCACTCTCGTCAGCTTCGACGCGAAAAGCTGAAGGTCCTCTTCGAGCTTCTGCGAGTCCTGCTTGGGCGGAATGATTTCAACGTGGTAACCGTAATGATTGGTATTCATTGAGCTTTTCCTTTTATTGAAATTGTCAGATCGTGGGTCGGAGACAGCGGACATTCTCCGGGTAAAAACAGACCGGCGCGGCAATGCCTCCGGGTGATGACGCGGGAAGATGTCCTGCTTCCCCAAACCTACCGGAAAGGTAGGGTCATTATACAAAAATCGGCTAATTTTTTCAAGTGAGATCGAGTGCGTTCTTACACTGTAACTTTAAGCCTCGGGCCTTTTCCCTGCACCCGGCACTGCCGCCTGAGTCAGGCCCGCCCTTGACAACGACAACAGACTTTTATACAATCCGGGTATAAATTGACGCGCAGAACGCGGAGGTGAGAAAAGATGATTCCTGTATTGAGCAATATTCTCGGGGACAGAACCGGGGGAACCGTTTTTAAGTGCTTCGAGATCTGGCACCTGCTGTATATTGGCGTGACGGCGGCGGTGATCGCAGCGGTCCTGCTGCTTCTGCGGCGAAGGAGCCTTGAGGCAAAAGAAAAAGCCCAGCGGCTGTTCATTGACGCTGCCTTCGGGCTCTATATGCTGGATTTCTTTTTGATGCCCTTCGCCTACGGGGAGATCGACGTCGAGAAGCTGCCCTTCCACGTCTGCACCGCCATGTGCATCGGGTGCTTTGTGACACGCCACGTGAAGGCGCTGAATGGCATGCGGGTGCATTTTGCTCTTCTCGGGTTCATATCAAACCTCGTCTATCTGGTCTACCCGGCGGGCGTCATGTGGCACGGTGTCAGCCCCTTTTCGTACAGGGTGATACAGACGCTCACGTTCCACGGGATAATGACGGTCTACGGGCTGATCACGCTCGTTTACAACAGGGAGAGCCTGCGGTTCAGATACCTGTACAGGGATCTGATCCTGATCGCGGGAATGACGCTCTGGGCCTTGCTGGGGAACTTCCTGTATTCGAGCTCGCTGAGGCCCTACAAGGCGGTGTACAACTGGTTTTTTGTGACAGGGGATCCCTTCGGGATTCTGCCGGCGGAGACGGCCGTGTGGGTGATGCCCCTCGTCAACGTTGCGTTGTTCTTCGCGGTGGCGGCGGGGATATATTGTATTTTCGCGGCGGTGAGGAAAGCGGGGAAGCAGAGCCGGAATTGAGCCGCTGAGCCGGAAGAGCGATCTTCGCGAGAATAAAGAGCCGCTGAGCCGGAAGAGTGACCTTCGCGAGAATAAAGAGCCGCAGGGCCGGATCGAGCCGCAGGGCCCTTCCCGGAAAATTCCCGGTCAGCCTGTCCGGTCAGTTTTGTGCCTGAACCGGATCAGACTTATCGTGTTGGAGGTCAGGTTGAATATCTCGCACAAAATGCCGCCCAGCGACAGGCAGCTGACGTTGTAGCAAAGCCAGCAGATCGAGTCCGGGTACTTCCAGAGGCGCAGCTTGATGGGGTCGCTCTGGAGGAAGCCGACGGTTCCGGCGGTGGACGCCATCACCAGCAGAAAATTCAGCAGCGAGGGAATGAGCGCCGTCCCGGCGGCGACGGTGTAAATAATAAACGTGGCAAGATATCCAAGGCAGAAGCAAAGGCAGACCGTCTTTGCTTTTTTGGGTGAGCTTCCGAGGTCGACCTTGTAGAAGACGAAATTTCTGATCAGGTAATAGGAGTTTATTATCGCGCCGAAAATGCCGCCCAGGAAGAAATAGGAAATGAAGAAAAACGTGGAGCCCAGCGTCTGCAGTATCACGAAGAATTTCTTGCTGCGGGCCTGGAAGGACGACACAGTGAGGGTCATCCCGATAAGGCTGAGAACGGTGCCGCAGGTTTTGAGCGGGGTGCTGAACATTGATACGGCGGCGTTGATAAGTGGTTGCATAGGTTTGCTTCTTTAGATCTATATACTTAAACTTGTTCCGGAATCCGTACCGGAGGAAACTGAGGCCTGAGCCTGAGGCCCTCCTCCGGGGTCAGATCTCGATCTCCAGCCCGTCGCGGGCGGCCTTGATCCCGCATGCCGCAAGGGCTTTTTCCAGCTCTTCGTGGGTGCCGTGGAGCGTCAGCGCCATATGGCTCACGATGAACTCTTTGACGTAGGGCCGCAGCGTCTCGCGCATCTCCCTGACCATGTTGAGATTATTGTGCTCGAAGATCCGGTAATCCCCGGGAACGTCGCCTATTGTCGCGTCCAGCACCAGAAGGTCCGCGCCGCGTTTGAGCGCCTGATATTCCTCATACAGAAGCCACGCGCCGTCAAGGGCGTAATAGAGCCGCTTGTCGCCGTCGTCGATCAGGAAATGCACCGCGTCGGGGCAGGTGCCGTGGTTGGCCGCAAAAGCGCTGACGCTGCAGCGGGAGAGCTGCACAGTCTCGCCGACCCTCAGAGGGATGAATTCCGCCCCCGCGTCCAGCAGCCTCTGCAAAGTATTCACGGTAAAATGGTCGCCGTGGCGATGGGTGTTTATCACGTATTTGATTCCGCTGAGGTCGATATTGTAACGCTCGCCGGACTTGAAAACGTCCGGGCCGGGATCGATAAGAAGCTCCCCGTCAATGACCGCCGACGAAAAGTATCTGTAGCCCGGGTGATCCTCGGGGACGGCTTTCCAGTCTGCCGCGCCCGTGCCCAGAAATTGAATCCTCATTGTTTTACTGCCTCCGAAAAGTAGGTTTTGGCCCGCCGATACGCAGCTTCAGCGCGCAGCCGGAACGGGGCTATTATATTCCTTCTGCAGGGTTATAACAAGCGGAAATGACGAAGGCGCGGAAGAAGTGCGGGACAAGCGCGGAAAGGGCCGGAATGAGAATGGGGGAATGCGTAAGGAGAATGCGCGGCGAAAATGCGGGACGGAAATGAGGGACGAAAGCGCGGGCAGGAAAGCGGATGGAGAAGAGCTATGGAAAAGAGATATGGGAAAGAGGAAATGCGGCAAAGCATCCGATAAAGAGCAGGCAGGGCCGCCCGATAAACCGATAAACCGCCCTTAAAAACCCCGTGAAAAAATGCCCGCGGCCGTGTATAATAGGCAGTGCGCAACACGGCGGAATCGACGAACCTCGCAGGATCGACGAGCAGATGCAGAGCGACGAACCGCACAGGGTCGAAGCTCTTCACGGAATCGACGAACCTTACGGACCGACGCCGGCCCACTTTACGCGCGAAAGGAAAAAACAATATGCTGAGCAAACGTGTGAATTTTAAAAAGGCAATGCCCTGCTGGGCGGAGGGATATATCCGCGAGATGAATATTTCGCTGGAGCTGAAGGCTGAGGTCCGCGGACGTGCGCTCCTTCGGATCGCCGCGTCAAGCTGCTACCAGATATTCTGCGGCGGCGGTCTCTTTGAGATGGGTCCCGCAAGGTGCGGCCACGGCTATTTCCGCGTGGACGAGCTGCCGCTTCCGGAGGGCTGCGGCGAGGTGAAGATCATTGTCGCGGGCTACAACAACAACGGCTTTGAGTACTGCGACCAGCCGCCCTTTATATGCTGCGAGCTGGAGGAGGACGGAGAGGTCACGGTCGCCACGGCGGGCGACAGCTTTGGCTTCGAGACGAGGCTGTACAATGAGCGGGTCAGCCGGTGCCAGCGGTTTTCGTTCCAGCGGAACTTCGCGGAGGTTTACGACTTCGCGGCGGCGGAAGAGCGGCCGGTGCTGAAGGCAGTCCCTGCGGTCAACGGTAAAATCGAATTCATAGAGCGCGGCGTGCCGGTGTACGACCATCCGGCGGAATTTGCCCGGAAAATCATTGACGAGGGGACGCTGGGCTTCGGAGGCGAGTCGAAATTCAGAGACAGGTCGATTTTCGGGATCTCCCCGGCGCTGAAGGGCTTCACGGTGGACGAGCTTCAATGCTGCAGCACCTTTGAGGCCGAAAGATTCACGTACAAAAGCTACGGCGCGGAGGAGAGGATTCCCGCGAAGGACGAGAGGCTTCTTTTCGGGGCCGACACCTACAAGACCTTTGAGATGGAGAAGAATTTCTGCGGCGTGATCGCCTTCGAGGTGGAAAATGACGGGCCCTGCTGCATTTACGCGATGTTTGACGAGATCGCGGGGCCGCAAAAGAACGTGGACTTTCTGCGCATGGGCACCTCCTCCGTAGTCAAATGGCAGCTGACTCCGGGCAGCCGCAGTCTCATAACGTTTGAGCCTTACGTTTTCAAATACATGAGAATTGCGGTGACGGGCGGCAGCGCGGTCCTTGCGAACGTTCACATAAGGAGGGTGGGCTTTTACAGGCCCCCGGTGACTGCGGCGACGGACAATCCCAAGGTGGCGGCGGTGATCGAGGCGGCCATCGAGACCTTCAGGCAGAACACCATGGATATATTCATGGACTGTGCGTCCAGGGAGCGGGCCGGCTGGCTTTGCGACAGCTATTTCACCTCGCAGGTGGAATACCTTTTGACCGGCAGGACGCAGGTGGAGCGCAACTTCCTGGAAAATTTCCTGCTGCCCGACAAGTTCGACTTCATCCCCGGGGGAATGCTGCCCATGTGTTATCCTTCGGACCACAACGACGGCGTGTTCATCCCCAACTGGGCCATGTGGTACGTGATCGAGCTGGAGCAGTATTTCGGCAGAAGCGGCGACCGCGAGCTGGTGGACAGAGCGCGTGAACGTGTGTACGGCCTGCTGGAGTACTTCAAGGCCTTCGAGAACGTAGACGGTCTCCTGCAGAACCTGGAATCCTGGATATTCGTGGAGTGGTCACGCTCCAACGAGCTGGTGCAGGACGTGAATTTTCCCACCAATATGGTCTACGGCCGCATGCTGAAGAGCGTGGCCGCGCTTTACGGTGACGCCGGGCTTGCCGAAAAGGCCGAAAGGCTTTTTGAAACCATCCGCGCCAAGTCCTTCAACGGCACGTTTTTCTGCGACAATCTGGTGTTCGCAAACGGAGACCGGAACGGCGCGCTTGTGCCTTCGGGAGAATGCACCGAGAGCTGCCAGTATTACGCGTTCCACACCGGAGTCGCGACGCCGGAGACTTATCCCGAGCTCTGGAAGATACTGCTGACCGATTTCGGGCCCCACAGGAAGCAGGTCAACCCCTATCCGCTGGTCGCCTTTTCGAACGCTTTCATCGGCAATTACCTGCGGCTGGACGTATTGTCGCGGTATGACCGCAGCGAGGAGATCATGGACAATATCGAGGGCTACTTCTACTATATGGCCGAGAAGACAGGCACGCTCTGGGAAATCGACTCCGACAATGCAAGCTGCAGCCACGGCTTCGCGTCGTACGTGCTGTGCTGGCTGGATAAGCTGGGGTGCCTGAAGAAGGGCTGAAGGGCGCGCTAAGCTTACGCGAGGCCCGCTTAAAGGCTCACGGCCTGGATCTTACAGCATCACCGGTATTGCTCCGGCTGTATTCGCCGCCCGATCAAACGCGGCTGCGGATACACGGAGCGGTGCCGGTTTTTTTGTGATTTTGTGTGTATTATTTGTGTGAAGAGCCGGCGGAAGGCCGTTCTTTGGCCGGCGGAGAGGCTGTCCTTTGACTGTACGGTAATCTGCCGCGCGGCCTCCCGGGAAGCGCCGGTCTGCTGAAGCTTTACTTTTGCTGCCCGAAAAGCCATCCTGCAGCCGCCCGAAAGCAGCGCCGATGCCTGGCGGAAGGCCGCACCGATGCCTGCCCGAAAACGGCGCCCGAAAACGTCTTGAAAAAATTGTGAAAAATTTTTTAAAAAAAGTGAAAAAAGTACTTGACGGGAATTTTTCACTGTGGTATTATTTGCGTGTCGCCAGTGTCAATTTGTGTAAATGATGACCATTTCAGAGCATTGACGACCGTTCACCTTCAAAAAAGTGACGTTTTACCAAGGATAAAGCCTGTAAAAGGGCAAAGGCACCAATGAAAAAGCGAGTGAGTTGTTTAGGAGGAGCGGCCTCAGGGACGCTTCTCCGAAAACAGAAGGATTGCAAGGCAACCGAAGAAGAATAATATAATAGGGATTTATTTTGCGTTTCATAACTTCCTGCAAAAGATGAAACCCATCGGGAAACCGGCGGGGCAATGTACAAAAGATAAATTTTCAATTGTGTTACGGAAGATAAATCGGAGGGGGAAATATCCCCTTAAATCAAAGCAGCTCATAAGAACAGCTGCTTTTGGTGTCCTCTGAAGAGGTGCCGGGAGAAGGCGCGCCGCGGCGGGAGAAGTGTCCCCTGAGGCGCCCGCAGGCACTTGACGCGGCTGAGGCACTGCAGCGGACGTCCGCTTGACGCGACGCTGGTTTACTTAAGATAAAGCCGTTTGGCCGATATACAAAAGCCTTTTTGAGCCGCTAAGTGAGCGAGCTTTTGAGCCGCTTGGTGGGCCGCATTACGGAAAGCCCTTCGGGGCCGCCCCTTGGAAAATTCGGGAAAGGAGAATGAATGCGAATGGCAGGGACCAGACTCAGCGGAGTTTACGAAAATTCAATAGACCTGAAGTCCCGCATCGTCATTCCGCAGGATTTCAGAATCGCGCTGGGAGAAGACAAGCCGGTGTATTTCACGTACAGCTTTGAAAACTGCATCAGAATTTACACCGAAGAGAATTACGACGCCCTCTACGACAAGATCCAGGAGAAGAGGGAGGAGGGCGAAGACACCAGCGCGCTGCAGGCTCTTTTCATAAGGCCCGCCCGCAAGGTCACGTACGACACCGCAGGCAGACTTCTTCTTCCCGGAGACATGAAGTACAGGGCCCGCATCACGGACGAAGACCGCGAGACGGTGGTGGTCGGCTGTATCGACCATCTGGAAATCTGGAGCAAGTCGGAATACTACGCGAACGTGGATCAGTATTTCGACGACAAGAAGGATCTGGCCCGCGAATCCGTGAGATCCATCGGCGCCACTTAACGGAAGCCCTCCGAAGGTACGCGCGAAGTCCGTGGGAGGTACGTGTCATGGGTGAATTTGAGCACGTTCCGGTGCTTCTCGGCGAATGTTTGGATAATCTCAGAATCAAACCGGACGGCATTTACGTTGACGGCACTGCCGGCGGCGGAGGCCATTCCGGAGAAATCTTAAAACGGCTCGGCAAGGGAGGCCTGCTGGTTTCCGTTGACCGGGACAACGAGGCAATAGAGGCCGCGGGAAGGCATCTTGAGGACGTCGCCCGGGAGACCGGGACCGCCGCTTCGTACAAGCTGATTCACGGGAACTACCGTGATATTGCCGCGATCCTCGGGGATATGGGCATCGGGAGTGTGGACGGCATTCTTCTCGATCTGGGCGTCTCGTCCCACCAGCTGGACAGCCCCGGGCGCGGGTTCTCTTATCGGAACGACGCTGTTCTTGACATGCGGATGGACCGCGAATCGGACGGCCTTACCGCGTACCGGGTGGTCAACGGCTACAGCCGCAAGGAGCTGGAGGACGTCATTTTCACCTACGGCGAGGAGCGCTGGGCCCGGAGAATTGCCGAGTTTATCGTGAATGCCCGCAAAGAAGCCCCCGTCGAGACCACCCTTCAGCTGGTGG
>JAGDAX010000041.1 GCA_017848335.1 Clostridia bacterium | reverse complement strand
CCTCATTTCATCATTTGATCATTTCATCACTTCCTCATTTCTTCTTTTCATCCGCACAGAAGCCTCAAGATCTCCCTGACCATGCCGTAGAGCCGCTCGCAGGAGGCGACGTTCAGCCGCTCGTCCACCGAATGAACGTTCCTGAGGTCCGGCCCGAAGGAAATCGCATCCAGTCCCTTCATGCGCTCCGCGAATACGCCGCACTCAAGACCCGCGTGAATACCCTCAACCCTCGCCTCTCCGCCGTAAGTGTTCCGGTACGCCTGAAGGCACACCTCGCGAAGCTTCGAGTCCGGCTTGTATTCCCAGGCCGGGTATTCGCCTCTTTCCGCGCAGGTACCGCCAAGAGCCTCGATTATCGCTCTGACGCGGCTCAGAACCTCGTATTTTTCCGTGTAAACAGACGATCTGATGGAAAATGAAAGGCTGCAGAAATTCTCGGACGTCCTGACAACGCCAAGATTGAGCGACGTCTGTACAAAATTTTCGATGCTGCGGCTCATCTTCTGTATGCCGTTGGGCGTGGCATAAAGCGCCGCGATAAGCTTCCCGGAAACCGCCGGACTGATGACCGCCCTGTCGCCCGTCGCCGCCACCGCCGTGACCGACAATGCAGCCCCCGCGTCAGTAACCGAAAGCTCGTTCCTGAAAATGCCGCAATACTTATCGGCCAGCGCGGCAAGACCCTCCGCTTCCTCCGCCGGAACACACACCCTGGCTTCGGCCTCCTTCGGGATCACGTTGTCGAAATCCCCTCCCGAAATGCTGTCGACCGACAGCGCGAAGGCGTCCGAGGCCTCATACAGGAAGCGCCCTAAAAGCTTCAGCGCGTTGCCCCGGCCGCGGTTTATGTCCGCGCCGGAGTGGCCGCCCTTGAGGCCTGTCACCTTCACGTCGAAGAACCGTGCCTCCGCGGGCGGCGCCTCCCTCTGCAGAGGGAGCCTTGCGTCGCAGCGCATTCCTCCGGCGCAGGACACCGTAAACACGCCCTCTTCCTCGCTGTCCAGATTGAGCATAAGTCTGCCTTTAAGCCGCGAAACGTCCACTGCTCCGGCGCCCACAAGGCTCGTTTCCTCGTCCACCGTCAGCAGCACCTCAACAGGCGGATGCACCATTGTGTCGTCGTCCAAAACAGCCAGCGCAATAGCCACGCCTATGCCGTTGTCGCCGCCCAGCGACGATCCCTCCGCGAACACCCATTCGCCGTCCGTATTGACGCGCGGCCCTTCCGCGGCCATATCGAGGTCGCAACCGGCCTCCTTGGTGCACACCATGTCAAGATGCGCCTGCAGAATAACAGTCTCGCACCCCTCAAAGCCCGGCGTCGCGTCCTTGCAGATAATCACGTTGTTGATCTCGTCGCGATAATACCGAAGTCCCCGTTCCGCGGCAAAAGCGACGCAGAGGTCGCTGATGGCTCCGGTGTTGCCGGATCCGTGCGGAACCGAGCAAAGGAGCTCAAATATTTCGAATACCTTTTCGGGCCTGAGGCCCTTCAGCTTGTTTGTCATGCTTGTTTCTCCTGTTTCAGGTTTTGTACAGCGCCCGATGCTCGGCTTACGCGCAGCTGCCGAAATCACCGGCCTCCGGCCTCTATCCTTTCCCTCTGCCTTCATCACTCAGACTACTCCAGCCTCACCGACTTCAGGTACATCACGTCCCCCTCGGCGGCTTTGGAGAAATAATCGAACCGCAGCGACAGCATCGTGCCCTGCGCGGTCCTGAACGTCGACAGCGGCACCGTCAGCGTGTGGAATTCGCCGTCGCACACGTACCTGCCCCTGGCGGAGTTGTCCTCCGTGTATTCGTCCACGCCGCCGATTCTGAGGTACATCTCGAAGTCGTAGGATCTGCGCTTGTTGGACGCGGGAATCATATACTCGACCACGACGTTCCTGTAGTCCTCGCCCTTGAGGGTCTCCTTGTCGGAAAGGTAATCGAAGGAAATATTCACGTCGCTGCCGTCGGTGACCAGGAGCATTGTCGCGCCAGTGTCGCTGTCGTAGGAAATCACCGTGTCGCGGGAGCCGGCCACCTTGTAGAGCCCCTCGGGAAGCGCAAGATCGACGTCCGCGGCGCTGCCGGCAAGGCTGCTGTTCTTGAGACCAAAGCTCTTCACGTAGAAGCGGTCGCCGCCTTCGCAGTCAGTGAAATAGTCCAGCCGGAGCCGGTTGACCGTGCCGCTCCAGAATTCCTTGCCGCCCACGGGAAGCAGTATCTTGTGATACCGTCCGTCATTCGTCAGCGTGGCGGTTACGGACAGCCCGGGCATTGCCGCGGTGTTCCCGCCGGTGGCCAGAAACAGCTCCAGAGTGTAGCTGCTCATGGAATTCTCCCGGGGCACCATGCATTCGATCTCAATTACGTCGAAGTCCTTTGCGAGCATTTCGCGGTCGGCGTTGTCCACCAGGCTGAGGCTCACGCCCACGTCGTCCGGGTTGGTGACCGCAAGAAGCGCCGCCCCCTCCTTCTCGTCGAAGCTGACCTCCGTGTTGTTGAAGCCCGTGAATACAAGCTCCGTCCCCGCCTTGGTGAAGTCGAGATCCGTGAAGTCAAACAGGTCGTCGCTGCCTTCCTGCGGCTTTGCCTTGAGCGTCAGATCCACGTTGAAGGTGAAGTCCTTGTGGCGCGTAAAGCACTCGCGCATCTCGCTGACGGTGCCTGCGGTGATCATATACGAATAGCTGAGGGGCTCGAAGCAGGTGACCTTCACGGAACGCCTCGGCGCCACGTAATTGGTGGGATCCGCGGTATCGCTTTTCGAGCCGTCGTATTGGTACCTTCCCGCGCTGAACTCGTCGTAATTCGGCGTATAGAGGCCGACCCCGTAGTCGTCATTCAGATTGACCCAGGCGGTCCAGGTCTCCGTGTTGCCCTTCGTGACGTAAAAAACGTTCTGCCCCGTATTCCCGGGATCCGCCCAGTTGGTCAGGCGGTCCAGCACAGTAAGCTCGCCGCCGGTCCAGGGCTCCCTGCCGCTGTAAAGCACCAGCGCGTCCAGATAGCTGACGGTATAGAACGCAGGCAGCTCCTGCAGCTGATAAGGGTGCGTAAAGCCCGAGAAGTCCACAAACCGGTTGTCCACCTCCACGCGGTCCTCAAAAAGCCTGTACGTGTTCTCCATGTAGCACGGCAGCATCTGACCCACCTGTCCCCAGTCCATCGGCTGGGATTTGACGTAGACCGTGTCCTCCGTAACCCTCAGATCCACGATTTTAGAAGGCGTGTTGCCCTTGTCGCCGCCCTGCACGGGGTTGTACATCCATTTGGTGCCCAGGAATTCCCCCGGGTCGTAAACCCCGTCAATGGCCCCCGTTCCGTAATACGACTGCTGGACGAGTCTGCCCGTGTCGTGGCGGTTAATGAGATTCACAACGCCCTCCACCGGGTTGTTTTTGTCCTCAAACCAGACCGCCGCGCCGCCCCAGTTGACGCCCGCGCCGAACCTGAAGCGCCCGTTCTCAATAAACACAATATCGTTTTCGTCCGGAAGCGACACCTCGGTCTTCTCCGCGGGCACAAAGCCTGTGACAACGATCCTGTTGCGGTCATTCCTTAGCGGCTTCAGCTCGATTTTGACAAGCTCCCGGGCGGTCTTGCCGCCGAAGGCGCCTTCGATGAAGCTTGAGAATTCACCGCCGTCCGTCTCAAGGAAGAATTCCTCGGATACAATTCCCGCGCCGTCCCGATAAGTGACCGTCCCCTTGAAGGGCCCGTTTGACCTGAACTTGAGCGTGTAATAGTTGAAGCTGCCCGACTTCGCGGCGCCCCCGCTCTTGAATTCCTCGCCCGAGAAGCCCTCCATCGCCAGAATGCCGCTCACCGCGAACATGTTGTCCTTTAATTCTTCGAAACCCGTGGCCGCGTAGGAAAAACGCCCCGCCGCCGCGGAAGTAAAAATCATCCTGCCACCCTTTTCCTCTATGGTGTAGTCGCCCGTCTCCGGGCCGGAAGGCTTCCCGGTTTGACCGGTGTCAGCGCCGCCGTCCCGCGCGCAGCCTGTCCCGAGAATAATTACAAGCGACAGCAGAAGAGCCGCGATTCTTTTCATTGGGAACCTCCTCAAAAGCCTCTTGAACAGACGTCCGGCTTTTGGGAAAGTTTACACATAATGCCCGTCAATGTCAATATGCGCAGCACGCGCGCAGGAAGATCAGTGAAACCGGACAAAATCAAGCCGAAATCTCAGAAAGCCCTCAAGATCCAACGCTCTTTGTTGACCGCATTCAACTAAAGGTGTAAAATAAACCCACAGAAACCTTTAGGAGGTACCAAATATGTCAGAGCTTCACAAGATAATAATCGATACGGACACCGGCGGCGACGACGCATGCGCGCTCATTCTCGCGGTCAAGAGCCCCCTGGTGGAAATACTCGGCGTGACCGTAGCCGCAGGCAACGTTAGCCTTCCACAGGCCGTCAGGAACGCCATGGCCTCACTTGAAATAGCCGGCAGCGACGCGAAAATATACCCCGGCGCCGTGAAGCCCTTCTCGGGCGAGGAACGCGAGACCTTCAGCGTCTACGGCAACGACGGCATGGGCGACGCGGGCATCATTAACCCTAAGGGGAAGGCCGAGGATAAGCACGCGGTGGATTTCATTCTTGAGACCGTGGCCGCCAATCCCGGTGAGATCGAAATCGTCGCGCTGGGGCCCGTCACCAACATCGCCCTCGCCATCGCTCACGACCCCGAGACCATGAAGAAGGTCAAGCGCATCTGGTCCATGGGCACCGCCGGCTTTGGCCCCGGCAACGCCACCCCCGTGGCTGAATTCAACGTATACAAGGACGCCGAGGCGTACAAAATCATGCTCGATCTGGGCATTCCCGTCACCGTGATCGGTCTCGACATGGACGACGAGCCCACCTGGGTCAGCGAGGAATGCTGGCGCGAAATGGGCCGCGGCAGCAGGCTCCAGCAGTTCATCTCCAAGGCCACCGGCAAGCTTCTCGAGTTCAAGCAGGGCAACGGCATCAACGCTGTCGACCTTCCCGACGCAGTGGCCATGGCGACCCTCGTGTGGCCCGATTTTGTGACCGCGTCCGTCAAGTGCTCCGCCAGCTGCATCACCGACAAGGGCGAGACCCACGGCCTGGTGATCTTCTACAAGGAGGGCTTCACTTACGACTCGATGCCCGAGACCGGCGAGGCCAACGTAACCGTCATCACCGGAGCCAAAAAGAACGAGTTCGTCAGAAGGCTTAACGAGGTGCTGGCCGAAGACTGATTCCGAAAGCCCGCGGCCTGGGACAGACCGAAAAGGAACGGACTGACTCCAGAGCCGTGCCGGCTTCAGGGCCGGAAAACAGAGCGAAGCCATAGACCCGGGCAGAAGTCAAAACAGACAGAAAAACGCGATGCAGCATTGATCGAAAGCATCGCGTTTTTCCTATGTTATAGCCTTACTAGCGCGGAACGCGCGCCGGCCTCCGGCCACCGCGCAGCAGCCGATAATCTCCGGCCTCCGGCTTATAGCCTCTGGCCTTTTCTCAGCACGTCCGAAACACCGGTCAGCTCAGCTCCGTCTTCCCCGTGTACAGCTCGTAATACCGTCCCTTCATCTCAAGCAGCTCCTCGTGGCTGCCGCGCTCGATGATCTCGCCGTGCTCCAGCACCATTATCGCGTTGGAGTTCCTGACGGTAGAGAGCCTGTGGGCGATCACGAACGTGGTGCGGTTCTTCATGAGACTGTCCATGCCCTGCTCGATGTGCCGCTCTGTTCGCGTGTCCACCGAGCTCGTGGCCTCGTCCAGCACCAGTATCGGCGCGTGCGAAAGCGCCGCCCTTGCTATGTTGAGAAGCTGCCGCTGACCCTGTGAGAGGTTCGAGCCGTCGCCCTCGAGCATCGTGTTGTAGCCGTCGGAGAGCCTCATAATGAAGCTGTGGGCGGAAGCTGTCTTGGCGGCCTCGATCACCTCCTCGTCGGTGGCGTCGAGCCTGCCGTAGCGGATATTTTCCATTACCGTGCCGGTAAAGAGGTGCGTGTCCTGGAGCACCATGGCGATGTGGCTTCTCAAGGCGTCGCGCTTTATGTCCATAATGTTCACGCCGTCAATGGTGATGGTGCCCTCCTCCACGTCGTAAAACCTGCTGAGGAGGTTCGTGACGGTGGTCTTGCCCGCGCCCGTGGAGCCCACAAAGGCGATCTTCTGGCCCGGCTTGGCGTACAGGCTGATATTCTTGAGAATGGTCCGCCCGGGAACGTATCCGAAGGTGACGTTGTCCATTATGACGTAGCCCTTCATGTCCTCCATGGCGTCGGCGTCGGCTGCGTCCGGAGTCTCAGGCTCGGTGTCCATGATCTCGAACACGCGCTCAGCACCCGCAAGGGCCGAAAAGACGGTTGCCATCTGCTGCGACAGCTGATTTATTGGCATCGCGAACTGTCTCGAGTAGCGGGCAAATATCGCGAGTCCGCCGGGGGTCAGGAATCCCGAGAGCATCAGGATGCCTCCCACGCCCACGGTGACGGCGTAGGAGATCTGGGAGGTGTTGCCCATTATCGGGCCCATCACGCCGCCCCAGAACTGAGCCTTGAACTGCTTGTCGCGCATGTCGTCGTTGAGCAGGTTGAACTCGTCCTCGCACTCGTCCTCGTGGTTGAAGACCTTGATGACCTTCTGTCCCGTGACCGTCTCCTCGATGTAGCCGTTCACCGCGCCGAGAGCCGCCTGCTGGCTGCTGTAGTATTTGCGGGAAAGCTTCGCGATCAAAAGGCCCCCGAATATGAAAATCGGGACGAATACCACTGTCACCATCGTGAGTATCCAGCTGGTGGTGATCATAAAAATGAAGGTGCCGATAAGCGTTACCGCGCCCGAGATCAGCGAAGTCAGGGAGTTGCTTATCATGGAGTCGATATTGTCGATATCGTTGGTGAACCGCGACATTATCTCGCCGGCGGGCTTCGAATCAAAGAAACGCACCGGGAGGCGCTGCAGCTTCTCGAAAAGGTCGTTCCTGATGTCCGTCAATACGCTCTGGGTGATGCTTATCATGAGCCGCCCCTGCAGATAAGCGGTAAGGATTCCCACGAGGTAAACGATCCCCAGTATCACCACCGCCGCCGAAATGTACCGCATGATAATGTCAGCCGGAGCGCCGCTGCCGGTGCCGCCGCCGAATACCAGGTCCAGAACCCCTCTGATGAACCTGTCCGTCACCTTCTCGATCTCCGTCATCTGAATGTTGGCCGAGGGGTTGATCGCCAGCGTAAGATTGTCGATGATGGGCGCGGTAATATATCCCGCCACCAGCGACGTGACAGTGCTGAAGAGCATGCAGACCAGCACGATCAGGAAGCGCAGCCTGTGGCCGTGCACGTACTTGAGCAGTCTCGCGATGGTCCTGGCGGCGTCCTTGGGCTTGCCCTGCTGCCTGCCCGCGTTGTTTCTGCCTCCTCCGGGGCCACCCATTGCGCCCCTCGCGGGAGCCTTGGCGGCGCTGTTATATCTTGACCTTAATTCCGCTAAGTTTCTTGCCATGATATCACGCCCCCTTCTCCTGCCGGCCCATCTGGGACTCGTATATCTCGCGGTATTCGGTATTGGAGGCCAGAAGCTCTTCGTGCGTTCCGATGCCGGTAATGCCGCCCTCGTTCATGACCACGATCATGTCTGCGTCCATCACGGAGCCTATGCGCTGCGCGATAATTATCTTCGTTGACCCGGGAAGCTCCTCCCTGAAGGCCTTGCGTATCATCGCCTCAGTGGCAGTGTCCACCGCGCTGGTGGAGTCGTCGAGAATGAGTATCCGCGGCTTTTTCAAAAGCGCCCTTGCGATACAGAGCCTCTGCTTCTGGCCACCCGAGACGTTGGTGCCGCCCTGGTCAAGGTCGGTGTCGTAGCCCTTGTCGAAGGTCTTGATGAACTTGTCGGCCTGGGCGTATTCGGCGTACTTTATCATCTCCTCGTCGGAGGCGTTTTCGTCGCCCCAGCGGAGATTCTCGGCGATCGTGCCCGAGAAGAGCGTGTTCTTTTGGAGCACCGTGCCGATGCCGTCCCTTAGATTAACGAGGGAGTAATCCTTCACGTTCACTCCGCCCACCAGCACGTCGCCCTCGTCCACGTCATAAAGCCTGGGGATCATGGAAACCAGCGTGGTCTTGCCCGCGCCGGTCGACCCGATAATGCCCACTGTGGCGCCGTCCGGAATAGTCAGATTGATATTGTCGAGCACCTTCTCCTCGCTGTCCTTGTAATAGCGGAAGGAAACGTTCCTGAACTCTATGGCGCCGCTTTCCACCTGCTGCTCCGGGTTCGCCGCGTTCTCGTCGGTAATGTCGGACTTCTCGTCCAGCACCTCCGCGATACGGCGGGCCGATGCCAGCGCTCTTGACGAGAACATGAGCATAAACGTCACCATCATCAGCGAGAACAGTATCTGGTTGACGTAGGTGAGAAAGGAGGACAGCTGACCGACGGAAAGACCGCCCGCGGGGTCAAGCGTTATCCGGCCTCCCAGCAGAATAACTGCCAGCACCGTGGCGTTCATAAAGATCATCATGGCCGGTTCCATAAATATCATGACCCTGAATGCGGACATGGCGGAATTTTTGAGCCTGCCGCTGGCGCCCCTGAATTTTTTGGTCTCGAAGTCCTCGCGCACGAAGCTCTTTACGAGCCTTACGTTGGTCACGTTCTCCTGCACCGTTGAATTGAGGCCGTCCACAGCCTCCTGCACCTTGGCGAACCGCGGGAAGCCGATCTTTATGAGGACGCTGACCGAGATCAAAAGCAGCGGAATGCTGACCGCGAATACAATTGACAGCCTCGGGCTTATGCTCAGCGCCATCACAAGGGCGGCGATCATCATTCCCGGGGCCCTCAGCATCATGCGCATCATCATATTGATGATATTCTGCATCTGCGTCACGTCGTTGGTGAGCCTGGTGACAAGGGAGCCGGTGGAAAACTTGTCGATATTGAAGAACGAGAAGCCCTGCACCTTCCGGTAGAGGTCGCTCCTCAGGTCCGCCGCGAAATTAACGGAGGCCTTGGCCGCAAAAAACGCGCCGCCGATGCCGCCCAGCATCATGAGCACCGCCGTCAGTATCATCCAGAACATTATGCCTATGCTGGAGCCCGACGTAAGCGTGCCCTCGTTGGCCCCGTCAATAACCACCGCCATAAGTCTCGGCATAACCACCTCGCCGATGACCTCGACGATCATGCAGAGGGGCCCGAAAATAAAATACGGCAGATACGGCCGGGCGTATTTCATCCATCTTTTCAAAAAAACACATCCCTTCGACTTACTTAGGATATCAAGACCGTTGTTTAAAATAATGTTTAAACGTCAGGAAAGCTGAAGCTGTTCGGGGCTTTGGGCTCTGAAGCTTTGAAGCTTTGAGGATCAGAAACTCTGAGGCTCTGAGTGTTTGGGAGCCTGCGGCCCGCCGGGGTTTGCTGCTCGCCGGGAATCCTGCGGCCCGCCGTACTTTGAGGCTCGCCGTAATTTGAGTCCCGCAGGCTTTTGTGTATCCCCGAAGGATAGAAGCTCTTTGTCTCACCGGGCGCTCTCAGGTCATCGCCCTCCTCCGTATTCGCCGCGAAGACTGAAGAATGATTTCCTGCGGCATACCCGGCTATTTTACATTATCGGGAGCTTTTTTTCCACGAAAAAGAGTGCGAAATCGCGCGTTTTAAGCATTTTTTAACATATTTCAGTACGCTTTTCAGCATGCTTTCCTCCGTGCCGTGCATGGGGAGCGACGCGGGCTGAAGCGGAGGCCAGCTTTTCACTTCACCTCTTCACTTTACCGACGCGGCCGGACGCGGCAACGGGCAAACGCCGGAAAACGTCAAACGCAAGTCACGGCACGAGTCCTTACGCTGCCGGACGCAGCAGTCGCGGGCAAACACCAAACAGGGGCAACCGCGTCCAAACGCCGACCGCGGGCAGCGGGCAGCCAACCGCTTAATAAAACTTGACCCGCCGCCTCAAATAATTTATACTGAATCAGCGCTTCCCGTGGAAGCCTTCCCGCGGAGCAAAATTCACCTTAATTGACAGACCGGCAAGGAGTCCCTTCAGCTTTCGGCGCGCCGCAGACGCGGACGCCCGGATCCATTCGGGGGAGATCAAACACGATGATTACAGAGAAAAAAACAACCAGATACGAGATCAACACACGCAGATTCATTGAGGATTCATTCACGGGGGCTTACGAAAGTTCCACCGACGCTCCGGTGGTCTATCCGCCCAGCAGGGCCATTCTCGTGACCTCGATTTTGAGCGTGCTTCTCATCAGCGGCATGTGCGTCGTCACCTATATCGTCAACAATTCCGTTCCGTGGCTTATCGTGGGGATTGTGGCGCTTCTGGCGATCGTCTTCCTGATCTACAGGCACCTCAAGGCCCTCAAGAAGTACAACGTTGCCAACAGCCGCGGCTCCGAGCGCTTCGACTACAAGTCCGAGTACGTTTCCCTTTTCCCGCAGGATCTGCCGGAAAGAATGTCGGCCACGGACCTCACCCGCGAGATCGCGCCCATGCAGAACAAGCAGAAGCTTGACGTGTACAACAATGCCATCCGCGACCTCATCAGCAGGCTCAACCAGGTCAACAATCCCGGCGACCTTCTCATCAAGAACATCAACACCTACGGCGAATTCTTCTCGCGGCCCCGCAGAAGGTACTACCTCAAGGCCGAGGACGGAAAGTTTGTCATTTACGACGCGAATTTCATGGAACCGACGGGCGAGATCATCGCGGACAGCGACGACATAGTGTCCTTCGGGGCCACCTCCGAGTACGACGTGCAGAAGTTTTCCAAGGGCACCAAGGTCAGCCAGGCGGCCGTCATTATCGCGCTCAAGACGGGCGAAGGCGCCGACGACGTGCTCTATTTCGAGGCGCTCGGCAGCGACCTGGAGAAGATCAAGAAGCTCCTGGGCACCAGGAAGGAGCTCTGACACGCCGGAACGCGGCGGGCTCACCTTTGGCACGGGAGATCTGACGGCCTGAGCTTCGGGAGATCTGACGGCCTGAGCTTATTGGCCTGAGTCTATTGTACTGCAGCAAATTCAATTAAAAGGATGCACCGCATCAGGCATTCCGGGCTTGAGCGGTGCATTTTTTGTTTTTGCGGCAGGAAGCTCTTTCGCGCCAATCGCGCATGGTTGTCTGAATTTTGAACTGTCGGCTTCAAACCAACGTCCCGCAACTCCCGTCTCATAACTCCCGGCCCATAGCTCCCATCTCACAACTCCCGTCCCATAACTCACATCCCATAACTCCAGCCCCATAGCTCACCGGCCATGACTTGAGCGGAACGCGCCACCGCGCAGCATATTGAGTCCCTCGCTGAGCACGCTCACGCGTGAATCGCTCCTGACTCAAAATGCAGACGCGGAATCCTTCTCATTCACCAACTGCCGAAAGTCTCCGGCCTCTGGCCACCGCAACAAACACTCTTGCATTCTCCCTCCCGGTCATGTTAAAATGGGGCATACCTGTGAGCGGTCCGTGGGAGTGACGACGCGGAAACGTTCGCAAATCCATTTTGATTTTATCAGGAGGTTCAATATGAAAAAATTGCTCGGACTGGCATTAGCTGCAGCTATGTTGTTTATGCTTTGTTCTATTGTTCCGTCTATGGCTGCTATCACCGTAAGGTTAAACATCGATGAAATCAGCCTGAAGAACGCTTCAGACGGAAAAGTTACGGATCTTCCGAAAGAAGGTGAACTGGGGCAGCTCAAGACCCACGTTCAGGCCGGAGGGACGAAGATCTTTTTCAACGGCTGGTACGCACCTCCCAAACCTCTCGCGGACGCAGGTCTTCAGACAGATGACGGCGATATCACGTGGGGACTCGGGAAAAACGACGGTACCGGAAACATCATTGCCAAATGGGTAGGCTTCGACGAGAACGGCCCCTGGACGCTGAGAATCTCAGGATCCATACCCGTGCAGGAAGGCAAACACACCTTCAAGGTCGTTGTCAAATTCACGGACAACACCACGTCAGTGATTCACTCCGCGGAATACCTCAACAACGATGACGCGGCGCCCGTAGTCTACAAGAACTACAGCGGCTCTATCGTGACCAACCCCGAGACTTGTCTCGGAAAGCCCTCAATGTGGCTCGGACACACGAATACAAATATCAGATGGCAGGTCGCCTTCAACACGGACGTGAGCTTCTCGGCAATCAACTTCCCCCAGGCCTGGGCATATGCCCAGTCGCCCTTCCAGGTTACCATTGCCAGGGACGGTCACTTCGATGACGGCATCGTCTTCGTCACGGACATTGTAAGACCCTCCGACGGCGCGTTCCGGATCGATCTCGGTAAGACTCTTCCCGCGGGACAGTATGTGATGAAATTCAAGCTGACCGACGAGACCAAGACGCCGGAAGGCCGTTATCAGCGCTATCTGGTGCTCGGTCACGCCGAAAATATGCTGGACAGCAGCTACTGCCTCCACAATCTTGCCGGTGTAAGCCCGGTGTTTGAGATCGTTTCCACCGATAACGGGCAGGGCTTCATTCCCCGCGAAATCGTCACAAGAATCAACGTTGACGGGGCAACGGCAGGCGGAACAGACCTCGGCAAGACCGACGGCGCCACCACGGAGATTCCCGCCGGCACGACTTCCATGTCTTTTAACGGCTGGGTATCCTCCAACTTCGCGATAGAATCCTTCGGCTACTCGATCGACGGCGGCGACGTTGTCTACGACAGCTCCTTCAGAGTCGAGGAAGAGGACCACGATAATATTTTGCAGGTCGCGCGCAACACCTTCGGGTTCCCCGAGAATGCCGACGCGTACCGCTTGAGGACCGAGGGAGGCATACCGCTTTCCGACGGCTTGCACACGGTCGACATAATGGCCCGCATCAACGGCAAGGACGTCCGCGTGTTCACGTTTAAGGTAAAAACCACGGAGCAAGAGGCAACTCCCACCGAGATCAAATCCGCCGATGGCGGCAATATCGGCAAGGTCTGGCTCCGCTCCGGCGCGCCCAATGACATCGACTCGCTGAAGATTCTGTTCAAGACCGACAAGGCATTCACGCGCTTCGGCATCCCGATCTACTGGGCCAGCAATCCGCCGGCCCACGGCGACAGCAAGGCCAACATCGAGGTCTCTCTCTTCAAGTTCGACAAGGATCTCGCGACGACACTCAAGGGCTCGCCCGTTGCATCCGCGAAGTTCCTCGAAAACACCGGTGACAACAACATGGGGGCAGACATCAACGTGACAGGCACAGGCGCCAAGCTCACCAATTACGGTGACACCAAACAGGGCTTCTCACTCACTCTCGATGAGGCCGCCCCTGCGGGCCAGTACGTGATCGTCATCAGAAACGATGCGGGCAATGGCAGCTACCTCGTGCTCCCGTCCTTCGCGGCCGACCAATCGACCTACGGCACGGACTGCATCAAGTACTTCTACAACAGCAACGAGGAGTCCTTTGAGGAAGCCGTGGCGTTCTCGCTCCTGCTTGTTGACGAAGGCGATTTCGCCGCGCTCGACAAGGACAGCGGCGGAACGGAGAACCCCACCACCGGCAACGTGCTCGCGGCATTCGCGGTAACAGTCACTCTCGCGCTGGCTGCGGCAGTTGTTTTCAGGAAGAGGATCTTCGGTTGATCCGATAATTTGCGTCCCGGGATGATCCGTATAATTCCGTCAAACAAAACGGATCCGGACATCCCCGGGATTTCCGGATTTCCCGGCTCTCCCGGATCTCCCGGATTTCCCGGATTTCCCGGATTTCCCGGATCTCCCGGATTTCCCGGATCTCTTCAGAGAAAAAACATTCTTTTCTTTAGAGAAGAATCATTCAAAAGTACACCTTTAGGAGGTTTTATGAAAAAACTTACAGCTTTGCTTGTTGCTCTCGCAATGCTTCTCACGCTGACAGCCCTCGGCTCGCTCAGCTCCTTCGCGGAGGAGAACGTCGCTCTCAACAAGCCCGTAACCGTCGAACTGCATAACGGAGTGGAGGCCCCTGCGAGCTACTGGCGCCCTGAATTCCTTGTGGACGGACTCGCGCAGGACACAACTGACGGCAATGCTCTTGGCTGGGCTTTCGGAACAGCCAATGGAGTTACCGATTTTTCCGCCAATGCTTACATCAACCTTGGCGGCGTCTATACGATCACCTCGATCAAGGTGGTGGCTATGAAGTGGCTGCCCGATACTACGGTACCCGGTCCGTACACGCTCTATCTGTCCAACGGCGGTGAAACCTGGACTAAAGTCGCCGCCAACGGTGCCGGCGAGCATGGCGCAGGTCAAACGAAGACGTACACCGTTGACCCGGTCGACGCAACCCACGTGCGCCTTGAAATCACTGCTCACAGCGGCCACTGGCCGGATCCTTCGGGTGCCTCTTTAAGCGGTCTGGGCGACATTGAGGTTTACGGAACCAAAAAAAGCGGCTCTGACGCTCCGACACCTGTCGAAATTTCGTCCGCTTCCGCCGGCGATGTCAAGAACGTGTGGCTCCGATCCAACCAGCCCACCGATTCCGACACGATGAAGATCCTCTTCAGGACCAACAAGGACTTCACGCAGTTCAGCATCCCGGCATTCTGGGCCAGCAATCCGCCGACCTACGGCAGCCTCAAGGCCAACATCGAAGTGTCGCTCTACAAGTTCGACAAGGATCTGGAGACGACACTCAAGGGCACACCTGTTGCGTCCGCCAAGTACCTCGAAAGCCTCGGCGACAACAACCTGGCTGAGCCCATCAACGTCAAGGGCACGGGCGCAACTCTCACCAGCTACAACAAGAACAACCATGGCTTCGCCCTCGTTCTCGATGAGCCCGCCAAGGCAGGACAGTACCTGGCAGTTATCAGGAATGACGCAGGCGAAGGCAGCTACCTTGTTCTTCCGTCACTGGCAGCAGCTTCCGCAACATACGACACAAAGTTCATCAAGTATTTCTTCAACAGTGACGAGGAATCCTTCGAGGAAGCAGTACAGTTCAGCATTTCGCTGGTTGACAACGGCAGCTTCGTCGAGCTCGATAACGGCTCCGGCGGTCAGGGCGGCGAAGGCGGCAACCCGTCAACAGGCAGCAAAGCCTTTGCCTTCGCGGCAATAATCACCCTCGCGCTGGCGGCAGCAGTCGTTTTCAAAAAGAGGATTTTCGGATAATTTCGGAAAACAGGCAATATTGTCCGAAAAGAAATTTAAAGTAAATAAAAGAAACCGGGCGGCTCTTGGAATATCGGGGCCGCCCGGTTTCCTTTATTTTTTGTTTTTTGCGATCGGGAATTATCATCCCGGGTTCAGGGAACGCCTCCTGCAATCAGGATATTCTCCCGGGAAAACGGAAGTCCGCATTTCCGCGTCACGCGCATGCCTGTTTATACCCACTGTTAACTTGAATAAAGTAATAGTTTTCCCGTGCGTTTTACCCGTGCCTTTTTGCGTAATAAGCCTTGGCGGCGAACCGCTCCTGCCCTTCTCCGTCCGCAACGATTTGAACCACACCGGCGGCGTTATCCGCGCCCTCGGCATTGCTGCCTTTGCCCGCGCCCACGGCGTCACCTGTGCCCACGGCGTCACCTGCGCCCTCGGCGTTGTCCCTGTTATAGCTGCCCCGCATTTCGAGCAGCGTGCCTTGAGGGATTTCCTTCTCGTACCTGACGTCCATGCCGCAGAGTCTGTACCCGTTTCGCCAGTCGCTGCCGAAAAGGCCCTCCACGTATTCGGCGTAGCGGGCGGTATTCATGTGCCCGTTGTAATCCAGATCGGCATAGCAGACCCTTCTGGTGTCCGAAAAGTCAGGCTCCCCGCCGCTCAGAACCATCCTTCTGAACCCGCGGAGGCGCCCCGACAGCTCCGCGAAGTCCGGCATATCCTCCGGCTGCGAAAGCGGCGTCAGGTTATATTTCAGGGCATTGGCGATGGTCCTGGTGTTCATATCCATAAGCACGCTGCGCATGAATGCCGAAGCCACCGTGTCACCGGCCGCGTCGCGCACCTCAAAGCCCCGGAACATCATCGGGTACACCTTGCCTCCCGTCCAGGTGGTCAAGGTGAGCTCGTCGCCCAGCCAGGCGTTCTTTTCAATATTGACGGCGGATTCCACCAATACAAGGCAGACCCCCAGATCTCTGGCGAGGTGCGTCCAGCTCCAGTCAAGCTGCTCAAGGTGCCTTGAAGCGGTCACCAGAAGCCTCTCCATAAGCCTCGATATCCTCAGGTCGCCCCAGGGATCCACGTCGTACATATCGACTTTGATTTTTTCCTGATATTTCCACTTGTCCATAAAGTCTACCGTCCGTAACATTTGCCGATCGCGGCCGGATCAGCGGCTTAATAAGCGGCCGGATCAGCGACTGAATTAGCGACCGGATCGGCGGCCGAAATAAGCGGCTGAATGAGCTTGAATGAACCGCTGCATAACCGCCCTGCCCCGGCAATCAATTGTGTCCTGCAATCACGCAGTCTCGATCTTGGCGGCCTCGCCCAGATTCAGGTGGTGCACGGCCATTTCGCGCATTTTGAACTTCTGTATCTTACCGCTGGCGGTCATTGGGAAGCTGTCCATAAACCAGATGTAGCGCGGCTTCTTGTGCCGGGAAATATTGGCGCGGACGTATTCCATAAATTCCGCCTGAAGATCCTCGGCGTTCTCGTTCTCCTTCACGTCGTCCCGCAGAATGATGCAGGCGCATACCTCTTCGCCGTAATTCGCGTCGGGCACGCCGATCACCTGCACGTCCTTGACCTTCGGGTGCGTGTACAGGAACTCCTCCAGCTCCTTGGGGTATATGTTTTCGCCGCCGCGGATGATCATGTCCTTGATGCGCCCGGTGATGTGGAAGTAGCCCTCCCCGTCAACGGTGGCAAGGTCGCCGGAATGGTACCAGCCCCCCTCGTCAATGGCATTGGCGGTGGCCTCGGGCATGTTGTAGTAGCCCTTCATGACGGAATAGCCTCTCACCACGACTTCGCCGGGGGTATTGGCGGGCAGATCCGCGTTGGTCTCGGGATCCACGACCTTGACCTCGATGAAGGGCATTCCCCTTCCCACGGTATGGACGCGTTTGTCGATGGAGTCCTCGGTATTGGTCATGGTGCACACGGGCGACGTCTCAGTCATCCCGTAGGGGATTGTGATCTCGGTCATGTGCATGAGATCAATCACCTGCTCCATGATCTTGATCGGACAGGGCGAGCCGGACATAATGCCGGTCCTCAGCGTCGAAAAGTCGTACGTGCTGAAGTCCGGATGCTCCAGCATGGCAATGTACATAGTGGGCACGCCGTAGGTGGCGGTGCATCTGCCGTCGCGGATGGCGTTCATGGTCCTCACGGGATTGAAGCGCTCCACGGGAACGATGGTGGAGCCGTGTGTCACGCAGGCCATTATGCCGAGGACGCAGCCGAAGCAGTGGAAGAAGGGCACCGGAAGGCACACACGGTCCTTCTCGGTAAGCTTCTGGTTGTCGCCGATGCACTTGCCGTTGTTCAGAATGCCCCTGTGGGTAAGCATAACGCCCTTGGGAAATCCCGTGGTGCCGGACGTGTACTGCATATTGACCACGTCGTTGGGATCGGTGCTGCGCTGGACGGCCTTCATCTCCTCGAAGGAGACCTTTTCCGCCTCCTTTTCGAGCTGCGACCAGTGGTACATTCCCGCGGGCGTGTCCTCTATGCGGTCAATGTAGATCACTCGCTTGAGGCGCGGCAAGTCCTCGCTCACAAGCTCACCGGGCTTCGAATCCTTGAGCGTCGGGCAGAGCTCGTTGATGATATCCGTGTAGCAGGTGTCCTTGAGTCCCTTCATGAGCACCAGCGTGTCGGAGTCGGACTGCTTCAGGAGGTACTCGGCCTCGAATATCTTGTAGTTGGTATTCACGGTGACGAGAGTCGCGCCGATCTTGGCCGTTGCGAACATGAGGACGATCCATTCCGGGTAGTTGGAGGCCCATATCGCCACGTGGCTGCCCTTGCCGACGCCTATGGCCATAAGGCCCCTGGCGGTGACGTCCACGGTGTCCCTGAATTCGGAATAGGTCTTGCAGAAGGGCCTGTCGTTGTAAAAAACGCCGTCCACGTCGGGAAAGACCTCCGCCGTCCTGTCAAGCAGATCGCCCAGGGTCATGTCGATAAGCCGGTTTTCATTTTCTCCGAATATTTTGTTCATGCGATTTCTCCTATCCGTACCCGCGCCGATCTGTAAAAAAAAATCTCTATGCGAAAACATAGAGACGAGGACAACGTCCACGCGGTACCACTCTAATTAGCGGACTTGCAGCTCCTTGAGAGGCGCGGCATCCGCTCACCTTAAAGCACAGTTAACGCCTGTCATACGGCCCGAATTACGCAGATCCGTGTCCCTGAAGTTTGTTTGGACGCGGTCCTTCACGCGGGCTGCTCGGGAATGAGCTTCACGAAAGCTTCCGCCGCCTGCTTGCACCCACCGCAGGCTCTCTGAGGGTTTTGGCTCCGCTACTTTTTCCGTCGTCGCATTTGCGATATTCATATTTATGGTAGCATATGGTTAGAAGATGTGTCAAGCGTTTTTTATTTGAGGGCTCTACTCCTGATTTCATGATGCCACAGAAATTGTCTATTTGTCAAATATTGAGTTTGCGAAAGATATTGCACATTATCTTTTGCTACAATTCAATTATTAATCCTTTATCGCTTAATGCGCTGTTATTCTCATAAAATTTATCTTTTTCAACACGAAAAGAAAAAACTATCGTTGGGTCAGCCGATATTAATCTATTGTTAAATAAGATCATTTTTCCGCAGGTTAAGGGCTGTTCGGAAAATACATATGCTTTTTCTATAGTGTAACCGGAATACTCAATGAAATCCAGAGAGCTCCATCTATACTCTCCATAAGCCGGAAGAACTTTGTCATAAAAATCATTAAGCATTTTTTTCCTTGAATAATTACTAAAGTCATTTATTTCACAATCAAAATGAACGAATATACCGTTATTCAGTTTGTTGACATGATAATTATTGTCATAAGATAATAATTTATTTAGCTCAATTTGATTATTTGCATAAATGCCCCATTCTGTTCCGAGAATATACCGAGGGCAGAATTCAAATACATTGCTATAGTAATTAGATTTATATAAGCCTGTATGGACTATCGGGTTGGAATGGTTGCTGTTGGAAATGTAACCTGACATAAATACGTCTCCATATAATTCATCAAGTGTTTTCAATATTGATTTGAAGTACTTTATGACACTACCGTAATCAATATTACCACGATTCTTAAGACAGCGAACAGTTACAATTGAATTGCTTATGTGATCTTTTTCGAAATGATACTGCACTAAAAAATCACACCAATTTAACTCTTCCCAATTATTGCAATAACAAGTTGCATCTTTACCATTTTCAATCTTTTGTATTTTTGAAATTAATAGATCAGGGCTGAAGTCAGAAAAACAATTAGGCGTGATATGACTAATAGTGTTATTGCCGTCGAATAAAGAGTCATATAAAGAACTTATTAAACTGTCAAAAGCAAAGCAATTAGGCGAGGCATAATACTCTTGATCTGCCAAACTCTTTTTTGTTTTAAAAGAAATAGAACTGCTTTTTTTTAATAATTCAGGATTAGCTTCTCCGCGTCCAAGAGAATAGTCAGACAAAATACGATAATCCTTTTTTAAAAAGGAATTAAAACTTTTCGCAATATACTCAAGAATTGAAGATACTCGACCGTGATTTCCGGAGATAACAATTACAAGATTAATCATGGTATCTTTTATCATATTATTCCCTCCTTTCATTATCACATAGTGTTTTCCCATCAAAATATAGAATAAATTGTTTACGCGAAAGCAGGAGCCACCGCAATTATTGCTAATAAAACAATTAGGGCAAGGATTACTATTGGATTAGTTTTCATTAATGACTCTAAAATCGACTCAATAGTTTGAATCGCACCTTCTCCACTGATTTTGACAAGATTTGTTATTCTATTAAGGATTTTCATTGTTTCTCTTGAAACTGAATTAGAAAACTGTTTTAACATGGCTTCATATTCGGCGACTTTATTTCTAACTGCTTCAAATACCTCCTCTGCAAGTTCTCCTAAAGAAAAATAGTCATACAGCACCAGAGAGTACTGAGTGTCAGGATAATATCGTGAATAATAGTAGACACAGTAATTCGAAACTATTGTTATTCCTGAAACAAATGTCTTGCTATATTTTGGTTGTGTTTTTATGGGTATGAGCAAGTGGTATAATGAATAAACATAGCTATTTGCATATAGCACTAGTTGACTTCTTCCTCCGCGGATACCCTCGTAATTATTTCTTTTTACTTCATACATAATATTCGATAGATAAGAGTAAACGTCCATACGACCATTGTAACGCCCGCGAGTATCACAAACTCTTACCTCCGTTAAAGATACAATCCCAAGTGATAATAAAAACGAAACAATACTCTTTTGGACGGCATTATGCATTTGTGTTAATACTGACAAGGAGGGAACACACCCCCAAAAATCGCTTTTAATGAGTGAATTATTCTCACAATACGCAAACAAATTCCATCCGAGTTCTGTGCCTGACACGCCAAGATACGCCGCATTCCTCACTTTTACGAAATCAGCCTCTCAAAATAGCGTTTCAGATCATCTTCTTTATTCATCCATTCGTCAAGCATAGGAATTAGAGTATGGCGCTCAAACTGTTTCCAACAGCTACCATGATAATATATTTTGCCACTTATTCTGTCGAATTCAAACGAGTTTGGCGAATTAGCGAGAAAAGTCAGTTTTTTGGAAGGGTACTCATTTTGTTCAAACAGATACATGCTATAATGAAGCGAATAAGATAACTCAAATCTAAACCATTCAAGATCACGGCTTACCCACGTTTCCAGAACTTCCGGATCCACCATTGGCAACAGTGTATAAGAATCAAAGTTTTCGCAATCCTTCAGATTGTCAAAAACATGGTTGACGATTCGAATAATATCGCATTTTTGTGATTCACATAAATGGTCTCCTATTTTTTGTAAAACCACGTACTTTCCGTATAAACAGATTTCTTTTGATTGCGTAGATGAAAATCTGTAAGCGTAAACATCCCATTGGTTCCAATTTGTGGCAATGGAAGCTTCGTCGCTTTTTGATTGTTTAATCGTCCTTTTGGGCTTTATGTTTGCGACACAATCATTAATAAGCTTATCTACTGCTTCCACCCATTTTTGTTTATTTTTTTTGTTAGGCCAAAACGAACCAAAAGTATCGTGTTCTCTCAACGACAGCAATTTCTGCAAATGCCGTTCCTCGACCACGTCACATTTCCACTCTGCATACACGAGTGCAGAAAGACAAAAAACCATTTCATCTTCGTCAGTCTCTTTCAGATCTTTTTCTGCTTGAGCTAACGCTACTTCTGGACCGAATCTCTTAAAATAATCCACGAAGTTATCATACACATCAGAAGATATATCATTACCCAGTATATCTGTACTCCAAACTCCCATTTTTTATCCCTCAGTTTGACTATTCCGGATCAACCCAGCTCTGGATCATTCCTAAAACGGCACTAAAATCGTCTCTAAAAGAGTTCCACTTTCCTCTAGTACTTCGTAACATCTAAATATTTATTATCGTATACAAGTGTTTAAGTTTAATTCTCGCATCCGCAGTTGTGAATTGCCAGTCAATACTTCGCTGTTTGCT
>JAGDAX010000040.1 GCA_017848335.1 Clostridia bacterium | reverse complement strand
TCAATGCCTCGCGTACACGCTTGGCATTGATTCCGCAGTCCACAAGTATTGAAGTTGTTCCGTCGGAAATTAAAGAGGCGTTGCCGCCGCTGCCGCTGGATAATGTGCAAAATTTCATGGATCCCTTTGCGATTTAAGCTGCTGAATTTGCAGCCTGAACTGCCGAAAAAAATAAATCAAAGCGGCACTGAGGCTTTAGTCTCAAGCCGCACTTCCCGCGCCGCATCAATATCCTCACTGGGCCGCGCAAATATTCTCACTGCGCCGCGCAAATATTCTCGCTGCGCCGCGTCAATATTCTTCCTCGTCCACGTCCTCGCGGATGATGTCCGCACCAAGGTCCCGGAGCTTGCCTTCAAAATTGTAGTAGCCCCTGTCGATGTAGTTGATGCCCGTGATCACCGACGTGCCGCTGGCTGACAGCGCGGCTATTACAAACGCGGCTCCGGCGCGAAGGTCGGGGGCTTTCATTCCTGTGCCCGCAAGGCCCTTGCAGCCGTAAACGGTCACCGAACGCTCGGTGGTCTTGATGCTGGCGCCCATACGGTTCAGGTCGGAGGTATACGAAAATCTGGAGCTCCAGATGGTCTCCGTGACGTTGCTCTCGCCTTCCGCGCAGGTCAGCAGCGTCACAAACTGCGGCTGCATATCCGTCGGAAAGCCGGGGTAAACGGCGGTCTTGATATTGGTGTGCCTGAGGGGGCCCTTGTCGTAAATGCGGATCCAGTCGGGGCCCTCTTCGACTCCGACGTTTATCTCCTCGAGCTTGGCCGTGAGGGCCTCCTGGTGCTTCGGAATAACGTTGCGGACAGTCACCTCGCCGTGTGTCGCCGCCGCGGCCACCATGAAAGTGCCCGCCTCGATCTGATCCGGAATAATGGAATAGACGCAGCCGCGCAGCTCGCTGACGCCCTTGATCCTGATGGTATTGGTGCCGGCGCCCCTGATATTGGCGCCGCAGGTGTTGAGGAAGTTGGCCAGGTCGACCACGTGGGGCTCCATGGCGCAATTCTCGATCACCGTATTGCCGGCTGCCATGCAGGCGGCGAGGATGATATTGATGGTGGCGCCTACGGATACGATGTCCAGATAGACGTTGTTGCCAATGAGGCCGTTGGGCGCGCTGCATTCCACCTTGCCCAGCTCGGTCTTGGCGATGGCGCCGAGACCGTTGAAGCCCTTGAGGTGCTGGTCGATGGGTCTGGGGCCGATGCTGCAGCCGCCGGGAAGGTACACCAGCGCCTTGTGGAAACGCCCGAGAAGAGCGCCCATAAGGTAGCTGGAGCCTCTCATCTTGCTGATGCTGTCCTGGTCCGCCACCCACGTATTGATGCTCCGGGAGTCGACAGTGACCACGTCCCCTTCCCTTGAGCATTTCGCGCCAAGGGTCGTCAAAACGTCCAGAAGTATCTTCACGTCAGACACGTCCGGTATGTTTTCGAGCACGCAAACGTCGTTGACCAATGCCGTGGCAGCCACAATGGCCACCGCCGCATTCTTGCTCCCGCTTATATTAACTTCCCCGTGAAGGGGCTTTCCGCCATTTATAACAAATCTTTTCACCGAAAACCTCGAACCTTCCTCTTTAGTAAAAACAAAACATTTTCGGAATCAAACTGCCGGCTCCGCTTCCCGGGGGACTGCAGGGGGGGTGCTCGTGAATGCGCTCTCTCCGCGAAATATCTTCGCGTGACGCTGCCTGCCCGAACGCTCTTCGCGGGATTATTCCCCGGAAGACCCCCGGGGGCCATGCCGGACGCGCTTTGGAGGATGCGGCCTTCCCGCGCTCCTTCGGGATACCGCGCCGAATACTTCTCCGCCGGAAGCGAAAAATGCACCGAATGCCGGCAAAAATCCCCGCAGACGTGATAAACGCCGCGGGATATTATCGGGCCTGTCAGCCCTCGTCAAACATATCGTCCTTCATCTCAATGTAGGTTGAGAAAACGTAATGCGTGTATACCATATTTCCGACGGTCCTGAGTATCCAGTTGGACAGGAAAATGGCAATTGCAAGCCCCGTGGGCGCGGACCCGAAGCCCAGCGCCAGCAGCATAAAGTCCACAATGAGATTGTAGGCCAGATACACCAGCGTCCTGGGAATGAGATACCAGCAATACGAGTTGACGATCTTAAATGCCACCTTGACGGCGCCCTTCTTGAACGCGACAATACTCGGCACCATAAACGACATGTACATCGTGTAAAAGGTCACGGCGAAGAAGGTCAGGAAAACGACCAGCGCCGTGAGAATTATCATCGGAAAAATGTGCGAGGCGCTGCCGCTGATGACCTTCTCGATGGAATTTGCCAGAGGCATGATCGCGTAGGCCAGGGCAAACACCAGCAGTGCCAGCGTCAGGAAGAGCCAGAAGAAATATCCGCTCATGCTGAAGAAGCGCTTGTTGATGCCCTCCTTGAAAAGCGTGCCGCTCTTTTTGGGCTTGCGGGTCTGGGGGTGAATGCCGTTGTAGGTATTGACGTACATCACGTAGGAGAACCCGGAATGGATCAGCCCGCAAAGGATCGCCACCGCGAAAAGGGTCACGAACCCGATAATTACGGAGATCACCATCAGCGCGGGCTGCGAGGCCCTGTCCCTGAGCCAGCCGGCAATTTCCGAAAGGGTCGCGGTATAGTCCGCCTTGAAGAGCCTGGAGAGTGAGCCGAACTCGCGCGTAAAACCGTTAAACTGCGTCAAAGCAGCTATGACTGCTGTGGTAAGCGCCACGTAAATCAATATGATCGGTCTTTTTTTGATGCTGAGCAAGAGCTTTCTCATAATTTCTCTCCCATTGTGTCTACCGTGAAGCGCCCTAAGAGTAAAACAGTCTGTGGGCTCCACAGAACATACGTGTTTATAATACAAGAGTTTGCACACCGTGTCAAGCGCAAAATGCGGCCGGAGGGCGCTCTGAGGGCGCTCTGAGCACACTCTGAGGACGCTCTGAGGACACTCTGAGGACACACTCTGAGGACGCTCTGCAGCTGTAAGGCTATAGGCCGGAGGCCAGAGGCCGGAGATTTTCAGCAGCGGGTGGATGAATCGGATCCCGCGTCTGCATTTTGAGACGCGGACGGTTCACGCGAAAGCGTGCCCAGTGAGGGGCTCAATATGCTGCGCGGTGGCCGCAGTGGCCGGAGGCGCAAAAACAGAATTGACGATTTTGATGAAATGCGATAAAATCGCGACCTTGCAGGGGCTGAATTCTTCAAGCAAAAATAGATGAAAGCTTCTTCAAAAGAAAATCGAAGGTTCTGATCATTGGACGGAACAGCGGACAGAACCGCAGCATTAAAAACACAAAAGTATTAAAAGAATTAGAAAACATAAGAAACAGGCGCGAAAGCCGGCCGCAAAATAACCGCTGCGAAAACAGCGGCCGCGTGACAACATCCGCGGAGCAACGGCCGCTAAGCAGTAACGGCCGCGCAAGTAACGTAACGGCTGCGTAAAGCCCTTATCGCGCCACACAAAGACACAGGAGCACTGCCACGCAATGACCAAGCACACCGAATCCGACCGCAACGATCCCCTGCCCAAGGGCATAAGGCAGCGCTTCGCCTCGCTGGGGCGCCCCTATTTCGCGTTTCTGCGCATGGACGCCTGCATCATGGCCATCATCAGCCTGCTTTCGCTGTTCATCAACACGTTCATTGTCAGGGCTTCGGGCGGCATGGATCACGCGCTCGTCTACAATATGGTCACCTTCGGCGCACAGCCGGCGTTCATGGTGCTGGCTGTCGTATTGTCGCGCAAGGTCTCGCCGGGCTTCTCGCAGCGGCTGGGCTTCGTGTTTTACGGCCTCCTGTTCGCGTTCATTATCGCGGTGGGCGAAAGCTCCGCCACGGACTGGTTCATGGTGCCCGCTCTTCTCAGAGCCGCCGGCGCGGGCTTTTACTACGTCAGCTACAGCTTCCAGATCATCGAATACACCACGGACGACAACAGGGACGCAGCATCGGGCATCAGCGGCACCATAAGCTCCGTCATCGCGCTCATTCTTCCGCTGTCCGCAGGCTTCCTGCTCTCGGACTTCAGCGGAACGTTCACGGGCTACCGCATCTTCTTTGTGGCGCTTCTGGGAATATCGACGCTGGGCTTCGTGTTCAGCCTCAGGCTTTCCCCGCTCAGGAAGTCCATCGACACCGCCGACAGGCGCACCCATCTCGCGGAGGCGTTCAAGGGCCTCACCGGCACCGGCACGGGCGTGAAAATTCTGTTCATCACCTTCTTTAAGGGGCTGCGTTCCGGCGCGCTCAGCTTCTTCGTGGAAATACTCATCTTCAACGCCATCAAGAGCGAATCGCTTCTCGGCATAAACGCCTCCCTCGGCAAGATCGCGGCCATCCTGGCAGCTGTCGTTTACGGTGTTACCGTGACCCCGAGGCGCAGGGCGGGCTCCGTAGCCATCACCTCCGGAGTGATAATTGCCGCGGCATGCGCGCTTTTTCTGAGGCTTGACTGGATCACGCTCATCATTTTCAGCGTGCTGAACACGGGGCTGGCAATCTTCATTACGGAGCCGGAGCTGACTCTTTATTTTACGCTTATCGCGGAGACACGGGAGCTCAAGGGCCTTGCGGGAGAAGTCCATACCGTGAATGAAATTTTCCTCGCTGCGGGCGAAGTGGTCGGCATCGGGCTCACGCTTCTTTTGGGGCGCTTCTTCCCGGGAAGCGGCGCGGCGTCCATTGTCGCGATAATCCTTCTCACCGCGTCGCAGTTCATCTGCGCCGGCTTTATCCACGTTCTGGAGAAGGATCTGGAAAAATCGGACGTGGTCAGCGCGTGAAGCACAGGAGCAGCACCGCGAAGTCACGGAGGCAGCGTGGCCGGTAATGCCCGCGGCCAAGGCCTGGCAATGCCTTAGGGCAAGGCTTCGCAATGCCTTAGGGCAAGGCTTCGCAATGCCTTAGGGCAAGGCTTCGGAATGACTGAGGGCATTGCCATCGGCCAAGTTCTGGCAATGCCCCAGGGCAAAGCTTGGCATTGCCAGAACAATCCGCGCCGGATAAGGCCGGTAATGTTCGTGAACATTCTGCACCGGGCAGCCGCATTTCTGCGGACCGACCCGTCAAAGCTTGACACAATCCAATCCAATGGTGCGGGTTGACATTTTCACGTCTGCGGTGGTACATTTATACTGCGGCTGTACGGCGGCCGCGGCGTCGGCGCTTCGAGGCCGCCACATTATTCACGAGTCTTACAACGTTTCCACGTTTCAACCGTTTGACTAATTCAATAAGGCTTTTACAATGCACACCGATTTTCCTGCATCTGCGCAAACCGAATCCGCGCAGACAGCGTCTGCACAGGCTGAATCTGCACAGGCTGAGTCTGCACAGGCAAATGCATCTCCTGCAACCTCTGCTGCGTCCGCTGCCGCCGCGGCGAAGAAGACCGCCCGCAGCCCGAAGGCAATCATTATCGTGCCCGGCATCATGGGCAGCTCGATCTACGCCAACTCAAAATTCACCATCGGCACGGTCAAATTCGCAAAGGGCACGCGCGTATGGGCCCCTTCCAGGTCCGGTGTCTTTTCGGCTGACGAAAAGGTGCTTTCACTCTCCTGCGACAAGGACGGCCGGCCTCTTTATGACGTTGACGTGCTGCCGCCCATCGTGAACGACCCCGACGAAAAAAGGAATTACGGCGGCCTCAACATTTACAAGAAGCTCTACCGCTTTCTTTTTGACAACTTCTCGGACGAGTACGATATTGTCCTGTACGAATTCGACTGGCGGAAAAGCCAGTACGCCGTGGCGCAGGAGCTTGACGCGTACGTCAATTCGCAGGGCTACACCGGCGTGGTTTTGATTGCCCACAGCATGGGCGGCAACGTCACCTCGTACTACCTCGCGCTGGGGGAGGCTCAGCGCAGCAAGGTCCTGAAGCACATTTCCATTGGCGCGCCTTATCTCGGGGCCGAGAAGCTCGCTTACTCCTTTGACACAGGCGACGCGGTGGACAATTTTCTGACCATCGGCAAGCTGGTAATCCCCATCGACATTTCGGTCGTGATCGACAATGACATCCGCAGCGTGATGCCCAACTTCCCGGCGGTCTACGGGCTTCTCCCGCTCAGCTTCCGCTTCGTGCCTTTCCTCAAGGTCCGGATGTCGGGCGAAATGCGCCGTATCGATACCTACGCCAACACCGTCGATATGCTTTCCCTGCACCTCAAGAACTGGAACACCAAGCTCTACAAGGAGGCCATCTCCCACCAGGACAAGCTGTTCCGCAACGGACGCCACGTGACTACGCTGGTGGACTCGTATTATATTGTCGGGGACGACGTGGATACGCCCGAAATGGTGCAGCTGTCGCTCGACGCGAGGAACCGCAAATTCCGCAGGCTCGCCGCCGAGATGACCCGGGCCGGCGACGGTATGGTGACGGTACACAGCGCCCTTATCGGCAATACGATCAGCAAGAGGGTGATGTTCAAGTACAAGAGCAAGGGCGTCAGCAAGGCCGACCATATCAGCATGGTGGACGGGAGCGACGACTGCAAGACCTTTGATTTCATAAGGGACGTCATTTTGGGCGTCGACGTGTTCGCCTTCCGGCGCGGCGATTTTTACGAGCGCTACTCCGGCTTCAAAAAGAGAATCGTCACCGTCAAGCAAGACCTGTGAATTCATCATCGTCAGGCAATGCCCGTGAATTCCGCGTGAAGGCCGCTTCGTCAGGCAAAGTCCGTGAATTCCGCGTGAAGGCCGCTTCGTCAGGCAAAGTCCGTGAATTCCGCGTGAAGGCCTTCCTGCGAAAGCCGCATCGCTTTAGCAGAAAGGCCTTCACCGGCCGAGACACCATACACACTGTAAAGAAAGCAACCGGCATTGCCCGGGGAACCGCGGCCGCTTTCGGCGGAACAGTTCTTTGGCAATGCCGATTGCTTTTGGCTTTTCTTACCACTATGATTCTCGGAATCGGGGGGGAGGCACGTCTTGAGGGGCGCATCCGCGAAGCGGCCGGCGTCAAGCATCAGCGGCGTCACCTTCCGAAAGACACATCTGTAAAACCATCGGATCAGACTGCGGGGGGAGGCACCTCTTGAGGGGCGCATCCGCGAAGCGGCCGGCGTCCCGAAAGACGTGCCTCCCCCCGCTCTTTAGTTGCACTCCGCCACCAGCGGCCCTGCCAGCTCTTCCAGGAAGAAAAGCTTCCCGGGCAGCGTGGGAATGTACGATGACGTGACCCACGGAGTCTTTCCGTAGCGGAGAGTCATCCAGAGGGACATGCCCTGCCACTGCATCCCGCGCCCCAGCGTGCCGTCAGCACCGCCGATTGCGTAATCTGCCTTGAGGAATATTCCGGGGCCTATCGTATTGGCGCGGCAAGGCACCAGCGTTGTCCTTGACTTAAAGCTTGTGAGGGCGTTCTGCTCCACCGTAATGGGGTGGATTTTCGCGCCAAGCCTGAAGGGCGCCTGTTCCCATTCCTGCGCAGTATCAAAATCGGCTGCAAAAGTGGGCTCCCAGAAGGCAATGTGGCACATTCTGCCTATTCCGTAAACGAGCACCAGCTTCGCGCCCTCGGCCTTGAGCGCAGCAATCTTGGCGGGATACGTGGGAAGATTGCCGCGGGTGGCGAAATTCCTTTGATCTGTCGGCACCGTCAGCTCGCCCAGGGGGTTGAAAAGAGCCTGCTCCATGGCATATTGGAACGAGCCCGGATTGTCGGGAGACAGAGTGTTGCCCTCGCCGTCCGCCCATTCGTCCATGTTGAAGGTGTGGACGTGGCCGCAGCCGACATTCCATTCGCGGAGAAAATAGACCACCCAGCGGTACATCCCCATGGGGCCAACCGGCAGAATGAAGGCTATTTTTTCGTTTCTCTCCGCGGCAAGACGTATCTGCATCGCGATTTCGTGGCCCATGAACGTTTCAAAATCGGACAGACTTCCGCAGGGCACCGGCGCAAAGGCATCGTTCCAGAAGGGCTGCCGCTCGGTGATCTTAGCCGGCTCGTCGATTAGCCCGTCGATCTTTTCAAAATCCCAGCCACTTGGGTAAAAGCCTTCGAGGGCCGAGCCCTTTACAGTTGAATTAAAATCCATGTTTTTCTCCTTTTTTTAGCTGAATCTGACGCTTGTCGCCTGAACATGCGGCTTGGAATCGTCGCTTATCATTTTAATATGCGGCTTGGAATCGTCGCTTGTCGCCTGAACATGCGGCTTGGAATCGTCGCCTGCATCCGCCGCTCAGAATTGCTCCGGAACGTATTCACGGGAGATACCTCCTGGTCGTCCCCTTCAGATAAACCATGCACTGCTTGAAGCCCTCGGCATAAGCCGCGCCGCACTGGAAGCCCCTGTACCTTGAGCAGGTCCTCACCATGTCCGGGAAGTCGATATTGTCGTGGTCGCGCATCCAGTCGATCTGCGAGCGGTGGCAGCGGAGCATCTCGATTTTCCTGTCAATAAACTCCGTCACGTCCACGTATTCCGTGGGGTTGAAATTGACGCCGCAGAGCGTGTCCATGAAGTAAACAGGCGTGAGCCGGGCCTTGCCGGGCACTCCCGCGTCGTAGTGGGGCAGCGTTGCCGTGAAGCAGGCGTCGAACACCAGCCTGGACGTGGCCACGTGGTCGGGCATGTAGTCCTCGGGGTCGTGGGTGATTATGAAGTCCGGATCGACCTGCTTGATGACACGCACCACCTTGTCGCGGGATTCCTTGTTGCTGTCGTAGATTTCGAGGTCGTGGAAGCCTCCCCAGATGACCTCAAACCCTCCAATGCGTCCGCTATCCTGAGCCTCCTTCGCGCGAATGGCGGTGAGCTCATCGGGCATAATTACTTCGTGGCCCTGGTTGCCGCTGGAAAGATGGCAAACGACGACACGGTCGCCGCGGGCCTTGCACTTAAGAAGCGTGCCTGCGCAGGCGATCTCCATGTCGTCGGGGTGACAGGTGATAGCTAAAACTGTGTACATGACGTAGGTCTCCTTGTCGGTTGTGAAATCGGATGTGAAAATGGCCGCTGCGGCTGTCGGCCGTAAGCTGTCTGATGCTGTTGCCGGCTGTGAGCTTTCGGCTGCCGGCTGCAGGCTGTCTGATGCGATCTTCGGGCAGGCACGTAAAGTCTGCAGAGCCGCCCCTGTAACTATTATACCACATTCGGGCGCGATTCATCCGCGGAATTTCCCGCCCGGCTTCTTACCGGCTGCGTTGCGGCATGTCCTGCCGGGCTTCTTGCCGGTTTTATTGCCGGATCCACTGTCTGATACTCCTGCCGCGCTTCTTACCGGTTGGCTTACCGGGACTTACCGGGGGCTTGCCTGGCCTGTGTGTCACCGCCGCGACAATAATTCCCGCGGCCGCAGCGATTCCGGCGGTAAAAACAAAAACCGCAAAAACCGTGTTCCAGCCTGCGTTGTCGGCCACACTTCCCAGACCGTATGCGCTTGCCGTGGAACCCGCGTAGCAGAAACCGTTAAGGACTCCCGAGATGAGCCCGGCCTTGCCGGTCCGGTTGAATTTGAGCGGCATCACGGCGGTTATGCAGGTGTTGATCGAGTGTGTCATAAACGAGATCAGCCCGAAAAGAATAGCGGCTATAAGGAAGCCTCCGCCCATGAACGCCCTCAAAAGAAGCGTCAGGACAAGACCTGCCCCGAAGAAAAGCGCCGTGAGAAGCGTGACGTTCCTGACGTATTTTTGCGCGAATACGGTAAACAGGCCGCAGAATGCGGACAGCAGCGGCAGTATCAGCGAGACAAGAATTGCCACGGTGTCCTGAAGTCCGTACAGTTCCTTCATCATGTCGGGCACCCAGGTCTGCAGGCCGTCCTTGAGGAAGTTGCACGCCACCGCAAACAGCACAAACACCGCAAAAGTCGCGATAAGAGCACCCCTCGCTTTTCCATTGTGCGAGGCCCCCGAATCCGCGGCGATGCGGTCGTTCTCAGCGCTCCCGTTATCCTGCGCGACGGATGATTCCCGGGCATTTTCCGGCATACGGACTTTTTCCGATCCGCGGACATTTCCCGGTCTGCGGAAGCTTTCCGGCTCCCCGGATTCTTCCGGGTCACCGCCGCCTGATTCGCGGGCATGACCTTCTCCGGCCGAATGCGGCTTTGGCGCAGCCCTCATGATGTTCGAAACAGTCTTCCTGTAGAAGATCATCCAGCACGCCGCCACCAGCAGCAGAACCGCCGCCGCGAACACGAAGCTCAGCATAAAATGCCCCGCGCCGCTGAAGATACTTCCCGAAAAATAGGTAATAAACGTACCCGCGGCCGTGGTCGAGCCCAGCACCGCGAAGGATATTTTAAGGTGCTTCCCGTCAAGGTATTCCGCCATTATCGCGACGATCGAGCTCCAAAGCACGGACAGGGCGAACCCGTTGATGAGCCAGGCGTATTTGACGAGCCTGAACGGAAGCCCGAGGAAGACGGCCAGGTTCGCGGCCGCCGAGACGGTGAGCACCACCGGAAAAAGCACCTGCTTGTTGTATCGGCGGGAAAACAGCCCGTGAATGAACTGCCCCGCCCCGTACGCAAAGAAGAACAGCGTCACCACGAGGCCCGCCTCGGCATGGCTCACGTCGAAGCGGTCCATCATGTGGGTGATGTTCGAGCTGTAGCTGTACCGGCCCAGATACGACAACGTATAGACCGCCCAGCAAAGCGCTATAAGGGCCTTCTGGCTTGCCGCGCCGGATATTGTTTTTGAGCTTTGACTCACGGGTTTCACTTATCGCACTAATAGTTCCAAACGCACTGACCGGGTCGTTCCAAACGCACTGACCGGGTTGTTCCAAACGCACTGACCGGGCCGGCCGCAACTGCCGCAATTTCCGCGCAGGTCACAATTTCCGCGCAGGTCACAATTTCCGCGCAGGTCACAATTTCCGCGCACCTCGCAATTGCCGCGCCTGTCGCCGGCGGGGCGTTTTCAGACGCCCTTAAACAGCCGTATCTTCTTCTCCACGGCCTCTTTGATGTACCGCACTCTGTTCTCGCGAATCCCGAGGTAGGACAGCTTCTGACCGATGCCGTCGCGCATCGCCCGCTCCCCTGCCGCGCAAAGGTCCGTGAATATATTTATTTTCGAAATGCCGCCGGCAATAGCCTTGCGGAAATCCTCGTCCGACAGGCCCGATCCTCCGTGAAGAACCAGCGGCACGTCCACTGCTTCGCGTATCCCGGCAAGTCTCTCAAAATCAAGGCGCGGCTTGGTTTTATACGTGCCGTGGGCAGTCCCGATGGCCACTGCCAGCGCGTCCACTCCCGTTTTTTCCGCAAATTCAAGCGCATCGGCTGCGCGCGTGTATCCGTCGGTATTTTCATTGTCGCGGCCCGACGCCTCTCCCACGTGCCCGATCTCGCCCTCCACGGTGGCACCCCGCCCGTGGGCAAGCCTCACCATTTCGGCGGTTTGGGCGATATTGTCGCGGAAGCTTCCGAGAGAGCCGTCAAACATAATGCTGGAAAATCCCAGATCAAGGGCCTCCATGCACCTCCCGAACGTGAGTCCGTGGTCAAAATGAACCACCACGGGGACCTTCGCGCGCTTCGCCGCGGCAATCATTGCAGGCGCAATAAGCTTAAGCTCGCCGTAGGGCAAAAGCACCTCCGCAGTCCCGATAATCACGGGCGACTCCAACTCCTCAGCCGCGGAAATCACGGCCTCCAGCATATCCGTGTCGGTGGTGTTGAAAAGTCCCACCGCGTAACGTCCTTCCCGGGCGTCCTTCAGCACACCGCTGAGATTTACAAGCATAATTCGTTCCTTTCGAGGTCTTTGCAAAGCAGGCGCACCGCCTCGACGTCGCAAAGACCGCTTACTGCGTCATTCCCGCGAAGAGCGGCCGCGGCGGCATCCGTCGCCAGCGTCAATATTCCAAGGTCGTCAAGGCCGCGGAAAATCCCGAGAAGAGCTCCCGCGCAAAAAGCGTCTCCGGCGCCGGTGGTGCCTTTTATGAAGCCCGCCGGAAGCCTTCTGCTGCCAAGCGCGGTGGTTTTTGCTTCCGCAGCCGCGGCATTTTTCTGCCCGGCGGCCGCGGCTGCGTTTCCCGGCTCCGCGGCGTTTTCCGGGGGCGGCGCGTCTTCCTGCGCCGCCTCCGCACCCTTAGCGTTTCCCTGCGCCGCGGCATTTTTCTGCCCGGCGGCCGCGGCCGCCGACACGCAGACAGAGCCCTGCGGAAAATGTACAATTACCTTTTTCCGCACGCCCATCTCAAGCAGCTTCTTCGCACCTGCAATTATATTTTCCACTGAAGGCGCGGCAATTATATTTTCCGCTGAAGGCGCGGCAATCCCATGCGCTTCAGCCGCATTTCCAAGCGCTTCGCCCATCCCGCTGAGCCTCGCGCACTCCGTCTCATTCACGATAAGGTAATCCACGTACGGCAGGCACGGCAGAATCAGACTGTAGCGGTCTGAATTCTCGGTCACAAGGTCGATGGACGTCTCGATTCCAAGCTCCTTCGCCCTTTTCAGAATTTTAAGACCATCCCCGTTGTCGACTTTTTCCAGCAGCAGGAAGTACCCGAGGTGCAGCAGCTTGACGCGCTTTGCCTTCAGCGCCGCAATATTCATGTCCTCGAAGCCGAAATCCGCCGAAGCGCCGGGAAAAGTAAAAAAGGTCCTCTGCCCGCCGGCCACACTGATAACCTGCGTGAAGCTGGTGGAATTATCGGGCGCGATTATAATATTTTCCGTATTCACGCCGTATCCCTTGAGAAAATCAACCGTAAAGCGGCCGTTTTCGTCGTCAGAAACCCTTCCGCAGGCATACACGTCGATTTCGTCAATTTTGTCCGCCAATATCCTGAGATCTGCAGCCACGTTCGGAACGCAGCCGCCTGCAGCCCGCGCCACCGCCGAAATCTGTGTCAGCTCGCCGGAAGCCGGGTATCGCGAGACGGTATTTATCACGTCCGTCAGGATGCTTCCCGCGACGGCTATGCCTTTACGTTTCTCATTTTCCATGTGGGACGCACCTCCGTTGCACCAAAATCAGCCCGGTCTCCGCTTTGCTGCTTCCTCCCGGTTATTTCTTCCCGGTTGCTTCCTCCCGGCGGCTTCCTGCCGGTCACTTCTCCCGGTTATTTCTTCTCCCGCTCAAGCCTGAACGCAACCGAACGCTTCAGGTACTCCACGTATTCCGGGTCGCGGCACATGGCCTTCTCGGGCGTATCCGAAAGCTTCGCGACAGGCCGTCCGTTGACGTATTGGAGCTTTATCACAATATTCAGCGGCTCCTCAAGGGTATCATTCGTGACGAAGGTGCCTATTCCGAAGGACACCTTGGTCCTGCCGCAAAAATAGTCGTGGAGCTTCTGGGCCCTGTCGAAGTCCAGATTGTCGCTGAAAAGGAGCAGCTTCGTTTTGGGGTCGACGCCGTACTTCCTGTAGTGCGCGATAATCTTTTCGCCCCAGACGTACGGATCGCCGCTGTCGTGGCGGACGCCGGTGTAATTGTTGACCATGGAGCGGTTGAAGTCCAGCAGAAACAGGTCGGTGGTCACGGTGTCCGTGAGAGCCGTTCCGTTGTCGCCGTCGTATTCCACGTACCAGTCCTTCATGGCGTAATAATTTGTATACGCGAGGGGAATCGAGTCGATGCCCTGGTACATCTGCACGAATTCGTGGGCGTATGTACCCACGGGCAGAACGTTGTACTTCTTCGCCAGGTAGACGTTGGAGGTACCCACGCAGTTTTTCGTCTCGGTGACGAAGCGGCGCAGAACCACGTCCTCCCATTCCCGGGAAAGACGCCTGCGGCAGCCAAACTCCGCGAATTTGAAGGTATATGTGCCGTCGTTCATGGCCTTGATCTTCGCGTCAAGCCTTTGCTGCGCGGACTCCAGGAGCGTCTCATAGTCGTAAGCCATCCGAAAATACACCTCGTTGACAATTTCCAGCAGGTATATTTCAAACTGCATGGCGGAAAAAAGCGGGCCGTCCACGACAATCGAAAGCTCGCCGTTCGCCTCTGACTCAACCGTCACGTAATCGCGGATCGGATGCCAGAGCCGGAGAAACTCGACGTAATCGTTTTTGATGAAGCGGATCGACCGGAGATAGTCAAGCTCCCCGGCAGTAAATCGCAGGGAGCAGAGATGGTCGACCTGCGCCTGGATCTCTTCCACCATTTCGTGCGTAAAAACCACGTCCGCGTTGCGGCACTTAAAATAGTATTGTCCGCAAAGGTCGGTGTGTTTGTGGAAAATCACCTGGTTCATGTTGAATTTGTAAAGGTCCGTGTCCAGCAGCGACACGACTATTGGGTCAAGCCTCATGGTTTTACTGACGGCAGGGTCAAGCATCATGGTTTTACTGACGGAAGGGTCAGGCACCACGCTTTTCCTCACGTTTTTCCTCCTGTTTGATTTCCTTTTTAATCTCCTGTTTGATTCTCTGTTTATTCTCCTGTATTATCTCGTGTTTTTCTACTGTATTTTCTACTGTTTTTTCTCCTGTTTTTCCTCCTGCAAAGCCTCCCTCCCGCAAACGCGGATTCCGGGATCGAAGGAAGGCATCAGCTGCAGCTTGAACGCGTTGATCCGGTGCAGCCTGTCTATTTTGGCCTTTCTGGACGGCTCCGGCTCGATGCCTTCACGGATATATCTGTCCAGCTCCGCATAGGTGAAGCCCAGATTGTCCTCGTCGGTTTTGCCGCAAAGGCCGTCGGAGGGCACCTTGTCCACCAGCACGTCCGGAAGCCCGAGAATACGCCCGATCGCCTTCACCTCCTGCACCGTCAGGTTCGAGCACGGGCTGAAATCGCCGACGCTGTCCCCGTAGCGCGTGGAATAGCCGATCCAATCCTCCGAAAGATTGCAGGTGTTGGCCACCCGCCCGTTATTGCTCTGGGAGACCGCATACACAGTGGCCATGCGAAGCCTCGGCGCCAGATTCACCCTGCTCTGTTCGGACAGTTCGAAGGGAATCCCCGCGACAATACCGTCAAACGCCGCCTTGATGTTCACGGTAAAATGCCGAATCCCCAGGTGCTCCACCAGAAGCCTCGCCATGTCAATGTCCGCCTGCTCGCCGTTTGGCATCAGCACGCCAATGACTCTCTCCCTGCCAAGAGCCTCCGCGCAAAGAGCCGCCACCACGGAGCTGTCCTTGCCCCCGGAAATGCCAAGCACCGCGCTGCATCCCGGGCCGTTCTTCTCGAAAAACCCGCGAATCCACCGCACGCACTCGTCCTTCGTTCTTTTCGCGTCAAAGGTATATTTTCCACAATCCACAGAACACATCCGGCATTCCTCCGCAAACATTTCGCCTAATGGCAGGCAAAATCACACTATATCAATTTGGCAGCTTCTCATCGTCGCAAGCGCCGCTTCGTGCCCTGCCGGCGTCACTCCTGCGCAGCAAGCCGCGTCCACGGAAACAGGCGCCTCCGGAAAATTCGCCTTCACGAGAAGAGCATTGGACACAACGCAGATGTCCGTGCAAAGCCCCACCAGCTCCACCGAGAATTCCTCCTCCCCGGCAGCCTCGCGAATCAGCCCCGGCAGCTCCACCGACCCGAACGTGTTTTTCTCCACTGCGGTAAACTTCTTTCCCGCCAGCGCTGCTTCAACCGCCGCGTCAAGCCGCCAGCCCTCAGAGCCCTTTATGCAATGGGGCACAGGAAGCTTCGCTCCCTCCGCGGTCTCCATATAGTTCTCAAAATGTGTATCGCAGGTGACAAAAACGTCGCCCTCAAAGTCCCGGATTTTCCGAACGACCGCAGGAACAATAGCCACGGCCTCGCCGCTTCCCAGCGCGCCGTCCACGAAGTCCTTCTGCATATCAACAACAACAAGAATCTTTTTCATCTCATTCCTCCGCATTTCTTTCCCCGCATTTTAAGCCCACGCATTCATATCTGCAAATACGTGCCGCGCGGCGTCGCTTCAGAGATAAGGGCCGTCCGTGAATCCCGGACACCTCAGCCGCACACAGGACAGTATAACGCAAATGGCTTGAATTTACCATAGATTCTTTAGATTCTTTGGAACCCGTCAACGGAATTCATTTAAACTCCTCAGGAAACCATTGGAGCTTTTGGGAATTCCTCGCAAATCTTTGGATATCCTTGGAAATACGTTGGAGCTCTTTGGAACTTCATGGAAATATATTGAAGTTCTTTTAAACTCCTTGGAAATGCATTTTGAATCTTTGAATCTTTGGGCCTTCTATGAATTCATTGCAGCTCCTTGAAACGCCCTGGAGCTCTTTAGACCTCTTTGGATCTAATTGCAGATCATTGGAATTCAGAACAGCCGCCTTTCATGTTCAGATATATGCCGCCCAAAAAGAGAAAACCCCTGAAAAACATATCGTTTCCAAGGGTTTCCGTGGCTCCCCCTGCTGGGCTCGAACCAGCGACACACGGATTAACAGTCCGTCGCTCTACCGACTGAGCTAAGGAGGAATATGAAAGCGCCATCATAAATTGAATTTACTTTGGCGCCTTATTGTACCCGGCAATGACATATTTTCGCGAGCCGTCGCCAGCTGACTATCGTCTGCATCAGAGAGCTTAACTTCTGTGTTCGGCATGGGTACAGGTGGGGCCTCTCTATCATTATCACCGGATTCTTCGGTCTCACGCCTTC
>JAGDAX010000039.1 GCA_017848335.1 Clostridia bacterium | reverse complement strand
TCCCGCGAAGGACGCCGACAAGGAATTCCGTTTCGTTTTCATCCTTGACGGGCAGTCCACCGGGTTTACGCTCAAGCCGGGCGAGACAAGGACCTTCGAGGCTCCCTACGGCGCGGTCTATGAGGTGCGCGAGGACGATTACAGCGCGGACGGCTACGCCCTGTCGATAGTGAACGGCTACGGCACGGTAAGCGGCCAGACCGTCTCGGTGGAGGCGACAAACACCTTCACGGGCGTGGTGCTGCTGGATATCGAGGGCGAAAAGACCTGGGATACCCGCGGCTGCGGAGACGAAGTCATTCCCGCGTCCATCACCGTCGTGCTGAGGAGCGACAAGGCGACCCTCGAGACAGTGACCGTGACGCCCGACGCGAACGGCCGGTGGAGGTATCGCATCACTGTGCCGAAATACGACTCCGAGGGAAGGGAGATCCCCTACAGCGTCGAGGAGCAGGCTCCCGAGGGCTTCATCCCCTCCTACGACGGATACAATATCAAAAACACCTACGTGCCGCCGCTGGCGGACGAGCCGATAGCGCTGCGCAAGGTCATCAAGGGCGACAACGCGCCGGAGACCAGGTTCGAATTCCTGCTGCGCGGCGAGAACGGCGCGCCAATGCCCGCAGGAAGCAGCGGCAACACCCGGATAGTCGCGCTGAACGGCGCCGGCGAAGCGGATTTCGGGCGCATAACATATTACAGTGCCGGCGCGTACGTCTACACCGTATACGAGCTGAACGGCGGCGAGAAGCACTGGACCTACGACAAGGCGATCTACACCGTCACGGTGACCGTGGAGCTGGAGGCGGGCCTGCTGAAGGCGTCGAAGATCATTGTCGCGACCGGCGCGCAGGGCGGCAATTCCGCGAGCTCCGATCCTGCCGGAGGCGGCTCTGCTCCTGTTGGGGACGGCTCTGTTCCGGCAGGCGATGACGCCGCTTTAAGTGAGATCGTTTTCACCAACGAGTACAAGCCGGGCACCGGGCCCGAGACAGTGGTCGTCAAGGGAACGAAGACCTGGAACCACGGCGGCAACCCCGAGAATAAGCGCCCCGAATCGATCATCGTTTTAGTGTACGCAGACGGCGAGCTGAAGGTGCAGCGCCTTGTCACCGCCGAAGACGGCTGGGCATACAGGTTCGAGCTGCCGAAGTACGCCGACGACGGCCACGAGATCGTCTACACCATGGACGAGATGAACGTCGCGCACTACGAGAAGACCGTGAACGGCCACGACCTCGTGAACGAGTACAAGCCGGATACGCCGCCCACGGAACCGCCGACGGAGCCGCCGACGGAATCGCCTTCCGAGCCGCCGGACGATCCGCCGGAGCCGCCGCCCACGGGCGACGCGTCGCAGGTCGCTTTCTGGACCGCCCTCATGCTGCTGTCCGCGCTGGCGATGTGCGTCATGATCGTCATCGGCAGGCTGCGCAAGGTGAAGTGGTGAGATAGGGCGTACTGTAAGGCAAGAGGCCAGAGATTTCTGCCACTGCTGTAAGGCCAGAGGCAAGAGGCCGGAGGCCGGAGATTTCTGCCACTGCTGTAAGGCCGGAGGGTCGCTTCGCGGCAGCCGGAGGCGCTGCGCGGCTGTAAGCGCCTTGCGCCGGGTGCTGTGCATAATAACATAAGATAGGTAATCGTACAGTTAGCTATATCCAAAGGTCTCTCTATTGTTATTATTTAAAGGCAATTTTGTAGCGGGGGTAGTTTATGAAACAGTTTGATTTGAACGAAATTAATTCTATTCCATTCATAGATCGCGGCAGGGCAAATGATATTGCTCTAACAATTTTGAATGATGATTTCGACTTAAATCCTATTCTCGTTTTTTTGCCATTCTTTGATTCCGGGATTTCCAACAGGATATTTGAAAAGGCTTTAAAACAAAACGCAAACATTGAAACACTTTTAATGGCAATAAATCCTTTCACAGATAAAAGTATTAATGATATTATTACGAGTAAAGCAATGGAAGCTTCTTTAAGCGCCGAAGCAATTGTCGGAAAAGTGTTCCCGTTTGTAAGTTTTGACATTGCAAATGAGGTGGCTGAGTATGCAATGAACAAGCATTGTAATGCCGAAAGCTTAATTAATGCAGCAATGCCATTTGTTAGTCGTTCAATGGCAGATAAAATTGTGCTTTATGCAATTGAAAAAGAAACCAATCCGGGATTCTTATCAAAGAGAGTAGGACAATTTGTTTCTGAAAAAATCAGATGCGACCTAAACGGTTATTTGGACAAAAGAGGATACGCACCATAATTAAGTGATACCATCACCAATAGAAATGAAATAACACCTATAAAGCGACCTTGAAAAAATAATCCGCGAATCGGGGATTGTTTTGATATTGAAAAGCCTGAGGATGCCCTTGAATTAGACTCTTTGCATTATATGCGGAAGTGACATTGAAGCTACAGAAAAGGGTTTGAAAACACCAAACTCTGGCTCGCTTTGTCCCTCTTCCTCACTTTTCTCCTGCCGTTTCTGTGCAGAAACGAGCTGGGCGCCGGTACGGTGGCAGTAAAATAACATTCACTCTTCCTGTCGATCAAACGTCAAGCGAGTTATCATCAAGAAGAAACTGTTCGATGCCAATATAAAGAATGCCGTTGTCATCACGCCAAGGTGTCATATAATCTTTTACGACCACAATTTTCTTGAACGAGTCGGGGATCCGGAGCAGGGATTCGATCTCTTGCTGCCTTTTTCCCGGGTCCGCAACAGTCAGCGCAGATTGAACATAGTATCTCCGGCTGCCCTGATTCAAAACGAAGTCAACCTCCAACTGCTTGCGTTCTTTTTTACCGTTATCATCCCGGTAATTGTATTCTACCGATCCGAC
>JAGDAX010000038.1 GCA_017848335.1 Clostridia bacterium | reverse complement strand
TAGCGGTGATAGTGGTCGCAGGCGGCGTGGCAGTCCTCGCCGGACTTGATGTGCTTCCCGGCCACATCCCAGATGCTCGGGCACTTTCCGTCCTCGTCCCAGGCGCCCTCGACCTGTGCGGAGGCGCTGGCGGCACCCCAGAGAAAGTCTTTCGGAAACGGCATGTTATTTCTCCCCTCTTGTATGATCCGGCTTGGCAAAGATCCGCACCGTCAGCTGATCCTTATGCCCCTGCAGAACGGCCTTGCAGTCTGCGCCGTTGAGGAAGGACAATGCCTTGCTGTCCGTGGTGACGGTGGGCTTCCAGCCCTGTCCTTCGTCCACGTTCACGATATGCACGCGGCATTTCTCTCCGGTATAGTCCGTGCCCTCCAGCGTATAGTCGGCGCAGAAACGGTCGATCTTCCAAAGCTTGCGGCGCTGTACGTCGGCGGCTCCCGGCAGGATCGTGCCGGAAAACCATTTGCTCTTTGCCGTCCCGGTGAATGGCACAGTCATGATGTTATAGATGCCCTCGTGCTTCATCGTACTGCCGGTTATCGTCACATGAATGGTCAGGATCTCCTCCCGGTCATCCCCGGAAAGCGCCCGCTGCAGAAAATCATAGCTCAGCTGCGCGGCTTTTTTGCGTCCTTCGCCGGTAAAGCCGTGGATCTCGCCGGGCAGGCAGACAAATTCGGCGTGCTCATAGACCTCTGCTGCTTTGCGGCCGTAGGAGATATTCACCGCTTTATCGTTGTCGCCGTGGATGATGAGTACCGGCCCTTTGTAAGCGGGAATAACGCAGTAGACGTCGTAATCCCAGACGCTCTCGCTGTATGCGCGGCCAAGCAGACTGCCGCCGAAGTTTTCCCGCACCGGGATGCTCTCTTTGGCACCGTGCCGCTTTCTGGCATCCTCCGGGATGCAGAGAGCCGGGTAATACTCGATCACGGCCTTGATCTCCGGGTGCTCCGCCGCGGTGATCGCGGTCACGAAGCCGCCCTGGCTCTCGCCCAGCAAGAATAACCGTTCCCCGTCCGTGGTGTCAAGCGTCTTGATCTTTGCGATGACGGCTTCCAGATCGGCTTTTTCGGTAAACACCGTCATATTCCACATCTTCCCGCCGCTGGCGGAGCGAATGCTGCCTCCGTAAAAGTCAAAGCAATAGACCTGAAAGCCGCTTATGGCCAGGCTCTCACCGATCAGCGCCTTCGCGTTCTTTCCGTTGGAGTTGAGTCCGTGGCTGACGATGACCGTGGGGAGCTTCCCGTCAATGCCGCACGGGACAAGAAGCTGACCGAACAGACTGTGTTCCCCAGCGTCCACGGTCAAATCTCTTGTCTGAACGGGATATTTCGTGCCGCCGAGCGCCATGGGCTTCGGTACAAAGCGGCGATAGTTCGCATAGGCCGCCGCGCCGAGTACCAGCGCCGCCCCCGCTGCAATTGCTGCGTTTTTCATTTATCCCTCCGAATAATACTTCCTCAAAAAATAAGCCGGCGTACAGCTCCAGGCGTGGCAGAAGGAGTGGATGATCTTTCCGCCGTACGGGGAGGCATCCGGCCGTGCCGGGTCGAAGGTTTCATAGAAGGTGTCCGCCCCGCGGTCGAGCATGGCGCCCCAGTAGGCTTTCATTTTTTCATAGGCCTTTTGCTTTTCGCCGCATCGGATTAGGGCGTCGATATAGTGGTGAACCATATAGGGCGTCGCGGGCTTTGCCGCAAAGGCGGCGCTTTCCATGCGCTCTAAAAGCTCCCGTGCCTCCGCATCCTTGACCACGCCGGCCAGGACCATCCAGATTTGCGTGTGCTGCGATACCTGCCTGAAGGCGCCGGATATGAAGAGCTTTTTTCGCGCATCGTACAGGTATTTCTTTGCGGCTTCGGTTTTTGCCGCGATTTCGCGTTCAAGTTCGCGGGTGTCGCTGCCGAGCGCTTGCTCCAGCTTGACAAGGTCTTGCAGGGCGTAGATATAGATTGCCTGCGCCGAAGCCTGCTTGTCGAGAAGCCGGTGCCAGTCGACAAAAACAGGGCCGGCCTTTTTCATATCGAGTACATGCTTCCTGTCAAAGCACGCCTTTGACAGCTCAAACTGCCGCATGGCCGTTGGCTCCAGCTCACGCAGCGTCTCCCGGTCGCCGGAGGCTTCGTAGTAATCCCACAGCGTACTGATGAAAAACAGGGAGTAGTCGAACATGTACTGCTCGTCTATCTCCGGCTCGGGATGGATGAAAACGTTGTTCGCAACCCTGCCGTCTTCGAAGGTGTCTCCCGCGAAGAGATAGAGACAGCGCCTGACAAGGTCAAAGTCCCGGTATGTCTCGTAATTGGCCAGCGCCTGAAGCCGCAGGTCGCCCAGCCACAGGCGGCGGTCCCGCTTGGGGCCGTCCTCAAAGACCTCCTGCATGCACTCGTGCAGCGTCCGGACTGAGACCGCGTCGAGCCGCTCGTCCTCCGCTTTCCCGCGAAACGGGATCCGTTTGCTGTCGTCCGCGGAGGAGACCGCCTCAAGGCCGACGCGTTTTACCCTCACCGAGAAGTTGCTCGACACTGCCAGTATCTTGATCTTGATATAGCGGAACGCGTATCTTCTCGGAAAACGCCAGGCGCAGGGCAGCAGGTCGAGGTGGACCCGCTCCTCCTGGATCCACGCAGGGCTGATCCAGCCGTGATACCGCTCCGGTTTTTCCTTGAATTCCTCGGTGCTCTCATAAAAAATAATGGAGAAGTGCAGCGGTGCGTCCGGATGACGGCCGACGCTTTCAAATTCCACTGTGACATAGCCCGTGTAGTGGTCGCCGAAGTCAAGCAGCTCTTCGTCGCCCGCTTTCAGCACGCGGCCGCTGCCGGAAAGCTCCTTTTGTGTCACGATGAGCCGAGGTTTTAAGGCCTCGGCTCTATCGAGAAATGCTTTGTTCTTTTTCACTTTTTCTCCCGTTTCGCGGCCTTAGCTTCCGCTTTGGCCTTCTTTTCGGCGAGCTTTGCCTGATACTTTGCCTCTTCTTCCTCGAAGCTCAGGCCCTTCTTCTCGCAGAGCTCCTTGAGCTCCGCAATGCGGCTCTCCTCCAACTCCTTCGCGGCGGCCTCCATCTCCAGACGGTCCTGCTCCTCGGGCGGGATATAGACCTCGCCGCGATCCTCGGCGGCCTTCTTGGCGCGCTCGCGCAGCTCGGCGTGGATCTCCGGCATTTTCTTCTCCGCGTCAAAGAAGATGCAGACGACGAAGACGACAATGGCCAGCACGGCGTAAGCGCCGTAATAGGCAAACAGGATCCAGTTTTTGACGGCCACGGGCTGGTCGTAAATGATTTGCGTAAGGCCGGTCGCCGCGTCCGCCACAGGCGCCTTGTAGCCCAGCAGGGAAAGGCCGGTCTCGTAAGCGGCGTTGAGCGGGGTGAAGAGCGCGGTGACCAAGGTGGTAATAATGCCGACTGCCAGCGTGCCCTCGGGACGGTAGCCGTAGCGGTACTCAATGTCGTCGGAGGCCTGCTGCATGAAGATGGTGTTCATATTCGTGACGGCGAAAATACCGGCAGCGAACACAAAGCCGCCAACAACGGCAACGAGGAAGCTGTAGGGATTGATCAGGGCAATACCGATGCCGATCAAGGTGATCACGGAAGAGATCTGGAGGATCCTTCTGGCGGAAAACTTTCTGGCCAGAATGGGGACGACGATCGCGCCGATGGCCATGGGCTGCATGGAGGCGATCAGATACAGGAACTGGAGCCCGTTTTCATCGTTGCCGCCCAGAATGTAGGTGATCATGTTGACGC
>JAGDAX010000037.1 GCA_017848335.1 Clostridia bacterium | reverse complement strand
TTGACCGGCTCGCCTCTTACTGCGCTTTGACGCGCTCGTCGGTCACGTAATGCTCGATTTCGCCGCTGTGCTCCGACTGAAGGTATTCCTTCATAAACGACGGGAACGCCTTGTGCTTGTCGAGCTCGTCAATGGGAACCCAGTGCATGTGCTCCCTGACGCCCATAGTAACGCTGTCGCTGCGGAGCTCCTGTGTGCCCCGGGGCTTCATCAGAAAGTACAGAGAGATTTCGTGGCAGTCGCAGCAGCCCTCGCGCGAGAACAGATCTTCGCTGAAGAAATTCTCGTGAATAAACGCCGGGCGGTCGATCTCGTACGGGATGCCGGTTTCTTCGAGAACCTCGCGCCGCACAGCGTCTTCAGCCGTTTCGCCCATATGGACGGCCCCGCCGACAGAATAGAGATAGTCCACCTTGTCATTGCCCGCAAACAGGACGCATCCGTTCTCGACAATTATCGCGCCAACGCGGTATCTAAACCATTTGCCTTCCTGCGTAAAGCAGCAATTGAGCTCCATGCCTGCGTTCCTTCCTTTCTGCACTTTTCTGCGCGTTGATCCGCAATCGGGCCGCTGCCGGCCGCACTCTGTGTGCCGCCCGGGCCGCCTGTTTTCTGCGGCCGCCGGCGCACGAATACCCAATGGGTTTATATCACACCGGGGAGGCTTTTTCAAGACAGCGGTGCGGAGCGCTGCGCGCTGCCGTAAGGACAGAGGCAAGAGGCAAGATAGCAGTTCACGCCCCATATCTGATAATTTAACAGTTCGTAACCCGCACGGAACGCGCAGACGGCACCGGGCTCCTGGCACCTGGCGCCGGACCCTGTCGATTGAACCTCAAATCAGCTATTCTCCGAAATTTCGCCTGATTGTGCCAAATTCCGGGATTATTGCCGTAAAATCCGGCAAAAACATACAAAATCCCCCGAAATCTTTCGAAATCGCGTTTTATCGCGCGGATTCGGTCCCGGTGCCTTGACAAAGGGCGCTCCGGCGGGTATAATCCCAAGCGGGCGTGAAGCAAAAAAGACGGATATTTTCGCGCCGTGGAGCATCGGGCAGGCAGTTTTTTTGGCCTGCTTTCAATTATTCAATAATTCGATCATTCAATAATTTGATTATTCAATTATTCAATTTCAGAGTAAGTGCCGGTTTAACAGCTGTCCTGGCGTGCGCGACCCCGGACACCGCGTAAGGTGTTATTGCTGCGGCCGCGTTCGCGGGAACCGCTCCCGACGCGTTATGCTGATGCGTAAGGAGCATTTAAGCCGCGCTTACAGTAAAGGAGATTATTCATGGCAGACAACAGGCCAAGGCGCAGAGAACGCAACGTGACGGGACAGGGCCAGCAGGTCGGAAGACGCGGCGAGGGCCTCGGACAGGGACCGGTCGGAAACAAAAGAGGCTACAGCGGCAGACCCGGCACCGGGGGCAGCCAGAATCGCGGCGACGGTGACGGCTACGGTACCCGTGGAGGATCGGGGCTCCTTGGCGGGCTTCTGGGAGGGCTCTTGTCGGGCGGCTCCGGCAAGGGCAAGATACTTATAATCATTCTCGTGATCGTAGTTGTGATCGCACTGATTTTCGGCGGCAGCAAGCTTCTTCCGGCGCTTTTCGGGGGAGGCGGCGGCAGCACGGTCACGGGCACAGGGCTCGCCAATTTCACACCCTCGACGGCCAGCACCGGCTGGGCCAGAAGCGACAACACGGGTACGCTTGACAGGAGCGTGGCCAAGGGCGCCAGGGACAAGAGGACGGTCATTTACGGAGACGGCACCGACAAGGTCACCATCATGGTTTATATGTGCGGCACGGATCTGGAGTCCAAAAACGGCATGGCCAGCAGAGACCTGGCCGAAATGTGCAGCGCCACGCTTTCCGACAACGTCAATATTATCGTGCTGACGGGCGGGTGCACGGGCTGGAAGACCAAAGGCATCAGCAACACCACCAACCAGATATACAAGATCTCGGCGGGCTCGATCGAGCTGCTCGAGAAGGACGCGGGCAACAATTCCATGACCACGCCCTCGACGCTCACCAAGTTTATCACCTGGTGCGACAAGCATTACCCGGCCAACAGGAACGCGCTGATCTTCTGGGATCACGGCGGCGGCTCGCTGAGCGGCTTCGGATACGACCAGAGGTTCACCTCCAGCGGCTCAATGTCATTGGCGGGCATCAACACGGCCCTCGACAACGCGGACGTGACCTTCGATTTTATCGGCTTTAACGCGTGCCTTATGGCCACCACCGAGAACGCCCTTATGCTCACAAAATATGCGGATTACCTGATTGCGTCCGAGGAGACCGAGCCCGGCGCGGGGTGGTATTACACGGGCTGGCTGACACAGCTGGCAAAGAACCCGGCAATGCCAACCCTCGAGGTGGGCAAGCTGATCGTGGACGACTTCACGGAATACTGCGCGGAATACGTGCAGAACGCCAAGACAACGCTTTCGGTGGTTGACCTTTGCGAGCTGGAGGCGACTCTTCCCGCAGGAATAAAGTCCTTCGCCGAGAAGACCGCTTCCATGATAGAGTCCGACAATTACGCGGCGGTTTCCGACGCGAGAGCGTCCACGAGGGAATTTTCCGCCAAGAACAAAATCGACCAGGTCGACCTGGTGGATCTGGCGGGCAGAATGAATACAAAGGAGGGCGAAGCGCTGGCCAAGATAGTGCTCAGCGCCGTCAAATACAACAGAACCTCCGCGGATATGTCCAATTCTTACGGCCTTTCGATCTACTTCCCCTACAGGCAGGTGGGGAAGGTGGACACCGCCGTGAAGGCCTATGACGCCATAGGCATGGACGACGATTACACCGCCTGCATCAAGAGCTTTGCCCGGCTGGAAACGGCGGGACAGGTGGCCTCGGGCGGCGGCTCGCAGTCGCCTCTCGCTTCGATACTCGGCAACCTCGGCTCGATATCGGTGCCGAGCTCGTCGGGCACCGGCGGTATTTCGTCGGTTCTGACAAGCTTCCTGGGCGGCTCCTCGGGCATCGACCTGGGCGGCATCGCTTCGAGCGGACTCTCCTTCCTGACCGGAATGGACGTCGGCAAGGCGGCGGAATTTATTGACGCGAATCACCTTGAGCCTAAGGATTTTGTGTTCAAGAACGTGAAGGGCAGAAGCGTGATCGCGCTTCCCGACGACAAGTGGGCGCTGGTGCAGAATATCGAGCTGAACGTATTCCTGGACGACGGCTCCGGCTACATCGACCTGGGCATTGACGCCTATTACGAGATCACGGAGGACGGGCAGCTGCTGGGCGAATATGACAGAGCCTGGCCGGCCATCAACGGCAGACCGGTGGCCTTCTACCACGAGAAGACCGTGGACGACGGCAAGAATTACACGATCACAGGCCGCATTCCGGTGCTCTACAAGGGCACCCACGCCGATCTCATAGTGGTGTACGACAATGCGCACCCCAAAGGCGTCGTTGCCGGCGTGAGCTACGATTACGCCGAGAATGAAACCGGGACCGCCGCCAAGACGGTTGACGAGATCGAGGACGGCGCCGTGATCGCCTTCCTCTGCGACTATTACAGCTACGGCGGAAACTATCAGGACAGCTACCGGCTGGGCGACGAGATGGTGGTATCCGGGCCGCTCACGTTAAGCGACGTAACGGTGACCGGCAATACCTCTGCGGTCTACAGGATCACCGATATTTACGGGCAGGTGTACTGGTCGTCGGTGATGGACGAGGTGTAAGAGCCGCAAGAATCGCAAGAATCGCGAGAACCGCAAGAACTGCAAGACCTGCAGGAAGCGCAAGAATCGCGAGAACCGCAGGAGCTGCAGGAAGCGCAAGAATCGCAAGAACCGCAGGAACTGCAAGACCTGCAGGAGCTGCGGCAGCGGCCTGATTGCTGCTTGACTGCGGAGTCCGCAGACGTTTGGCCAAAGGATCGGCGCCAACGGGCTGCGGGATTCGCAAAGAGCGCGTTACGGAATAATGACGTTCGATAACACGGACGGGAAATAACTAAATAACTGTGTTCGGTAACACGGACGACGCAAAACGGGCGGCCTTCAAAATGGCCGCCCGTTTTGCGGTATGAGGCGGAAACCTGTCGGGTTGGATGGCCGGCTGAGCGGCCGGCGGCGTCGGCTGCTGCGGAGGCGGTGCTCGCCGGGCGGGCCGGTTGATTGCCGGGGGAGCGGTTGATTGTCGGGCCGGTTGATTGCCGGCGGAGCAGGTACTTGCCGGGCGGGCCGGTTGATTGCCGGCTGAGCGGTTGATTGTCGGACCGGTTGATTGCCGGCGGATCAGGTACTTGCCGGGCGGGCCGTGGCTGCTCGTGCCTGTTCGTTCTTGGCGGCCTTAGGGTGTCAGAAGCTTCCGAGAGGCTGCTGGTCGAAATCGTAAAGGACGTTGTTGATCTCGTAAATGTCGTATAGGCCGCGTTTTATGAAATACCTGATGATGGCGTCCTTTTTGAGGGCTCCCGACAGGGTGTAGCCCGCGCTTTTGAGGAGCTTCTCGGCGTTGTCCTCGTCCAGCTCGAGGGCGATGCAGAAGGCGAGAACGGTGTCCTTGCGCGGGTGATAGTCCGGTGTGCTTCGGATTTTCGAGAAGAGCTTCCGGTCGATATTTGCGCGCCGGTAGCATTCGGGGTCGGAGAGGCCGCTGCTGTCGATCATTTTTAGCAGCGTTTCGCTGAATCCGTCTTCAAGGCCGCTGAGGTTTATTTCGTGGCCGAAGTTTGCGGAGCCGGCGGCCGCCGCACCAAGAACCATTGGAGCATTTTCACGGCTACGGCGTGTATTCTCGGGAGGCTCTTCGTCGGGCATTGCTTGCGGCACTTTGTCAAGCTTTACGGGAGGCTCTTCGCCGGTTTTTGAGGGAGGCCCTTCATTGAGCATTTCGTCAAGCGGTTTTTGGGAAGGCTTTCGGAAAAGCGGCTTTCGGGAGGACCTTCGGGAAAGCCCTTTCCGGCTGATTGCATCTTCGGATGCCGGGGCGGTTCCGGGGCTGCCGGCTTCGATATCTTTTCTGATCGACTCAAAACGGCCGCTCAACGGCTTGCCCTTGAGAATCAGATAAACGGTCATGTCGCTGCTGCGCAGGAAGTCGGTGATGGCACGCTGCGCCACGTCACAGGCCAGGTCGGGCGGATAGCCGTATATTCCCGACGAGATGAGCGGAAAGGCCACGGATTCAAGGCCTTGGGCCTGGGCGAGAGCAAGGGACTCCTTGTAGCAGGAATAAAGCACCCTGCTCTCGCCGCAGGCGCCGCCCCGCCAGACAGGTCCTACGGTGTGGATGACGTGTCCGGCGGGGAGCCGGTAGCCGCGGGTAATGACGGCGCGGCCCGGCTCGAGGGGCCGGAGCGTCCGGCATTCCTCATAGAGTTCCGGCCCCGCGGCGGCGTGTATTGCCCCGGAGACTCCGCCCCCGGGGAGCAGCTCGCTGTTAGCGGCGTTTACGATTGCGTCGACCTTTACTGAAGTGATGTCTCCTTGGGTAATTATGAAAGGCATATATCGTTTTCCTCGTTTCTTTATATTGTCTTAATCCTGCGATGCACTGAATCAGCCCTGAGTTTAGCCTTGCGCCAATCTGCTCCAAGCGCCGTAAAAGCTCTGCACCGACCGGCATAAGAACTTATGCCGCACCTTGCGCCAAAAGCCCTGAGTTCAGCCTTGCGCCAAAAGCCCCGGAGCAGCGCCTACAGACCGTACTTCTCGCACAGATACAGGTACACCCCGGCGGTCCAGCCCAGCATTTGGGGCGTTTCGTATTCGTCCGTCACCGAGACGCCGCCAGTCGAGGCGTCGTACTTTTCCCACAGCGAGCAGGTTTTTCCGAAGCAGTCCGTGACGGCGGCAACGTATTTGCGGGCAATTCTTTCGGCGTCCGCGGCAAGGCCCGAAGCCTCGAGCCCCTCCACCGCAAAATAAACGTTTGAAGGCCACATTGCCGGGTAATCCCATTGCAGGTAGCTGTCGCCCGGGCGCTCATTGCAGGCAGACAGCCCGAAGGGCAGCTCGAGGCACTCGAGAAGCTTCGCGGCGCCGGCCCTGCGGTCCTCCGATGCGTTTGAAACGCCCGAAAAGAAGGGGTAAAACGACGCGGCGGATATTATTGTCGGGAAGGTCTTGCGCCTGAAATTGAAGTCCAGATAAATGCCCCTGCTTTCGTCAAAGAGGTACTCCGTGATGAGCCTGTTGCGCCTGTCGGCGAAGGCGTCGTATTCGCGGGCATCGTCTTCGCGGCCAAGCTCGCGCAGCATGTACGCGATCTTGCGCTCCCCGTCCAGCAGCAGGCAGTTCAGATCCAGATGGTAAAACTCGTTCGTCCTGAATCTGCCTTCGGGAGTATCGAAACGCGGGTTGAAATCCCAGCCGCTCTCTGCAATCGAGTAAAGGTTCCTCAGCAGGCTGACGGCGTCTTCGCGCGTCTCCGGCAAGGGTTCGCCGACCCGGCTGAGAATACCCGCCCCCTCAAGAAGCTCCTCTTCGCTCATTTCCGTGCTGTAGGAGGCCAGTCCGACGGCGTGTGTCCTCCTGTCCGCAAAGAACCCGTGCTCCCGCATAAGCCTGTCAACGTGCTTCGCGAGAATCGCCTTGTCGCCGGTGGCCTTGTAGAAGTCGAAAACTGCACGCGCATAAAGAGGCGGCTGGCTCCTGTCCGTAAGGTGGTTCGCGTTGGGCACGTACCCCAGAAGGTCCACAAAGAATGCCATCACGTCAAGGTTGCTCTGCGCCTGCCCGACAAGGCCGCTCCGAAGCAGGCCCAAATTGGTGAAATAGGTGTCCCAATAGTAAAAGTCCGTGAAGAGCACCTTCGCGCAGGGCACCGTGAAGCTGTACGGGATCCTGATGTTCCCGTGAATGACGTCATCCGGCCCGCGAACGGTATCCTTCCAGGGTGTCTTGATATAGCTTTTTACATTCCCGGTGTTCATAAAAATCCTCCCACGGCAGCGGTTTCAAAAACGTTTGGGGATTACAAAGCGTATGACGCTCAATTGAGGTGTATTCCCTTTTTCCTTGTCTGCGTCGGCGCGTTCCATGATGAGCTCTGCGGCGGTATGACGGTGGACGGCGTAATGCAGCTTGTTCTGCACCGTCTGGAAGAAAAGCTGCGTCGTTCTGGAATTTTTGTCGTAATCAAATGCCGTGGCGTAGAGATCGGTCACCTTCTGATAGAACTTCCGCTCGGACAGCCTGATCTCGCGGATATTTTGCAGTTGGCGTTCAAAGTATTCGTCGGTGAACATGTGGCCTTTGATGAGGCGCTCCTTGTCCATGACCCAGCCCTGAATGATGTAGTCCTTAACGATCTGCCCCGCCCACTTGCGGAACTGCACGGCGCGGTCGTTGCCCACCTTGAAGCCGACGGCGATGATTGCTTGCAGATTATAGTGGATGACCTCGCGGGAGACCTGCCGGTTGCCCTCCGTTTGAACTATCCGGAATTTTCGGATAGTTGCCTCCTCAGGAAGCTCACCGTCGGCGTATACCTTTTTCAGATGGTCGTTTACCGTACGCACATCCACGCCGTACAGCTCCGCCATCATCCGTTGGGTGAGCCAGATATTCTCACCCTCATACCGCATCTCGAAGCTCTCCGGCGCATCGCCGGTGGCAGCCACATAGGTAAGATACTCCGCAGCGGCGGAGCGAATGGTTATTTCTGTGTTCTTCTTTTTGGGCATCGTGAGTCACCTTCTATCTTCAATGATAACCGAATTATTCCTCAAGAGACTAAAACATAGCTTTTATTATCTCCTGAATTGCTACCGGAAAATCCTTAGAAATAGCAGAGGAAATACGATCTTTAACAACCGCAGGAGCACCTTCCACATATGCATACTGTCCATCAAAATGGAACATACCGGGTATAATATTTTCAAGCGCATGTAAGGAACCTGCTGGTGGTGATTGATTACTTTATCTTTTCCGATCCATTCCAGTGTCGGCATATTGTTTCCTCCGCTTTATCGTATTGGACTCCGTTGGAGCACCTTACTTCTCCTCCGGCACGAATTCCATAATATCCTCAGTGGTACAGTCCAGCGCCGCGCAGATTTTGCCCAGAACCTCGGTGGATACGTCCTTGCTCTGTGTGAGTTTGCTCAGGACATAGTGTGTAATCCCGGCCTTGCGCTCCAGATCAACCTTTTTCATATCCTTATCGATGAGCAGTTTCCAAAGTCTTTTATAACTAACGGCCATTTTGTGCCCTCCCTGTTCAAACGCCTACAAATATATAGAATAATTATAACAGAAACGATCCGAAAATTCTACTGCTTTGGGCAATGATCTCACTTGCGTCAAGCTGGATTTTTTTGAAAAACTGCTTATTCTCTCTGGACTTTCGTTTGTTTCGTGGTATTGTGTTGTTGCCGAAGCATAAACGTAGGCAAGTACAGAGGGAGATAAATTTTATGACCAGAGAGGAAAAACAGGCGACGCTCAGGTCGCTCTTCCGGGAGCTGCCGGAGATCATGACACCGATACAGATTGCTCGCGCAATTCACCAGAGCAAGAACCTGGTGTACAAGAAGCTGAAAGAAAAGGAACTGCCTGGGTACATTGTCCACGGCAGGTACCTGATCGCCACAGCGGATCTGATCGAATATATCATCGAGCACGGCGATGAGGAACGACCGGGCAGATTCAGGACGGGTAGCAATGAGCGGT
>JAGDAX010000036.1 GCA_017848335.1 Clostridia bacterium | reverse complement strand
CCGGCGACAGGACCGGAGACAACCCCGGCGAAACCGGCTCCTCCGCGGAAACCGGAACCTCCGCGCCTTCAGAGGACGCGACTGAGGAACCGGTCGAGGAACCGACCTCCGAGCTGCAGAAGGGCTTCGAGCTCCACTTCATCGACGTCGGCACAGGCGACGGAATGCTCCTCATCTGCGACGGCGAGGCCATGATTATCGACTCCGGCAACGTAGGCCGCGGCGAAACAATGGTAAACTACGCCAAGGCTCAGGGCGTCAAATCCCTCAAATACCTGATGGTCACGCACGGTCACGCGGACCACGTGGGAGGCATGCCGGAGATCATTGACGCGTTCCCCTTCGACGTGATGCTCCTTAACGACGTGCCCTGTAACGAGGAGCCCTATCAGCGGCTGCTTGGCATTATCGAGGAGCGCGGCATTACGCCCGTCAATCCGGAACCCGGCTCCGAATGGACTCTGGGCGGCGGCACTTTTCAGGTGATCGGCCCCCTCAAGCTCGACAAGACCAACCTCAACAATAATTCCATCTGCATCAGGTTTACCTACGGCGAAAAGACCTTCCTTCTGTGCGGCGACGCCCAGTCAGCGCTGGAATCCCAGCTCCTCAAGGGCGAGTATGACGTCAAGGCGGACGTCTTCAAGGCGGACCACCACGCCAGCTCGGCGGGCTGCACCAGGAAGTTCCTCGAAGCCGTGGCTCCGTCAATTATCTGCGTCCAGGTGGGCACCGAGAACAAGCTGGGCTACCCCGACAAGAGCACCGTAAAGCGCCTCGAAGCCACCGGAGCAGAGGTCTTCAGGAATGACACCCACGGCAGCATCGTCGTGAAGAGCGACGGTACGGCAATAAGCGTCGTCACCGAGAAGACGCCGCCCGCCGAATGACCGCTTCGTCTGCCGCAGACTTTTTCGCGGCGGCGAAATTGCTTGCGTAATGCAGCCATATCACAAAAAAGAACTCGAAGCTGCCTGCATTCAGGGAAGCCTGGGTTCTTTTTCTTGTTGGGGAGGTTTAACAGCCCCTGTTATTTCCGCGATGACCGTTTTTGAACGGAGTATCGTTTGGCGCACGTTTTCCGCGCCGCGTTTTCCCGGTCAATAGCCCCAATCAGAAACGGCTTCGCGGAGCATATCGTAGTTATGGATCAGGCGGTTTGCCGAGTCGTCGTCCGCGGCGGGAGGTCCGAAATGACGAACGTTTCCGTTCCAGTAATCGGTCGCGCGGTAGCCGTCTCCGTCCGCTTCCAGATAAAAGCCGTTCACTTCCTCCAGGATCGGTCCCTCGCCGCCGGGCCGGGTGGGGATCATCATATAAAGCATGTCTCCGTCCGTTCCCCAGTAAAACTTTTCCTCGTTAAGCAGTTCGCCGTCCAGAAACACTCCGTTGCACCGGAAACCCGTGCCTTCGGCGAAGAACAAACGGTAATCGTTGTTTTCCGCGTCATAAAACACGCGGTCAAGGAGCGCTTCGTTGACGGAGAGCCCGTCGGGCATCGTTTTAATGAAATCCACGCCCCGCACGAGCCGGTGAACGCCCAGAAGCAGCGTGTCTCCGTCGAACGCCAGAGAATTCGTAAAGCGCTTGCCTTCGCGATCCTCGTCGGCATACTGCATGACCGCGTTGTATTCGTAGTATTTTTGCACGTCGTCTTTTTTGCGTGAAGTCAGTTCTTTCGCGTCCATATCGTAATACGTGCAGTAGCGTACCGCGAAGGTGTATTTTTCTATCCATTGGATAGTTCCCATATACTCCTCCGCCGTGCCGTCGGGATCGAAACGGATGGCGCGCGCCGGGTCGTCTTCGTAGTGCCAGGTGACGCCGACAAGCTTTTCGCGAAGCTCCTGCTCCGTGCGGTGTATCTCTGAAAGTTCGTTGTCCGTAAGCTTTGCGGAGTTTCCGAAGCAGGCGGCTAAGGACAATAGCATGATCGAGGCAAGCAGCAGGGTAAAAAAAGCCCTCGGGGTTCGTTTCATTTTTCCTCCTGATATCGCGTCGCTGCGGTACGTCCGCAGGCAGCTGTTTTGACAGGGTCAGTATAGCAAACAAAGAGTGTAATAACAATACAAAACCGCCCGGCAGGTCACCCGTTCTCGATCTCGGCTCTTACCAGGTCGACCCACTCGGTAAGCGCGTCGTACCGTGAATTCACGGTGGTCAGATCCTTTAGGACGAAGGCCACGGG
>JAGDAX010000035.1 GCA_017848335.1 Clostridia bacterium | reverse complement strand
GCGACCGAGCTGCATTGGAGGGCTTATGAAAATTGGTTTTGACAGCGAGAAGTATACAAGGCTTCAGAGCGAGAAAATCCGCCAGCGGATTGACTTGTTCGGCGGCAAGCTCTACCTTGAGTTCGGCGGCAAGCTTTTTGATGATTTTCATGCGTCGAGGGTTCTTCCCGGGTTTATGCCGGACTCGAAGCTGAGAATGCTCCTCAGCATGAAGGAAGAGGCGGAGATCGTTATTGTCATTAACGCGGACGCCATCGAGAAGAGCAAGAAGCGCGGCGACCTTGACATTACGTATGACCTTGACACGCTGCGGCTTATTGATGCGTTCAGGGACGCGGGCCTGTACGTGGGCTCCGTGGTCATCACGCAGTATGCCGGCCAGACCAACGCGGACAAGTTTATCGAGCGGCTGAAGACGCTGGGCGTCAGGGTCTTCAGGCATTTTCCGATCGAGGGCTACCCGAACAACGTGGCGAATATTCTCAGCGACAACGGCTTTGGAAAAAACGAGTACATTGAGACGACGCGACAATTGGTGGTCGTGACTGCGCCGGGCCCCGGGAGCGGCAAGATGGCGACCTGCCTTTCACAGCTTTACTGCGAGCAGCAGCGAGGCATCAAGGCGGGCTATGCAAAATTCGAGACCTTCCCGATCTGGAATCTGCCCCTCAACCACCCCGTGAATCTGGCTTACGAGGCGGCCACGGCGGACCTCAACGACGTGAATATGATCGACCCGTTCCATCTGGAAAATTACGGCGAGGTGTGCATCAATTACAACCGCGACATTGAGATCTTCCCGGTGCTTAACGCGATATTGTCGGGCATTATGGGCGAGTCGCCCTACAAGAGTCCGACGGACATGGGCGTGAATATGGCGGGCTTTTGCATTGTCGATGACGGCGTGGTTTCGGCGGCGGCCAAGCGCGAGATCATCCGGCGGCGCTACAAGACCCTGTGCGCCATCAGGCAGGGCTTCGCGGGCAAGAACGAGAGCGAAAAAATCGAGACGATCATGGCGAAGCTGCAGATTGACGCGGGCGAACGTCCTGTGATCGGCGCGGCGGTTGGTCGTGCGGCGGAGACCGGTGCGCCTGCGGTGGCCATCGAGCTTCCTGACGGGCAGGTCATCACCGGCAAGACTTCATCCCTGCTGGGTGCGTCGGCGGCGGCTCTTATTAACGCGATCAAGACGCTTGCGGGCATCGACCACGACACCAAGATCATCCCCAAGGAGGTCATCGAGCCCGTGCAGCAGCTCAAGACCAAATACATGGGCAACCGGAATCCGCGGCTTCACACCGACGAGGTGCTGATTGCGCTGTCGATTAGCGCGATTACCAACAAGGACGCGGCGCTGGCCCTCGAAATGCTGCCGAGGCTCAGGGGCTGCGACGCCCATGCCACGGTCATCCTGTCCCACGTTGACGACAACGTGATGTCGAAGCTTGGCCTGACAATGACATGCGAGCCGCATTACCAGACCAAGAAGCTCTACCACGCAAATTAAACGCGATGACCGCGACAATATAATCCCCGCGGCGGACGGCGAGCGGCCCGCTCCGTGATCGTCTTCGGGCCGCGAGCGCAGGAGACAGCCATCTGCAGGCTGCGAAAACCGAGTCAATTTACGGCAGCCGATGGTATCGGGATCAATCTCCGGCCGCGGAGACGACCGCCGGCAGCCGATGGTATCGGGGTCAATCTCCGGCCGCGGAGACGACCGCCGGCGGCCGATGGTATCGGATTCGATCTCCGGCCGCGGAGACGACCGCCTGCGGCCGATGGTATCGGGGTCAATCACAGGTTATCCGACTCGACCGCCGGCAGCCGATGGTATCGGATTCGATCTCAGGCCGCCGAATCACCCGCCGGCGGCCGATTCACCCGACGAACCGCACATGATAATGGGTAAAATAAGGGCAACAAAGCCGCCGCCACAGAAATTTTTCCGGGCGGCGGCGCCTTTGTTATAACGGAAAATGCATAAGACTTAAGCTCAGCGGTCCTCCCTGAAATACGACACGCCCAGCGACGCCGGAGGTTGATTCTCGCGCCTGTTCCTTATGCTGGTGATTATCAGGACGACGATCGTGACGACGTAGGGCAGCGTCTTGATGAGGTTCGAGGTCGCCACGTCGATCTTGAGGCCGAAGGACGGCAGGTACGCGCCAAGGATAAACAGCGCGCCGAACACGAAGGATCCGAAAATGCTGATGTACGGCCGCCAGAGCGAGAAGATGACCAGCGCGACGCTGAGCCAGCCCATGGCCTCCACGGTCAGGTAGGCTTCCTGGGAGCCGGCGTAGTCGATGACGTAGAAGAGGCCGCCGAGCCCGGCGATGCCTGATCCGATAATTGTCGCGAGGTACTTGTACCTGGTGACGTTGATGCCGGCCGCGTCCGCTGTGGCAGGGCTTTCGCCGACTGCGCGCAAATGCAGGCCGCCCCTGGTGCGGGTCAGGATTATCGAGGAGACGATCGCGATTGCAATGCCCAGGAATACCATTACGCCGCAATATTGCAGCGCCGTAGTCGAGCTTGCGAAGGGGAATCTGAAATAGGTTTTTGCCTTAATATAGGAAACGCCCTTGCTTTCGAGGCCGGTGAAAATGAACTTGGTGAGGCCGGTGCCGAAGATGGTCATGGCGAGGCCCGTAACGTTCTGGTTGGAGCGGAGGGTGACCGCCAGGAAGCTGTACAAAAGGCCCATGAGGCCGCCGCCGGCGACGGTCGCGAGAAGAGCGATGATGACGATCAGCCAGGGCGGCAGGGCCGGACTGCTTGTGCCCGCGGGTATCATGACGTTGAGAGCCGCGCACCCGCAAGCCGCGCCAATGCCCATAATGCCGGGGATTCCGAGGTTGAGGTGGCCCGCCTTTTCGGTGATGATCTCACCCGTGGAGCCGTAAAGGAAGGTGACGCCGATTGCCAACGCGCTGAGAAGAAAATCGAGTACGGTCATTTCAGTCGCCCTCCTTTGTCAGGGATCACTTGGTCGGGGTCGTAATCGGGTATAATGCCGCCGGAAGCGCCTGAGCCTCCTGCTCCGCCGGGTCCGTTGCCTGAGTCGCCGGAACTCCCTGAACCCCCTGAGCCTCCTGCTCCGTCAATGCCTGAGTCGCCGGAAGCGCCTGAGCCTCCTGCGCCGCCGGGACCGTTGCCTGAGTCGCCGGAACTCCCTGAACCCCCTGAGCCTCCTGCTCCGTCAATGCCTGATGAACCTCCCGGGGCCGATGCTGCCTTCGCGGCGGGACGCGCCTTGTGGCGGAAGTGCACCTTGTAGCGAATGAAAAACTCGCACCCGATAATGAAGAAAATAATGATGCCCACTACGATGTCCGGGAAGGCAAAGCTGACGCGGAAGACCGTGGCAAGCCTTGACGCGCCCTGGTTCAGGAAGACGATCAGTAGCGCGGTCCCTATCATGATGAGGGGGTTGAACTTGGCGAGCCAGGAAACGATGATGGCGGTGAAGCCGCGCCCGCCCACGGAGGTGGTTGTGACCGAGTGGTCAAGGGAGGCCACCAGCGTGAATCCGGTGAGACCGCAAAGCGCGCCGGAGAGGGCCATTGTGCGGACGATGACCTTCTTGACGTTGATGCCGATGTAGCAGGCAGTGCGCTGGCTCTCGCCCACCACGGAAATTTCGTAGCCGTGCTTGCCGTAGTACAGGTAGACAAACATTACTGCGGTCGTGACAAGCACCACCAGAACGAAAATCAGATAATCTCTGTTGAAGAGGGAGGGCAGGTGCCCGCGCTGCAGCTCGCCCAGGACGCTGGAGCCGTTGGGGGTCCACTTGACGAGGCAATATGCCACAAAGAAGGTGGCCACGTAGTTCATCATCAGCGTGAAGAGCGTCTCGTTGGCGTTCCAGAGGGCTTTGAAAATGGCCGGGATCACCGCCCAGATCATTCCTGCGGCCACTGCGGCGAGGAACATGAGCACGAGAAGGAGCACCTCCTGATTTTCGGGGATGTACCTTTGTCCGTAATAAACCACCGCCACCGCGGCAAGAGCGCTGATGAGCACCTGGCCTTCGGCTCCGATGTTCCAGAAACGCATGCGGAACGCCGGGGTCACGGCGAGGGCGATGCACAGCAATATTGCGGTGTCCTTGAGGAGCGTCCAGATGCGCAGCTTCGCGGTGCTTGCGTTGCTTCCGAAGTTGCCCTCGATGAAGGCCTTGAAGAAATCAAGCGGGTTTGCATTGATAAAAACGTACGCCAGCAAGGAGCAGAGCAGGAACGCGATCGCCACTGCGGCGACCCGTATCAGGAAGCCCTTCCACATGGGAAGCGAAGCATTTTTGGTGATGTGAATGAGCGGCTCGCGGCCGGATATTCTGACCGTGGGCTTCGGGGCGGTTTTGGCCGCCGCGGGATTTTCGTTAGCGGCTCCGGGTGCGGGGCCGTTGCCGGTCCGGTTAGCGGACGTATTTGCGGAACCGTTGCCGGTCCGGTTGCGGTTGTCAAAAGCCATTACGCGTTGCCTCCTTCCGTAAAGTCGTTGTGCGGAGTGGTGTGCGTGGCGCTGTCAGGCGCCGGGTCTCCGGGTGCGTTTGATAGAACATTTGAGGGAGCGTTTGATAGGGCAGTTAAGGGGGCGTCTGAGGCGTTGTCCGCCGGCGCCGCCGGGTTTGCCTGTTCCGCCGGCGCCGCCGGGTTCGCCTGTTCCGCCTGCGCCGCGGCAGAGTCTGCCGAACCGGGGTTTTCAAAGCGCGGCGCCTCCGGGTCAGAGCCTTCAAAGCGCGGCGCTGCAGCATCCGCATCCGCGTCGCGTATCATTTCGGATTTCGTCATCAGGAACCCGACGCCCTCCTTGGTGGCGGTGCGCCCGTCCACGATGCCTGTGACGCGCCCGGAGTTGATGACCAGAATCCTGTCGCACAGCGCCAGCAGCACGTCCAGATCCTCGCCCACAAAAATGACAGCCACGCCGCGCTCTTTTTGCTCATTGAGCAAATTGTAAATTGCGTAAGAGGAGTTGATGTCCAGCCCGCGCACCGGGTAAGCCGCCATCAGAAGCGACGGCGCGGACGCGATCTCGCGGCCCACCAATACCTTCTGCACGTTGCCGCCCGAAAGCCTGCGAACCGGCGTGTTAAGGTTAGGCGTGGCGACCTCCAGGTCCCGGACGATCTCCTCCGCCAGCTTCTTGGGGTCGGTGCGGTTAAGCAGCACAAACCCGGAACGGTAGCTGCGGAGCATTACGTTGTCGGTAATGTCCATGCTGCCCACAAGGCCCATGCCGAGACGGTCTTCGGGGACGAAGGACAGCCGCACGCCCAGGTCGCGGATCTGGAGGGGCGTCTTTTTGCGCAGGTTGACCGCCGCGCCTGTCCTGGGGTCGCGGTAAACGATTTCCCCCTCCGAGGGATTGTAAATGCCCGCGATGGCCTCAAGAAGCTCGCGCTGCCCGCTGCCGGCAATTCCTGCGATCCCGAGAATCTCACCGCCGTACGCCGTGAAGGTGACGTCGTCCAGCACCTTGAGGCCTTCCTCGTTGACGCCGGAGAGGCCCTTCACCGTCAGCCTTTCCACCACGTTGTGAGGCTCCGAGCGGTCGATGTTGAGCGTGATCTTCTGCCCCACCATCTGCTCCGTGAGAGAGCTTTCCGTGCTTGAGGCCGTGTCGACGGTGGCCACGTGCAGGCCCTTGCGGAGCACCGCCACGCGGTCGGAGATCGCCAGCACCTCGTGAAGCTTGTGCGTGATAATAATGATGGACTTGCCGTCCTCCTTCATCTTGCGGAGCACCGCAAAAAGCTTGGAGGTCTCCTGCGGCGTAAGCACCGCGGTAGGCTCATCGAGAATAAGAATATCCGCGCCCCGGTAAAGCACCTTCAGTATTTCCACCGTCTGCTTCTGCGAAACGGACATCTCGTGAATTTTTTCCTTGGGATCTATGACAAAACCGTAGCGCTCGGCAATCTGCCGCACCCGCTCGTTTACTTCCTTGATATTGTATTTTGCTCCGTCCTTGACGCCGAGAACGATATTCTCCGCGGCGGAAAACAGATCGACCAGCTTAAAGTGCTGGTGGATCATGCCGATTTTGTATTTAAAGGCATCCTTCGGTGAAGAGATGACCACTTCTTTTCCGTCAACAAAAATCTGCCCCTCGTCGGGATAGTAAATGCCGGCCACCATGTTCATCAACGTGGTCTTGCCGGAGCCGTTTTCCCCGAGAAGCGCAAGAATCTCCCCGTGCCTGAGGTCAAGGTCGACCTTGTAATTTGCCCTTATCGTGCCAAAGGTCTTGGTGATGCCCCGAAGCTCCAGAGCCAGCGGCTCCTCCTGCAATAATTCCTCCTGCGAAAAATCTTCCCGAGGAAGGTCTCCCTGAGGAATGTCTCCCTGAGGAATGTCTTCGCGGGGCAGGTCCTGAGGCTGATTTGTGTGCATTGCTGCTTTTTCCATGTTTTCGTCCTCCGGGAAATGCGATCCTGATTTCCGTTTCCCGTTTCCCGTTAATTTCGGTTTCCCGTTTTGTTTTCGGTTTCCCGTTTTGTTTCCGGTTTCCCGTTTTCCGTACACAAAAAGTGCCGGGGGCGGTCGTTCCGCCGTATTGATCCGGCGCTGCTGCCGCACCTGGGCGCCGCCTCTAAAATAAAAAAGCGCGCTTCCGAAATGCGTCAGCGTGTATTGTCGCGCCCGATAATATTCACCGGGTAAAATAAAACAACTTGTAACAAGTTAAGGGAGGCGGTTCCTGCGGCCGGGGCTTATCGGAAGGGATAGCGCAGGCTTATCAGGGAGGGTGACGCCGATGCTTCGGCCAAAATATGCCAAAACGCGCCATGACCCGCGCCCGAAGCGTCCAAAGCTCCCAAAGCGCCCAGAGCGCCCAGAGCTCCCAAAGCGCCCAGAGCGCCCAGAGCGCCCAAAGCGCCCAGAGCGCCCAGAGCTCCCAAAGCGCCCAGAGCGCCCAAAGCGCCCGAAGCGCCCGAAGCGTCCGGAGCTCCCTTAAATCCCTTTGACCGGCAGAGCCGTCCTCACTGATACAGGGAAGGCAGGGTGTTGCGCCTGCCCTTCCTGTATAATTTCGCAAAGATCAGAATTTCGTGTTAAGTCTGGTGATTCCGTCGATTTCGAGATCGAAATAAGGAGCGGAACGGAATTCTGACTCATGGAAGTAACCGTCCTTGACAACCTCGGTGTCGCCCTGGAATTCGGCGTCGGTATCAACGTCTGCCATGTAGCTGGTGAGCTTCTCGCCATTGACGGTGAAGTTATTGGTGTCGAACACGTGACGCGTGCCGGCGACCAGCTCCGCCTTGTACTTGTCGATGGTGGTCTGGGTGTCTGCTACAGGAGCGTTGGGGCCGAGCTCGGTGAGCTTAACGGACTCGGTGTTGATGGTGCCTGTCCAGTCGGTGTCGATCGGCTTGCCGTCCATTGTCTGCTGGCAAATGTACTTAACGTACGGAGCCCAGTCGATTCTGGAGGAAACGATGAAGGTGTTGGGGCAGGAGCTTGCCGTGGAGCCGTTGTAGGACACGTTGGGGATGTTCTTGTCTTCGCAGGCAGAAGGAGCGCCCATGGAGTCAGCGTGCTGGCTGATCAGTACGCAGCCGTTGTTGATAAGCGCGTTGGCGGCGTTCTTCTCTTCTGTCTCCTCGTACCAGGAGCCGGTGAACTGAACGTCCATCGTGACATCAGGAACGATCTCCTTAACGCCAAGGTAGAAGGCGGTGTAGCCGGAAATAACCTCTGCGTAGGTGAAAGCGCCGACGTAGCCGATCTTCGGAACAACCGCGCTGTCAGCCTCCATCATGGCCTTGAGCTTGAGACCTGCGGCGATGCCGGCAAGGTATCTGCCCTCGTAAATGGACGCAAATGCGTTGTGGTAGTTGGCGAGATTCTCGGTGTGCGCCTTGGTTCCGGTGGCGTGGCAGAACTCAACGTCCTTGAATTCCTTCGCGGCCTTGATCATATAGTCCTCGTGGCCGAAGCTGTCGGCGAAGATGACTTTGCATCCCTCAGCAACAAGGTCTCTGGCTGCCTCGTAGCATTCGTTGCCCTCGGGGACGCCCTTCTTGATGATGACCTGGCTGTTGGAGAGGCCAAGAGCCTGCTGCGCGTCTTCCACAGCGGTGATGAAGTTCTTGTCGTAGGTCGATGATTCGTCGTGAAGCAGAATGACGCCGATCTTGAAGGTATCGCCGGATTCTGTGCATCCGGTGAGGCCCGCGAAGAGTCCTGCGGCCATCAGAACCACCAAAACAAGTGAGATGATTTTTCTGAACATTTTACGTTCCTCCTAAAAAGATATTTATGATCACCGGCGATTGCGCCGTGCAATCCGTGTTGACTGGTTCGTTCTCTGCTGTAAACTGAATAGGGATCTTCTTACGTGTTCTCAAATTCCGGGAAATTCTGCTGAGCCCGTGAATGCTGCGGCTTGCCTTGCTGTGTCCGCTGCGTCCGCTGTGCTCCTTGAACGGGCGCGGTTTTTCCGGCATACGATTTTTGGAAAAAGAATATGAGGGCGGCCGCTCCTGCCGATTCAGCAGAAGACTATACCGTCCTCAGAACTCATTGATGCAATGGTGGCCATGGAGTCGACGCGCAGACCTTCCGCGCGAAGAGCATCCCCGCCGCCCTGGTATTTCTTCTCGATGGCAATTCCCGCGCCCACGACGGTGGCGCCCGCCTGCCGGCAGATATTGAGAAGCGCCGTTAACGCGTTGCCGCTGGCCAGAAAATCGTCCACTATCAGGATGACGTCGTCGCTGCCGAGATATTCACGGGAAACTACCATTGTGTAGTTGTTGCCGTGGGTGTATGAATGGGCCGGGGAGCTCCAGAAATTATCCGAAATATTGGCGGTCTTGGATTTTTTGGCAAACAATGCGGGACAATGCAGCTCGCGGGCCACGAAGCAGGCTATGGCAATGCCGCTGGCCTCCATCGTGAGAACCTTCGTAACGCCCGAGTCCTTGTAAAGAGAGGCGATCTCTGCGCCGACAGCATCCAGCAGCTCCGTGTCAAGCTGGTGGTTCAGGAAGGAGTCCACCTTGAGTACGTCACCGGGGAAAATCTTCCCCTCTGTGAGGATTTTCTCTTCCAAAAGCCGCAACGAGTTCACCTTCTTTCCGCGAAAAGAAATACACATAAATTCTACCACAAACGGGCGCCAAAACGCAACCGAAAATTGGAAAAAATCAGTAAAAAATACCGCGAAAATCAGCAAAAAAACGGGCCGCATCCCGGGGATCTTCGCGTCAGATTTAGAGGTGAGATCCGCGTCGAGATTCGCGGAGCGCCGCAAGCTCCCGACGGCAGATCTCGCGGCGAGATCCGCGGAGCGCCGCAAGCTTTTCGCGTCCGGTTTAGCGGCGAGGTTTGCGACGCATCGAGGTCTTCGGGTGATTCTCATACGCATTCCGCAAAAGCCTTTTGAGGATCAAAACACGGTTTTTCGAGAGGCTGCTTTGAAAGGGTGTTTCGAAGGCGCTCTCCGTTCGCGAGAATACCGAAAAACGGTGGGAAAAGCGGCTTTTCGGTCCCGAAAATGTGGGTAACCCGGAAATTACCCACAAAAAACTGCAAAAAATCGGACTCGAGCAACTTTGAAAAACAGGGACCCCTCGAATTTGATATAAAAATGTGGGAAAAGAGCGAGTTTCCCACATTCTCAGGCCGCGTCAATGTGGGTAAATCTGCCCCCAAAAGGTTTCCCACATTGAATGTGCCGAAAAAAAGGCAAAAACTGCTATTTCGGGTGTCCGGCGGTATTTGGAGTATGCTTCCGAAGGTGGGAAAAGCGATTTTTGAAAAAAACAGCCCAAACGACATGAAATGAAACACGAACAAAACTTACAAAAAATGGTGGGAAACTTGCTGATTACCGTGGGTTTCTCCGCCGAAAATGTGGGTAATTTCGGGGAAATTGTGGGTAACTCGGCCACGGCGCCCTTCAAACACCCTTTTTTCGGAGTTTCCCACAATGTGAAATTTCCGGCGCGCAGTTTTTCGTTTTTTTTGTGGCTTTCGTTTGTGAAAATGTGGGAAGAAATCCACAAAATGTGGGAAACTCCCGAGAATCCGCCAACTGACTGTCGCTGTAATAATCACATTTCAGCCGTCCGCAGCCAAGCAAGCCGCTCTCCTCAAATAAATAAAGCCCGCCGCCCAGAATACAGGCGGCGGGCAAAGCTGCCCGAAACTATCGTCTGAATCAAGCCTGAAAGCTTCGTCTGAATCAAGCTCGAAAGCCTCGTCTGAATCCGGCTCGAAAAGCCTCCTGAAGGCCGCGAAAAAGCCGCCCTGAAAACCGGCTTAAAACCGGGACGAGCTGTCCTGCGCTGCCGTTCAGCCTTTGTCCTTTTTGCGCATAGAAGCGCCGCGCTGCACAAACGCGAAGCCTTTCAAAACAGGAAGCAAAACGGCCGGGCACAGCGCGGCGGCCGCAGCAGACAGTGAGCTTCCGCAGCCGCCGGAAGTATTGGCGGGCGGCTGCGTGGCTGCGTCCGAAGGCCCTCCGGAGGCAGGCGGCAGGGGGGTTCCTTCGCCGGTGCCTGATCCGGACGGGTCGTCCACCGGATCGACAATACTTGCCAGCACGTATGCGCAGCTCGGCAGAAGCTTTGATTTGCGGCCGTTCTCGTAGAAGGCCCAGGGTGCGTCGCTGTCCAGGCGGTCGGTGCCCTGCCAGAAGCCTATGGCAAAAGTGCCCACGGATTTCGTGACGATAAGATACTGTTTGCCGCCGGTGAGGCTGATGCCCAGGTTAAGGGTCAGCTGATCGTTGTCCTTATGGTTCACAACCGTGCCCGAAGCGAGCACGGGGCCCTCGAGGCTGCTCTTGTAATTGCCGGTCCATTCGTAGACGGTGTAGCCCAGATTTGAGCCGGGCCCCACGTTGCTCCAGGTGGGAGCGCTGAGGAAAATAAACTTCTGCAGGATCTTGTCCTCGGGAATCAGCGGCGAAAGCATCGCAAACTCCTCGTCGTCCGAAATGGCGTGAGGATCGTGTCCGCCGTGCTCGATAATGGGAATCGGCTCGTCGCTGACGATCAAACCGCCCTTGGAACCCTTGAGGGGCAGCAGATAATTGCCGTCCGCGGAAGCGTCCTCCAGGAAGTCGATGTAGATGCAAACCGGTGCGTCGCCGGTGCCCCCAAAGCGGAGATAGTGGTCGGGATAAGCCGAGGTAGCGTTGGGAATGACCGCATAGGGCCTGGCCTCGCCTCTGACGCCGCTGGTCTGACTAACGGAAAAAATATACTGGCCCGCCGGGAAAAATTCCTGCATTGGGATTATGATACCGTAGCCGTTGTCGTGCGAAATGTGCTGCTCGTCCGCGAAAAGGGGCTCCCCGCGAAGCGTAGTCTCGTCGTCCTCCGAGAATGCGAAGAGGCGAAATTCAAGCATCACGTCCGTGTTGTGCTCAGGCGTGCCGGCCCAGAGAACAGGAATGCCTATCTGGTGAAAAGGCCTTGCGGCGTTGAACACCACGTAAACGTTGCCCTTGCAGCTGCCGTCGTCCTCAAAAATACTCAGCCACGTGCCTATTTTGGGCTCGCCAACGTAAAGGTGCTGCCGCGTCGTTTTCGGGTCCACGGTAGGCGGCGACGTGGGCACAGGCGTCACGGGTCCGGGCGCTTCCCCGGCATAAACCTGAAGCGCGGAAGAACCGCGCCCTTGTGAAATGCGTCTTCCTGCCGAAAATCCGTCGCCGACGGAAAAGCTGAAGTTAGCAGCGGGCACTGTCATAATTGCCGCGATTGCAATGCAAAGCAGTAGTTTTGGCAGCCGAAGCCATCCTTTGAACGTGCGCATAAATAAGCCTCTTTCTGCGTTTAGGAGCCTGTCCGAGGTGCGTCAATTTGCCCGCGAATAACCCCTGACAAGATTATAAATGAATTGTCAACCCTTCGCAACAAGAAATAAATTTTCCACACATTTTCCACGCTCGCTTACACTGTAAGCATGCCGAACATACCCGCATCCATGCTGCACGTCTTCACACGCGCCTTATGCACGTTTCCGCGCTTTGACTCTAAGGGAAAAACGGCTGCCGCACAAAAACAAAAGCTGCACCCAAAGCGCAGGAGCAGGCACCGAAAGCGCGAAAACAAGCCGAGCCCAAAAGCGGAAAAACGAGCCGTCAATGCGGCAAAGCAAGCGCCGAAAGGCAGAAAAAACGAGCCGTCAATGCGGCAAAGCAAGCGCCGAAAGGCAGAAAAACGAGCCGCCAATGCAGCAGAGCAAGCCCTAAAGGAACGAAAAACCGGCCGGCTCCGAAAAAGAGAGCCGGCCGGGCCAAAACGTATTATCCGGGAAAAATCAACCGCACACCCGGAAAATCTCCGTGCGGCCGTGCTGCGCAGTCAAAATCTCCGTGCGGCCGGAAAAACCCCTTCGCGGGAGCGCGGCCGCGCCGCCAGATACTCAGATCAGACCTTCTTCTTCAGCACGAAGGAGGCGACTGCCAGGAGCGACATTGCTGCGAACGCACCGCCCACGAAGCTGCCGCAGCCCTTCTTGTCGTCGGGCTTCTTGGTGGCCTCGGGCTCCTTGGTGGGCTCATCGGCGGGCGCCTGTGTGGGCTCTTCGGGAGCATCTGTGGGCTCTTCGGGAACCTCTTCCGTGACTTCGGGCGCCTCGGTTACTTCGGGCTCGGGAGTCTCCTCGGGAGTGGGCTCCGGAGTGAGCTCAGGGCCGGTGTAGGTGGACAGCTTGTACTGTGAGGAGGGCAGGAGGTCGGACTCTTCGCCGTCGGCAAAGAATTCCCAGCCTTCCTGGGAGATGGAGCTGCCGCCCCAGAAGCCGACCTTGCCGTCGTTCTCGGTCATGCAGACGATGAGGTACCTTGCGCCGCCCTTCAGCCATGCGCCGAAATCGAGAATGAGGTCCTGATTGTCGAGGTGGCCCTCCACGGTGCCGGACACGATGGGTCTGCCTCTGTAGGAGGTGTCGTAATCTGTATCCCAGAGATAAACCTCAAAGCCGAGGTCGGAGTTGTCCTCCACGTTGTTCCAGGTGGGGGCGTTCTTGAAGATGAAGTTGCGGAGAACCTTGCCCTCGGGAATCTCAGCGGTGAGGATACTGAAGTCGCCGAAGTTGTTCATCTCGACAGGGTTGTTGCCGTCGCGCGCGACAATAGTCACCGCCCGGTCATCCTTGAACACAGGAACCTGTTCCGACGCGAAGGGTGCGAAATATTCGGTCACGCCTTCAGTCTTCACGAAGTTGAGCGCGAATGCGAAGTCTCCGGAAACGCTCTTGCCGCCGAATTCGACCTTATCGTTGGCATAGATGATAGAAGCGGCGGGGAGCACCATGTAGCGGCCTGCGTCGGGGTTGGGGCCTCTGTCGGAGGTCTCCCTGATCTTGAGCACGTACTGGCCCGCGGGCATTTCTTTCTCCAGCGGAACGGTGTAGTTGACTATGTCGCCGTCAAAGTGGATCTCGGCCTTGAAAGCGGGCTCGGAGGCCATCGCTTCCTCAATGGTCGTCTTGTAATTGAACAGCTCGAAGGTGGAGTCGCAGTCCCTGTCGTCAGCGGAGGTTCCCGCGTAAATAACCGGGAACACAATGTCCGTGAAGGGAGCGGCGGCGTTAAATGCGCAATAAGAGTATGCGATATTCTCGTCGTCCGCATTGAACTGGTTGAGCCACTGCCCGGGGGCGGCGTCGCCCTCGTAAATGGGCACCAATACGCGGTTCTCCGCTTCCTCGGCAAAGGAAGAGACTGCAAAGAACGTGAAGAGCATTGAAGCCACGATTAAAACGGAAAGTAATTTTTTCATAAGCGTTCTCCTTAAAAATAAAATGAAATAAATAGTCAGTTTGCGTGATTTCGTCCGTGAAATCAAGTCTGCATGATAATGGATTAAAGAGCCAAAAGCAATGCATTAAAGCGTCAAAAGCCGGGAAAACGAGACCGGACGCGTGGAAACCTGTCGCGGCAGGCCCGTGACGCCGGTCAGTGCTTCTTGAGGAACACTGCCACAGCGGCGAGTGAAATAATAACAACGGAAGCAGAGCCGATGAAGGTCTTGCAGCCGTTGCCGGGCTTCGGCTCAGCTGTCGCCTCAGGAGCGGCTGTCGCCCCGGACGCCTCTGTGGCCTCGGGTGTCGCGGTGGCTTCGGGCGTAGGAGTTGCTTCGGGGGTGGCAGTCGGCTCAGGTGTAGCCGGGAACTGAGAACCGCCCTCCGCGAATGCCGTGGCGGCGGACATCGTCTTAAAGAAGGTGACGTAGGCGATCTTCACGGACGTCTCGGTATGAACTGACGAGAACATGTCAAATCTCGTAACAGACAGATAATCCGTCCACGTGCGCTGCCTGGAGAAGTCGATATTGACGATCTGCCACTCGTCGGTCTTCTCGTACTGGAAGGCGACGTTCTTGGCCTCGGCGTATGCGCCGGGAGCGTCATCGGTGGTGAAGTAGATGTTGCCGGACGAGCCTGCGGAGGGGTCGATCTTGACCTTCAGCTGCATGACCTTGTAAACGTCAAGGTCAATGTCGTCAATAACGCCGTACTCCACGTAGCTGTCGAACTGCATTGCTGCGAAGGGGTCGTTGCTGTCGGAGAGCGCGAACTCGTAGCATTTCTCCTCCTCGTTGAAGAAAACGTCGTCAACGCCGTTGAGGTTACCCCAGAAGTCGTCGTAGTCGTCCGTGTCGAAAATAAGCGTGCCGAAGGGCAGGGGATCGTCGTCCACGGGTGCTTCTGTCTCGTCTGCGGGAACAACCGTGTGATCGGGGCCCTGGAAATTGCGGGCAGCCTCTTCGGTCTTGAAGAATGCTATCCAGGCAATATCGAGCACGTTGCCGCCCTGGTCAAGTCCGGAACGTCCGCCGAAATAAAGGCCGTCCACCCTGAACCCGGTAAGAATGCCCGACCAGGTGTAATCGTCCTCAGCAAGCTCCTCCGCCGTGGCCGAGCCCGTCTCCTGCTCGGTAAGACCGCCCGGCGCGTTAAGCAGGTTGACCCAGGTCACGTTGGACGAGGGAATGTGCGAAACGAAGGTCTTGAAGCCGTCCATGCCCGCCTCAATGTCCGCGTGGAACACGTTGGAAGCCGACAGCGGATAGACGTCCGTGCCGAAGTGCGCCTCGAACTGCGTGGCCGTGGAAGGGTTCCTCAGGTTGACTGCGAAATAAGGATATTCGTCGCAGTCAAGCTCGCAGTATTCCGCGTCCACGAGGTAGAAGTTCACGTCGCCGATGCCTTCGTCCTTCTCGAGAATATCCTCATCGGACGTGATTCTGAGGAATCCGTCGGACTCCCAGCCGAGCTTACAGCCGGTAATATTCTTGAACGCGCCTGTCGTGGCATTTTTCTCATAGTAAAAGTCGAAAACCGCTCCCGGATCGTTGTCGGCAGCAAAGGACGCGAAGGGTATCGCGCTCAGCATGACGGCCAGAGCCAGAAGCATCACGAGAATACTTGATTTTTTCATATGCTTAATCCTCCTAATGATTTATCCGCACCCCTCCGTGGGCAGTGCCCGTCCCCGCGAAGCCCCGGAATGCCCGCAAAGCTCTGTGAAGACCCGTGAATTGCCGTGAACCTTGTGAATGATCCGAAATCCCCGGAAATCTTCGGGAAATCATCGGGAAATCCCCGGGAAATCCTTGGGAAAAGCGGCCTGTCTGCGGCGGAATACAGATACCCAGAAAATCCTGTCCCCGGAATCGGAGACGGCGATATATTCTCTCCGCGATAATTATACCATAACGGGCGGAATTTACAAGACGTTACAAGTGCCGGAGTGCCGCTTCGCGGCAGCTATGGGGCAGGAGTTATGGGCCGTGGGTTATGGAATTAAAGTTACGGGATGCGAGATGCAAGCTGTGAGACGTGAGCTGCAGGCTTGCGGCTTTTACATGAAATCGCCGGAGTCGCGCCTTATGACCGCAGAGCTGCTTCGGGCGCCCGGCGTGACGTGCTCCTTTGGAAGCGGCGAAAGCAGCCCGGCAAAACCGCCGCTGCCGGCGGGCGGCGCTTCCTGCGTACGGCCAAGCAGGAGCGACGTGCAGTCAAGCGGATCGGTGACAATGTCAAACCTTCTGCCGCGCTCGTCAATGAGCCTGCCCGCGTCAAGGCCGCAGGGCCCGCATTTTCCGCACCCGAAGCCGCCCTGGGCTGCAAGGCAGTGCTCCGACCGCGTGATAACGGCGGTGGAAAAAGCGGTGATCTCCGGGATGATATTTCCGGGAAAAGTCTGTGCAAGCGATTGCTGGGCCGCCGCGGTCAGCTCCGGAAGAATGGCCAGAACGTCGAGCCTGCCGCTCCAATATTCGGCGGATTCGCGGTTCGTGATATTGAAGGCCGTGTCCCCTGCGAGCAGAAACCGCTTGCCGTCGGGCTTCGCGAGAGGGGCGCCGAAGGCCTCGGCGGTGAGCTTCTCGATAAGAGCGGCGTCTCCGATATTCTGGAGGATGAACCCGTCGAAAAGAGGCGCGAATTCCGCGAATTTCTCGCAAAATCCCGCAAAAAGCCTGCCCTTTGAGATGAAGGGCGTCGAAAGCAGAATTTTCGGCACTTTTTCCGGGCTTTTGGCTGCGGCAGCGCGCCGCCTGAAGTCCGTCAACGACTCTTCGAAGGCTCTTGCGGATGACTTTTCGAGGGAGTCTTCGCGGGCCTGCCTGCCGCCTGTAAGAAGGGGAATGCAGGAGAGGTATATGAAATCCGCGTCGAGGAGGGAGTCACCGCGTGAAGGGCTGAGCTTGTCGGGCGAGAAAAGAAAGGTTGACCGCATAGGATTATTGCCTCCTTTCGCGCAGCTTCGCGAGTTTTTCCACAGCCTCGCGACGCAAATGTTTGAGCATGGAAAAAGTGACGCCGGAGAGAGCTTCGGGGTCTTCCGGTGGAAATGCCGCGACGGTGACCGCAAAGGGCGTGCCTCCGGTGGCGCGGATGACGTTTTCGGCCTTTTCGGCAAAGCCGCTGTCGGGGGCCGCGGCCGCCTCTCCGGGGGCCCTGCTCAAGGCCTCGGCGGCCGCTTCCGCCGTGTTTTTACCGTCGCTCAGGGCGAGAAAAACCGTGCCGCCCGAGCGGTAAAGGCTTGCTGCGACAGGGATTTTCCGAAGCTCTGCACCGGGCTTATAGGTCGCCGAAAGCTCCTCCGAGAGGGCCTTGTCGTAGGTTTTGTAAAAGGGGACGTCCGCGCCGGAGGGCGCCTCGCCGCAGACGGTGATAACACCGGCGCGCCCCGGAAGAAGACTGTCTGCGCGCCGGCCGTCCGCCTCTATGACGTTCACAACGCCGCCGCGATCCGGGGAGTCCTTAAAGGAGATCCCGTCGCCGCAGCTGAGCTTCTCGGTAACGGAGGCGGTGAACTTGAAAAGCCTGACGCCGTTTTTTTCAAAAGAGGAGCACCTGCCGACGGAGCTTCCGCACAGAAGCCCTGTTTTGCCGGGATAGCCGGAGGTGACGTCGGAGAGCTGCAGCTTGCCGAGCTGGTGGCCGGAGCAGAAGCCGCCGCGGCTGAAGACCGTCGCGAGCTTTTTGACCTCCGCGGCGCTGTCAAAGCCGTCAAACGTCCCCGCCGCAATGCTGTCGAGCCCCCTTCTGTAAGCCGACGTGACGGCGGCCACGTAGTCCGGAGACTTCAGCCGTCCCTCTATTTTTAGGGCAGAAACACCGGTCGCCGCAAGCCTGTCAAGGTACGGCAGCGCGCACAGATCCGCAGGACTCATAAGGTACGAGAAGCCGTCGTCCCGGCGCCGGTAGCGCAGGCGGCAGGGCTGCGAGCAGGTTCCCCTGTTGCCGCTTCTCCCCGAAACCGCATACCCCAAAAGGCACTGTCCCGAATAATTCATGCACAGCGCCCCGTGGCAAAAGACCTCCGTTTCCATGATTCCCGCGGCGCAAAGCTCCCCGATCTCCTCAATCGAAAGCTCCCGCGCCAGCACCGCCCGGCTGAACCCCATTGCCCTGGCTTCGCGGAGCCCGTGAATGTTCATAACCGTCATCTGAGTGGACGCGTGAAGAGCCGCCGAGACCTTGCCGGCAAGCCGCCGCGCAAGCCCCGTGTCCTGAATAATGAAAGCGTCCGCGCCAAGTCTGTCCGCCTCCGCGACAAGAGCCTCCGCCCGGGGCAGCTCCGCGTCAGACAGCAGAATGTTGACGGCCACGTTGATGCGCACCCCGCGAACGTGGGCATACCCGATCCGGGCTTCAAGGTCTTCGAGGGAGAAGTTTTCCGCTCCTGCCCTTGCGCTGAATTCCCTGAGGCCCAGGTATATTTCGTCTGCTCCGTTCTGGACTGCGGCCACAAGGCTTTCCGGGCCGCCGGCGGGTGCCAAAAGATGTGTCATAAAAAGCTCCGCAATTCTGCCGTGCGCCGGGGCGCAAAGAGTTCTGCCGTGCGCCGTACCTCAGATCGCCGCAGCTGTGCCGCGGCGCATTGTCTGCTGTGCCGCGAATGATCTGCAACGGCGTGAAGTTACAAAGGGGCGGCTCCTCGCCGTACAAGGGAGCCGCCCCGTCTTCTCTATAACAAGGGTAAATTATTCGAGGGATCCGCCAAGCTTCAGGATGAGGATCTTCTCCTTGAGGTCCTGGATCTCCTTCTCGAGAGACTCGATTTCCGTCCGGCTGGAATCGTGCATACTGGACAGGGCGTCGTAGCGGTCGATGAGCTTGTCGGTTTCCTCCTTAAGCTGGCTGAACTGGTGCTGCGTCTTGAAAAGGTTGTCCGCCAGCTCGATGGACAGAAGCGCCAGCGTAATCGAGTCGGAATAGATCATGCCGGTCTTGTCCTTGGCGCTCTGAATGCGGGAATTGAGGTAAAACTCGATCTTGCGCACGTATTCCTCGGGCTCCTCGGTGGTGATCGGGTACTTGGTCCCGTTGATCGTAAGAATATATTTTTTGCGGTCGCTCATAAAGGCCTCCCTCGTTTCCGGGCGGAACCCGGCGGTTTTCCTGCGGACAGTATACCAAATCGGCGCGGCAAAGTCTATTGAAAATCAAGCGCGTGAAGCGTGAGTTAAGCGTGGGTGAAGCGTGAGTTAAGCGCGTGAAGCGTGAGTTAAGCGTGGGTGAAGCGTGCGAAGGGACCGGCGGAAAAATGAATGCAATTCGCGCGGCCGCTGCTCTCACTCCGATTCGTCCTTGAATTCCTCCGGCAGCTTGAGCCCCACCACCGCGTCTACCGGCAGCGCGAACGCGATTCCGTGACCGGGCGTGTCAAGGCCGCAGGTGGAATAGAGCGCGTGCAGGATGTCATTCCTGATGGCGGCGTCGCAAAGGATCATAACGATTTCTTTTTGGGGCGAGATCGAGACGCCGAAGAATTTCTCCGCATCCAGATTGGCGGTGCCGCGTGCCCTGAGGACCGTGCCGCCTCTTGCGCCGCCCCTGCGCGCCGCTTCCATAACGACCTCGCTGAAGCCCTCGTTTACTATGCAAAATATCACTTCATGTTTGTTTTCCATTTTGAATCCCCTGTGTAAAACCCCCGGCTGAAGCCCCGAATAAACCCGTTGGGCCAACCTGTGTGATCCCTCCGGCCGCGGCCTTCCTTACAAAAACCTTTGAGTGTCCCGCTTGTCGGCCAGAAACCTGTAAGCCAGCACGCCGATGACGCTGTTCAGCGGCACCGTGAAGGCAATTCCCCTGCCGTAGCGGATGGTCTCGAACCTGTTGGCGAGGGTGGCCAGAAGCTCCCCGGCGCGGTCTTCGCGGATGATGCTGAAAATGGCGCTCTTGCGGTCGTCTGCGAGGCCGATCGCGTCAAGCATCTTCGAGTCGGCGGTGCCCTTGGCGGACACGAAGCATTGCAGATTTGCCCCGAAGCCCTGTATGAGATCCGCGTAGTACTCGGACTTGACGCGGTTCACCACTGTGATGAGGAGCTTCAGCTTCTCTGGTGAGCTGACCGGCTCGGGAACAGTATTCTTGGCCATAAAAACAACCTCCAAAATCGTCTGAATTTCGCGGCCCGACAAGAGTTCTGCGCGCCCGACAATAGTTTCGCTGAACCGGAGCCGCTTCACGCGCCCCGAAATCTTCCCGCGCCCCGGAAAATTCACGCGCCTGTGAGAAGCTTGAGCGTCACGGAGCCGCTTCACGCGCCCCGAAAAATTCACGCGCCTGTGATAAGCTTGAGCGTCACGCAGCCGCTTCACGCGCCCCGAAATCTTCACGCGCCCCGGAAAATTCACGCGCCTGTGAGAAGCTTGAGCGTCACGGAGCCGCTTCCCGCGCCCCGAAATCTTCCCGCGCCCCGGAAAATTCACGCGCCCCACGGCCTCTGCCGATAATCCTGCCCGGCGCCCTTCGGCCCGCCGAAATCACGTAAACTCAATGATCTGCTCGTCGTCCGCCGCCAGGATCCTCGCCATCGCGCGCCTCGTCCGGAGACTCTTGGTGACCACGGCCTTGAAGCCTAAGATCTGAAGCGTAATGAGCGGCGTCATCGCCACCATCGCCACGACCCCGAAGGCGTCAAACGGAATCGCGCCGTTCCCCTGAAGCACCGAGCAGGCGCCGATCGCAAGGGGCAATATGAAGCTGGACGTCAGCGGCCCGCTGGCCACGCCGCCCGAATCGAACGCGATGGACGTGTAAAGCCCGGGCACCAGCAGCGAAAGCCCCAGCGAAATGATGTACCCCGGGATGACGTAATACAATATGCTGAAATCAAAAATGATCCTTATCATGGAGAGGGCGATGGAGAGCCCCACGCCAATGGCAAGCGCCACCGTCATCGAGCGTTTGCTGACCGCCCCGTCCGTCACCTGATCCACCTGGCTGTTGAGAACGTGCACCGCAGGCTCCGCCAGCACCGTGGCCATCCCGATAATAAACCCGAATATCACCAGCACGTACGAATACCCGGAGGACGCCAGCTCGGTGCCCAGCTTGAAGCCGACGGGCATGAAGCCCACCTTGACGGCGGTCATAAAAATGACGAGGCCGATGAAGGTGTACAGTATCCCGTGAAGGATGTGGAAAATTTTCTTGGCGGGCAGCTTCAGCAGCGTGAACTGGAGTATGAAGAACATCACGGCAATGAGGACCAGCGCGACGGCCACCTCGCCCATTGTCGCGAGCACCGTGCGGAAAAGCTGCGGCCCCAGCTGCGCTTCTACCGAATAGTCAGGAAGCGTGTAATTGATGCTGCCCTTGGAGGCCACCCCGATAATGATCACCGCCAGCACGGGCCCCACGGAGCAGAGGGCGATGGAACCGAAATTATTCTCGGCGTCCTTCGAACCGCCCACGGTGGAGGCAATGCCTATGCCCAGCGCCATAATGAAAGGCACCGTGATCGGCCCCGTTGTGACGCCCCCCGAGTCGAAGGCCAGCGCCGTGAAGCCGCCGCCTTCCCGGATGAGAAGAACCGCCACCAGCGCGAAAAGAGCCAGATAAAAGAACATCAGATACTGCGGCAGAGGCTTGTTCCTGACCGTGCGAATGATGGAAAGCATCAGAAAAAGGCCGACGCCCAGACCCACCACGCCGATAAGCACCCAGCCGTTGACCATGTCCGAAACGTGCTCCGCCAGCACCGACAGGTCAGGCTCGGCCACGGTGATCATGACGCCCATAATGAAGCTGACGATCAGCAGCATCACCGGCTTGCCGGCTTTGGAGAGGCCGATACCGATGTGATGCCCCATGGGCGACATTGCGAGGTCCGCGCCAAGGTTAAAAAAGCCGACGCCTACCACGAGAAGAACCGCGGATATCAAAAACGCAAAAAGCTCCGTCAGCGACAGGCTGATGAAGGGCATGAAGTACATCACCGCGACAATAGCCATCACCGGCAGAACCGAGAGCGCAGCTTCTTTGATTTTGAGAGCCAGTATTTTCAAATGATCATTTCTTTCCGGGTGGGTTTCCACAAAGGCCGCGGGGGCCTTGCTTACTGTGATTTTAACCCGAAAAGAGGCGGCGTGTCAAGGCAAAATCCGGGCATGATCCGGACGAAACCGGGCGGCATATTTCGGTTTTGTCACCTTCGAGCCGTTTATCCCGTCCTTTAGAGCGTTGAACGCGTCGCTTTGCGAAACCGGCCTTTCTCTGCAGGGAAACCCTGCGTCGCGAAGCGATTCGGCGAGCTTATCGAGCTGCATTTGTCTGCGTTCCGAATGTCTGACCGAAACGTTGCTTATCCCGGTATGCTGAAAAACAAACTTGTGGTCAAAGGCTTCTCTGACAAGGTAAGTCTTGCCGGTCCTGCGCCTTCCGGTTACGGCAATTTAGCAGCGCAGCGGCAGACACTCGCAACTCCCGTCCCATAACTCAAAGCCCATAACTCCCGTCTCAAAACTTAAGTCCCATAACTCGCGTCCCATAGCTCCGGTCTCGTAACTTAAGTCCCATAGCTGCCGCGCAGCGCCCTCCGATCCCCCTTTTTGACAATTCCCGCAAATATGAATATAATAAGGGCAGAAGCCGGGGGCAATTCCCGCGGCATACAATTTCTTAAAGGAGCGTCGCTTCCGTGAAAGGTTACCGAGAATCCGCGCACAGCGTCAAATATCTTATTGCTCTTATTGCGTTGCCGGCAATGCTTGTGATTGCGCTGTCTGTTTACGGAATCACGCGTGTGACGGCCGAAGACCCTGCCGACACGGCTTATCCTGCTCAATCGGCTTATCCCGGAGAGACTGCCGGCGCGGAGACTTCCTTGCCGGGAGAGACGGACGAAGATCCTTACGGGACGGGCCAGACTGCAGGGACAAGGGATCAGGAGAACACGCCCGGGCCTTCCGGGGAGCCTGCCGCCACGCCTGCGCCGGACTTCGCGGAGGACGGCACGCAATACCTCCACTGCAGGAACGCTACCCCTGCGGAGGTCAGGCTGAACGGCGCCTGGAACGCGGAGCGGAAGACGCTGGAGCAATACGAACAATACAACGGAGAGGCGCTGCAGGCCGGGCGGCTGTTCCCGGTACCGGGCACCGGCTATGAGGATGCGGAGGCGCTTCTTCTCGAGAAGACCTTCTATATTGACGGGTTCGGGGACGGCTTCGCGTGGGACGGCGAACGCAATGACGAGGGCAGCCAAGGCGGTCAGGACGACCGGGACGACGCCGACAGCGACACTCCCGACAACGAAAATCCCGACGCCCCCGACAATGAAACCGACAACGACACAAACGATTCCGACAATGACACCGACAACGACGCCCCCGCGACCACCGGCAGGATCTTCCTGAGAATGAGCGGCACGCTTTACGAGCCCAAAATATTCATCAACGGGCAGCCCGTCACCGCCGCGCGGTTTTCCTACGGTGAAATCATCGCGGACGTTTCGGACTTCGTGAAGGACGGCGCCAACACACTGAGCGTCATTCTCAGGAACGGGCGGGAGTCGGTCTACGGCTGCGGCGAGGTTATGGGAATTGACGGCGACGTGGTGCTGAGCTACGGCCCCGGCGCATACGTTGAGCGCGTCAATGCGATCCCGGACGTCGATTCCGGCGAGGTGACGCTGGAGGTGGCGGTTTACGACCCCAAAGGGGTGCTGAACGGCGAAAAGCTTGAGGTGAATATTTTCGAGCTTGGCGTGTTCGAGAACGGAGAGGCGGCCATCCACAACGGAGCCGGCACCGACGCGGTAATCATTCACCGCGAAGGCGCCGGCAGCGTTTCCGTGTTCCGGCTGCACGTGAGGCTCAGGAGCTTTGACGAAAAGAAGCGCTGGACACCGGAAGTGCCTTTCCTTTACGAGGCCGTGGTTACCGCCGGAGGACTTGAAACGAATCTGATCTTCGGCATGAGAAGCGCAGCCGTGGACGAAAACCGCTACGTGACTCTTAACGGGAACGCCCTGTTCATTTCGGGGATCACCGTTGACCGCGCTTTTCTGGCTGAGACAGGCCTCGGGACGGGCGCGGAGGACCGCGAGATCGCGGCATTTTTCGACGAGATCAAGGGCTTCGGCATCAACACCGTGAAGGCGGACAATATGATTTTTCCGTCCCGCTGGTACGATGCGGCCGACAAGGCGGGCATCCTCCTCATTTCCGAGTATCCCCTGGGTACGGCGGAAAATGCGGGGAAGTCCGCGGCTTATTTCAGAAATGAGATTACCGGGCTTGCGCGCAGCCTTTTCAACCACCCGTCGCACGTCATTTTCGACGCTGCAGCGGACGGCGCCGTGGTCCCGGGGATCGCGGAGGTGGCAGAGGAGCTGCTGGCGTCCGAATACGCCGTCCCCGTGAATATCGGCCTTACTGAGCCTGCTTCGGGGAATTACGTCATAGGATGCAACGTTTCGATACTTGGCGCGGATACGTACCCGGGCGACCTTCCCGTGGAAGCGCCGCACTTAAACAATATGCCGGAGAGCGTCTCCTGGAGCATCAGAACCGCTGAAGGCGCAGGAATCGTAACCTCGCTGACCGACCGCATTCTCGTGACCCGAGGGGGCGAATATGCTTCGGCTGAATCCGCTGACTGGTGGGCGGTGGAGACGGGCCTTGCCGGGCGCAGCAATACTTCGGAAACCGGCAATCCTTCAGGCACAAGCGAGCCTTCGGGCGCCGGCAATTCTGCGGACACCAACAATTCCTCGGACGCCGACGCAGCCCTCTCCGGGCAATCCGGACGATCCGGGCCCGTGCCGCCCCCGGCAGGGAAATCCCCCCGGGAGGTGCTTTCCGACTATTACGGCGTGCTGAGAGACATGCTGGCTTATTGGCGGACCTCGCGCAAATACGCGGGCATTATACTGCCCGTGAACGTCGTGAAAACGGGCCTTACCGAGGCTGCCGTTCCCGGCGACGCTGCAGGCGGCGGCCTGTTTAGAAGCGAATTCGAGGCGGCGCTCGGCAATGCCTTCGCGCCCATCGGTCTCAACATCGAGGCCTACAGTGTGGAAGCTGAGCGCGGCGGACGCGTGGCGGTGGACGTGGCGGTGACCAACAACACCCCCTCGGACCTCGGCACGGTCGAGGTGACCTTCACGCTGGCCTCGGGCTCCACGGTGCTTTACCAGGAGACCAAGCAGTACGACTCGCTCAAGAAGCTGGGCACCCCCGGCAGAGACATTATGCGCCGCGAATATTCCTTCGAGATGCCGCGCAGCATAAGGGACGGCACGGTGGTCACGCTTACCGCGCACCTTGTCGTGAACGGCAGGACGGTGGAAAGCTACAGGATCGCGGAGGTGAGCGGCGGAGCCACGTACGAGGCGCCCTATTCGGACACGATCGTGGCAACAGTGACGGCGGCCCTGGGCCTGCTGATATTCGGGGCGGTGGCCATTGCGTTCTTCATGTCCCGCAATTATGACAAGAGAACCAGAAAGCAGGCCGCCAGATGAAGTATTTCCTGTTTGACCTTGACGGAACCCTCACGGATCCGGGCGTCGGGATCACGAATTCCGTGATGTACGCGCTGGAGAAGCTGGGCCGCCCCGTGCCTCCCCGCGAAGAGCTCTATGCCTTTGTGGGCCCGCCGCTGACGGAGTCCTTTGTGAACCTTTGCGGAGTTCCCCGCGAAGACGCCCCTCTGGCCATTGCGTATTACCGCGAATATTTCGGCCCCAGGGGGCTGCTGGAAAATGAGATCTACCCGGGCATTCCGGAGCTTCTGGCGGACATAAAGGCTGCCGGGGGGAAGGTCATTCTCGCGACCGCCAAGCCGCTTCACTTCGCGGAGAGGATTCTCGAGCACTTCAACATAAAGCAGTTTTTCGACTTCACGGCGGGCAACAATATGACCGAGAAGTACAAGAAAAAGTGCGGCCTCATCGAGGACGTGCTGCAGGCTGCGGGTGTCACGCCCGACAGTAAAAAGGACTGCGTCATGGTCGGCGACCGGAGCCACGACGTCGAAGGGGCCCACGAAGCCGGCATCGCAGGCATCGGCGTCCTGTACGGGTACGGCAGCTTCGCGGAGCTTTCGGCCTGTGCGCCGGAATATATCGCCCGGGACGTGGAGGAGCTGCGCGGGATCATAATGGGCCTTACAGACGCGCGGCCTTAACGCGGCGCGGCTGGGAGCGCCGCATTAACGTTCTGACCCGCGGCGCTTTCTGACCGGGCCATCGACACGGTGCGCCGCCCTTATCTTGCGGCCCTGTTTTCAGCCCGTGATCTGAAGAACGATGCCCTTGTTTTGCCGCCCGTGATCCGAAGAACGCGGCCCTGTTTTGCAGCCATCAAATCACAACCAAAAACCCGTTTTTCGATCTGTCCGGGATACAGCCCGATACCCACGCCTGAATTCGCCTTTAAATAGGCAAAAATAAAAACCCTTGCAAAGATTCTGCAAATTAGTTATACTTTTGGGACAAACGCGAGTTGCCGGAAGGAGGTGCGATGCTTTGTTTCTGGATAATTTCAGCCGTTATGAGTTCAAATTTCCCATGACGTATGCAGATATGGATCTTCTGATCGGCGAGATAAATCCTTACGTGGCTCCCGACGAGCACGTCAATGAGCAGGGCATCTATTCCATCAGCAGCATTTATCTGGACAATGCCGCCCGGCAGTGCTACTACGAGACGGTCAACAATGACTTTTTCCGTCAGAAGGTGCGGCTCAGGGTCTACGGGCTTCACAACGACGGAGATTCGCCGGCCTTCCTTGAGATCAAGGGGAAAATTGACGGGCTCGTGGTCAAGAGGCGCGTCAGGATGACGGTGGACTCCGCCATGCGGTTCATCGGCGAGTGCGTCGACAAGGGCAACGGCTTCGACCTTAGCAGGTACAGGAGCACCAACACGCAGATCCTGGAGGAGCTGCGGCGGGTGATCGTCGCGAAGAGCCTCAGGCCCGTTAACGTTGTCAGCTACGAGAGGCTGCCCTTCGTTTGCTTGTCGGACCCGGACCTTCGGATCACCTTCGATTACAACGTGAGGACGCGCGGAGAGGATCTGGATCTGACGCACGGAACCTACGGCGAGCGCAGCTGCCCCGAGGGCGTCGCGATCCTGGAGGTGAAGACCTCCAAGGCCATCCCTTACTGGCTGGTGGAGATTCTCGGGGGCTTCGGCTACCGCAACCAGACCTTCTCGAAATACTGCTCCCATTTTGCGCCGCAGCCTGTCATGCTGTCGGGCCCCGAAAGCGGCAATACGCACGGCAGGAAGGCTCTTGACGCAGCAGCGGCCGGCGGGGAGAAGGAACTTCCCGGGGAGAACGTTCTTCACGGGCTTACAGGAGACATAAAGGCAACAGACACGGACCGGAAAGGGAATCCGGACGCGAAAGGAGAATACAAATATGTGGCAAACATTTTTGACGTCGCTTACTGAGACAAATTCGGGCATAAATCTGCTGGAGGTGAGTGCGTCGGTAGCAATCGCCGTCCTGCTGGGCGTGCTGGTCTTCTTTACCCACAAATTCACCAGCGACTCGTTCAGCTACGACAAGAACTTCGGCCTGGTGATGCTTTTTGTGCCTGCGACAGTGGCGCTGCTCATTTCGGTCACCAACTCCAACATCGCAAGAGCGCTCAGCATCGCGGGCGTTCTGGCCATCATCCGCTACAGGAGCACGCTCACGAATCCCCGCGACCTGGTATACATTTTCTTCAGCGTGGCGGTGGGCTTTGCCGCAGGCGTCAGGCTTTACGTGGGGGCGCTGATCTTCGTGATCATCGGCGCGATCGTGGCGGCGATTTACGGCCTTTGCACTGCCGACCGCACCAGGAACATCAAGAAGACCCTCAGGATCGCGGTGCCCGAGAGCATCAATTACGACGGCATGTTCGACGAGGTGCTCGGCAAGTACACCAACGGCTACAGGGTCGAGGGCATCCGGATAATCAGCGGCGGCACCGTGACGGAGCTTATTTACTCCGTGAAGGTCAAGGACACGAAGGACACCAAGGCGTTTATTGACGAGCTGAGGACGCTCAACGCCAACTTTAAGATCACGCTCCAGGAATGGATGCCTCTGGAGAGGCTCGTCTGAGGGCGGATTTAGGCGCAGTCTGAAGACCGGTTTTGGCATCGTTCGGGCGCAGATTTCTGCTCTGACTGAGTGCGGACTGATCCGCAGCATCAGAACGGATCGGCGCATCCGGACGCGCAAGGACTCGCGAACAGAATATTGGCTGAGAACCTTCCTGCCGGGCGGTTTACCCATGCGGGAAGGTTTTCTGTCAAAGAGGGGAATATTTTCCGGATAAAGGATTCCGGAAAAAGCCGCTCGCAAAAGCGCGTCTTCGCCAAAGGGAAGGTCTTCGCCAAAGGGTAGGTCTTCGCCGAAAGCGCAGATTTTCCGGAAAATGCGAAGCGGAAAAAGCCGCGAGCCCATACCGAACGCACATTTTCCAACGAAAGCATTTTGGAAAAAAGGGAATGACCGCAGGGAAAGCTTGACCACAGGCAGGAAAAGGAGGGCCGCCGCGTGTACAGCGGGATCATCTATTTTATTTTCACAATATTCATTGCGTCGGCGCTGTCTGTTGCCGCGGGGACGCGTATAGGCCACATGCTGCTGCCGTCGATCTGCCTTTCGGGGGTGGTGGCGGTGTTTCTTCTCGTGGCCGGAGTCCCGGAGGCCTGCCCCTACGTGTTCGGCTTTCTGGCCCTGACAGGGGCCGTCTACACGGCTGTCAAAATCATACGCGACCGCAAGAACGCAGTCTACGTGCTGACCACGGAATTCTTTGTGTTCGCGGTCTTCGCGGCGCTTTGCTTCATTCTCAACGCCGGCCGGATGTATATCCTGAACGACGAGTTTTCCCACTGGGGCCTGGCGATCAAAAACATATTCCTGCTGAAGGAGCTGCCCTACGGGGCGAGCACCAACGCGCTGTTCCCGGACTACCCGCCCTTTGCCACGGCAATCAGCTACCTGGGGACCTGCTTCAGCAGCGTTCTCCGTGAAGACGCCACCTTCATTCCGATGGATCTGGCGCTTGCTGCGGGCATTATGCCGGTGATCTCCGCGTACCTCAGGGCCTGCGGGCACAAGAAGATCCCGGGCGTCGGAAGGGCCTTCGCGGGCATACCGGCTCTTGGCATGGTGGTGCTGCTGCTGGCCTTCAAGCTCTCCGCGTTCACGGTCATCGCCGTGGACACGCTGCTGGGCGTGATGGCCTTCTACATGGTGACGGAGGTCATTTGCGGCAAGGGAAAATCGCGGATATTCAGCGCCATGCTGACGGGCTTCTGCCTCGCAGTCACCAAGCCGACCGGGCTCATTTTCGCGCTTTTCGCCGCGGGAATATTGCTGGTCGCAGCCGTGAGCGAGGGCTTGCGCAGGCGCAGCTTCAGGCATTTCCTCAAGGTCTTTCTCAGCACGGTGCTGCCGGTGGTGCTTATGTCCGTGGTGGCGAAGCTCCTCTGGAACGTGGTGCTGGTGTTCAACAAGGTATCCGGCGGCGGCGACGATTTCGGCGTGCTCGTAACTATCATCCGGCGCGGACTGCTTCCCCGCGAGAAGGAGATCGCGCTGGCGTTCCTGCGTGCCTTCACGGAGCCCCGCGTGATAAAGGTGCTGCCTGCCGCGGCGGTGATCGCGGCGATTGCGGCGGTGAATATTGTCGTGCTGGTGATCCTGAAAAAGCGCGGCAACGCCAACCTCGGCATGACCCGGGCCATGTTCATCGGAATGTGGATCGAGCTGCCGCTTTACTGCTTCGGGCTTTTCATCGCCTATCTGTCCGAATTTTCCGAGGGCGAGGCGCTGGTCGCGGCGTCCTTCGAGCGGTACATGGGCAGCTTCCTGACCTTCTGGAGCTGGCTGACGGCGGCGGTGGTCATTATCGCGATAATCCCGGGAATACTGCGGCGGCTCGCGGTCAGAGCCTCTTCAAGCGGCGGCATCGGCACGTCCGGGCTGCGCGCCGTCGGCTTCACGGCGTCGGGGCTGTTCCTGGCGGCGATGATAGTGTTCTTCGCGGCGTTTTATCCCTATAAGAAGGCAGATGCCCGCCAATACCGCGCGGACTGCGAAACAAGCTCCGGCCTCAACGTCAGAGTGCGTGCGCTGCGCGGCGACAGGTACGAAAAGGTGCTGCTGGTGTCTTCGCGGTACGACAATAAGCTCCGGCTGATCACAAATTACAACGCGGCGCCCCTCAAGGTCTGCGGTGCCGAGTGCGACGACGTCAGGTCGCTGCTTTTGAGCGGCGAATACGAGTTCGTGTATTTTGAGGACGGCGAAATCGGTGAGGACTGCAGGGATCTCGTTGCCAAGGGGGCGGCGCTCGGCGACGGGTGGGTCTACCGCGTCAAGACAGAGTGAGGACCGGGCAGAAGGACCGGGCCGGACTGCGGCTGCGGAGAGGCTTGCGGCGCCGTGCCGCTTGTTGCGGAAGAGCCCGACAGGGTGAAAGAAACGAAAGGCCGCGAAAGGCCGAAAGCGACGGGCGGCGAAAGCCTCTTGTCAAGCCTTGCCGGATAATGTTATAATAAGCGCATGTCACGGCTTCTGACCGTGAATATTACACATGACAAGTTACTTAGTTTTTTTGGAGGTTAATTTATGCTGACAGCCGGTGATTTTAGAAATGGCGTAACATTTGAGATGGATAATGGTGTCTGGCAGGTAGTCGAATTTCAGCACGTAAAGCCCGGAAAGGGAGCCGCTTTTGTGAGAACGAAAATGAAGAACGTTATCACCGGTGCTACCGTCGAGAGATCGTTTAACCCTACCGATAAATTTGAGAATGCCCGCGTGGACAGGAGAGATATGCAATTCCTTTACAGTGACGAGGATCTCTTCTACTTCATGGACACCGAGACCTACGACCAGCTTCCCATCAATAAAGACACCGTAGGCGACGCGCTCAAATTTGTCAAAGAGAATGATATTTGCAAGATCCTGTCCTTTAAGGGAAACGTTTTCGGCATCGAGCCCCCGATTTTCGTGGAGCTTGAGGTGACCGAGACCGAACCCGGCTTTAAGGGCGATACCGCTACAGGCGCTGTGAAGCCTGCCACTGTCGAAACCGGAGCCACCGTCAAGGTGCCGCTGTTCATCAACGTAGGCGACCGCATCAGGATCGACACCAGGACCGAGGAGTACATGGAGAGAGCCTGATTCTCCTTGTTCCGCGAGAATGTGACCCTCTGCGGCGTCCGGAGCATCAGCAGCATCCGCGGCATCTGCGGCCGGAGCTCAGCGGCTTTCCTTGAGGCAATAGCGTTTCGCAGCCGTTTTCAATGAAAGGAATGAGATTATGGGATATTTATCTGAAAGAGTCAGTTATTTGAGGGGCGTCATCGACGGCTGCGCGCTGGACAAGCAAAGCGCTCAGAGCAGGATCTTTGATGCCATTACCGAGCTTCTCGAGGACATCGTTATGTCTGTAGAGGGTCTTGACGAAAAGCAGGAGCGCACAGACGAAACCCTCGAGGATCTGGTGGACCAGCTTGATTATCTTCCTTTACCGGATATTACGGGGCCCGGCGATTACGATGACGACGAGGACGAAGATTACGACGGCGATGAAGAAGATGACGAAGACTTCGACGATGACGACGAGGATTTCGACGACGACTATCCCATCGAGATCTTTGAGTGCCCGAACTGCGGCGAGGCGCTGCCCGTAGATATGGACCTTTTCGGGGATGACGACGAGGTCACCGTCGAATGTCCGGGCTGCGGCGAAGCAGTCACCATCACGTTTGAGTATGACGAAGATGACGAGGATGACGAGGGGAATCCTGATGAACCGGATCCCTGCAGCCAGTGCGACGAGGACGACTGCGCCCATTGCCCGATAGGCCGGGAAGAATGAAAGGCACTCCGTAAGCGCGGCAAGCCACAGGCGGCACGTCCGTAAGCGCGGCAAGGCCGCAGGCGGCGCGCCTGCAGGTGCGGAAAGTCCGTCAGCGGCGCGCCCGTGAGATGTACATTGAGACGGTAAAAAGCGGCTTAACGGCGGAGATGCCGGAGGGTCGCTTTTGCTGTTAGCGGGCACCGAAGGAAATTGCCGGCCACAGCGAAACCTGCGGGCGCTGAAGGAAATTGCCGGGCACTGCGAAATTATCGGGAAAAACGGGATGCGTGGCTGTCGTTCCTTGCCTAAACGCGGGAACGGGAGCCGAAAACAGCAGCCCATATTCAGGCGGCCGGCCGGACAAGGAGGCCCGGCAGCCAAAGAAAAGCGAGGAATTAACATGAAAAAAAGACTGATCAAAAAGTACGCGCGCACCATTGCGCGGATAGGCCTGAACATCCAGAGAGGCCAGGGCGTCCTGATAAACGCGGAGCCGGAGTGCGAGGACTTCGCGGTCCTTGTGGCGGAGGAATGCTACAGAGCGGGCGCCGGCAAGGTCGTTGTCGATTTCCTTTCCAACAAGCTCACAAGGCTGGATTACAAGTACCAGAAGCTGAGCACCCTGCAGCGCGTCAGCGTCTGGCAGGAGGAGAAGGCGAAGGAGGAAGCGAACCAAAACCCGGCAAAGCTTCTGATTTCCTCCTCAGACCCGATGGCCCTCAAGGGGATCGACGTTGAAAAGGCGCAAAAAGTGACCCGCGCGCGCCGGGCGGTCTTTAAGAAGTACCGCGACGAGCTGGACGGCAAGCAGCAATGGTGCATCGCCGCCTGTCCCTCGAAGGCCTGGGCGAAGACTGTGTTCCCGGGCGTAAGCACCGCGGCAGCCGTGGAAAAGCTCTGGGAGGCCATTCTTGCGAGCGTTTACGTGGACGAAGAGAATGATCCGGAGGAGATCTGGGAGGAACGTCGTGAGGATTTCGAGAGGCGGTGCAGACGGCTCAACTCGCTGGATCTGCGCGAGCTCCACTACACGAGCGCAAAGGGCACCGACCTCACGGTCGGGCTCATCAAGGGCGCGGTTTTCGAGGGCGGCGGCGCGACATCTCTTATCGGTATTGATTTCGTGCCCAACCTGCCCACCGAGGAGATCTTCACTACACCCATGAGGGGCGTCTGCGAAGGCGTGGTCTATTCCACTAAGCCCCTCAGCTACAGCGGCAACATCATCGACAATTTTTCGATTACCTTCAAGGACGGCAAGGCCGTGAGCTGGCAGGCCGAACAAGGCGAGGATCTGCTGGGCAGCATCATCACGCTGGACGAAGGCTCGTCAATGCTCGGCGAGGTGGCCATTGTGCCCGAGACTTCTCCCTTGGGGCAGACCGGAATACTGTTCCTCAACACGCTTTTCGACGAGAACGCCAGCTGCCACCTGGCGCTCGGCCGCGGCATCTCCAGCTCCATCTTAGATTACGAGGACAAAACCATGGAAGAGCTCTGCGAGATGGGCATCAACGACTCGCTGACCCACGTGGATTTCATGATCGGCGACGAAACGCTCTGCATCACCGGCACCACCGGCAGCGGGAAAAAGGTGAAGCTTCTGGAAAACGGGCTGTGGGCGTTTTGAGTTTTTGAGAACGGTTCCGGAAACGGTTTTGAAAACGGTTCTGATAACGGCAAGGCTGCAGGCTAAAAGGCCAAAGCTATGCCTGCAAATATGAAGTTAATGGCAGGAGACAGTGGCCGGAGGCCGGAACGCAGAGAGCCGCGAGCGGTGTACGCTCGCGGCTCTCTGTCATCTGTCATCTGTCATCTGTCATCTGTCATCTGTCATCTGTCAGATGTCCTCTTCTCTCTTCGGCTGTTCGACAGGTATGCCGCAAAGCTCCCGAGGCGCGCCCGGGCAATGGCAGCGCGCCTCGGAAGCCCTCGTCACCTTGTCGGCAGCGAATAGACCAGCGTGTGGTATTCGTAATGGTAGACGACCTCTTCGTCGGTGCGGCTTTCCTCCACCAGCTCCTTGAAGCCCCCGTCGGCCAGCGCCCGCTCGCTGAGGGGTGTTGTTCCGTCGAAGGGCTGGATCTTGTAGCGGCCAAAAGGAGCCGATACGGTTCTGGTGCCGAAGGTGATCTCGGAAGGGCAGAAGAGCGCCAGCGTGTACGAATAGAGCCCGTCCCGCTCGACGTCGGTGCCGTCCGCGGCCTTGTAGTTCACCTGATCCTCAAGCTCCGCCTCGGTGAGCTTCACGGTCGAAAACTGAGTCGCCTTGACCTTGACGGTGAAGGGCTCGCCGGCCGCCTCGCAAAGGGCTTTTTCCGCGTCAACGTCTTCGCGGGCAAGGCCAAACCAGCTGAGCCAGGTGTAGTCGAAAATCGACACGAAAATGCCTTCCTCCGTGGTGTAAGCCACCGAGCGGATGTAGTCGAAGGTGTCGTTGGCGGCGTTGTGGGTCTGCTTCGCTTCGCCTGCCGGGGGCGTGCGCGGAGTGTCCGGCTTGCAGGTCGGATCAGGCGTGTTTCCCGTCGCGTTTTCCGTGTTTCCCGTCGGGTTTTCCGTTGCATTTTCCGCGCCGTCCGTCGCGCTTTCTGAATTTTCCGCGCCTTCAGTTGCGTCCGGGGCTGCGTCGTTTGCGGGCTTTCCGGTTTCGCCGGGGATCACGTCGCTTGAGGGTGTCCCGGTCCCGCTGTCTGAGGGCAAGGCGGTGGCGCCGCCTGGAGCTGCCTGTTTTTTGCAGCCCGGGAATAAAGCCAGCGCCAGCACGGCTGCCAGTACAGCCGCGACAAGCCTTGCCGCGACCCAAAGGCCTGTTTTATGTGAATGAAAGAACTTCATGCTGCTTTCTCCTGTCTCGTTAAATACAGTCACTTTCCGGTCAGGTTCCGGTCGGGCCCGCTTTCCGTCAAGCCGGGACCGGGTTTATTTTAAACGCGCAGCCAATAGCTGTCAACACAAATCCCATAAACCGTTGCGCAAGAGCTGCTGCGCGAGCGCCGCTGTGCGGCACTCGCGCAGCACCTGTCAACTCGCAACTCCCGTCCCATAGCTTGCAGCTCGCATCCCATAACCGCCGCGAAGCGCCCTCCGGCCTCTGGCCTTTGGCCTCTTGCCTCTTGCCTCTGCCCTTACAGCTGCACCCGGCGGCCCGTTCACAATTGCTTTAATAAAAATTTCAGCATCCGTGGTATAATTATTGCGAAGCAGGAAGCCGCTTCAGGCGAGCTTCCGACAAACGAGGTGAAAAAATGCGTTCTTCAAAACAAATTCAACCAAGATCCTGCCAACCGCGGACGATCGATCCGCAAACAACGCAGCCGCGGCCGGCACAAACTCATACCCGGCCAAAGCCGGCACAAACTAAGGCACAAGGGCCGCGGCCGGCCCGGCGGCATTCAAAAACCGCGCGCGCCCTTAAGCCGGCAGCGGCGGCGCTGACGCTTCTTCTGGCGGTGGCTTTGCTTGCCGGATGCATAACGATCGACCCGGGTCTTTTCGGGCAGATAGGTATGGCGGAGAGCACGGCAGCCCCCGGCAAGGCAGGCGACACCACGACCGTTTCGTCCAACGGAGGCGGCACAGGCAAGGCGGTGGAGTTTATTCGCGGGCGGAACGAAAAGGATTACTCCGCGGCGGAGCTTTACCAAAACAGCGTCAATTCCGTGGTGGGCATTCGGTCCGAGGGCAAGACCCGCAACATTTTCGGGCAGACCAGCCTTACCGCCAGCAGCGGCACGGGCATCATTCTCACGGAGGACGGCTACATTCTCACCAATAACCACGTGGTCGAAAAGGGCACCAAATTCAGCGTCGACCTGTTCAACGGCGAGACATACGAAGCCACCGTGGTGGGGGCCGAGAAGAACAACGACGTGGCCGTGCTGAAGATCGACGCGAAGGGGCTCAAGCCGGCGGCCTTCGGGGATTCCGACGCGATAATGGTGGGCCAGGACGTGGCGGTGATCGGCAATCCTCTGGGCGAGCTCACGTACACAATGACTCGGGGAATCGTCAGCGCCCTCAACCGCGCCCTCAGCAACGACGGAGCGCCCATCACGGTTTTCCAGATCGACGCGGCCGTCAACGAAGGCAACTCGGGCGGCCCCTGCTTCGACGCCTCAGGCAACGTCATTGGCGTCGTGACCGCCAAGATCAACTCCGACATGGTGGAGGGCATCGGCTTCTGCATACCCGCCAACGACGCCCTCAACATCGCGGGGCAGCTTATCGAATTCGGCTATATTAAGGGCAAGGCGGCTCTCTCGGCAAGCGTTGCCACTGCGTACCGCAATTCCTTCTGGGGCTCGGTGATCGTCAGCGGCGCGTACGTCGAATACGTCATTCCAGGCGGAGCGGCGGACAAGGCGGGCATCACACCGGGCATTCTCATAACGTCTGTCAACAGCACGGCCATAACTTCGCCTGAGGATCTCGAAACCGTGCTTCGGGCCCGCAAAGCCGGCAGCACCGTCACCATCAAGGGCAACGACGGCAGCTCGGAATATGAATATCAGGTCACACTGGACGAATACACTCCGGACGTGAAGCTGCCGGAGGGCGTGGAGATCAAGGGAACGATGGTTTAGACAAAGCTGCAGCATATATGCAGCGCGGATACGAAAAAAGACTTGATTATATGGGATAAATCACATATCGAAAATTGAAAGCGGCGTCGCAAATCCTTCCGAGAAATGAAAGCGGCGTCGCAAATCCTTTCGAAAATTGAGCGCCGCATCGCAAATCCTTTCATCGCATATCCTTCTGCAGAGACGCCGGAACGCATTGCAGAAGCGTCGGAACGCATTGCAGAAGCGCCGGAACGCATTGCAAAAGCGCTGGAAAGCAGGCTTGAGCTCGCGATCAGGAGCGATCGTTAAGCGCCTCCCTCCGCTGGCTGTGGCTCTCGCCGGACAGTATATCGGCAATGGCCATCATCTCGATAATGTGCTTCACGGTGGCCTCCAGCGGCTTGCCTTTCCGGTAGTCCGCGGGATAGATATAATCCACACGGTTTTTGGTGATGAGGTCCAGGACGCGGCGGTGCTTGGCGGGGTCTAAAGCCTCATCCGGATTGTATACTGCAATGGACTTGCCGCCGTATGCCTTCACCATCTTCATGCAGGGCACGTCCGAAAGACCGTCGCCCAGGTAGATCATGTTGCTGAAGCGGACGCGCTTGTCGTCGTCGGGCATGGACTCGTTGAGATCCCTGTCGTTGGAAATGTCCAGGACGCCCTTGTTGATGCGGTAGATGAACTGGGTCTTGTTGGTGTAGTTGACCGCCGCCTTGGGCCAGACCGGCATACCGTCCGCGTCGTACAGGAATTCGCCCGCGAAGACCTCCCTGAACTCGTGGCAGATCGAGGATCCCTGAATGATTTCCCGCAGCCCCGAGGAAATGACGTAGTGCTCCACCGTGACGCCCATGCTCGCGCCGAAGGCGTTGATCTCGGAAAACCATGTGTCAAGGCCCGGGAAGAACTCGATGCCGCGCCCCATGTCCACCAACGTCTCTCTCCGCAGCACCACGCCACGCTTTTTGGCTTCGCTCACCATAGTGTACATATACGCCAATATGCCGTCCATGGTATTGTCGGCGGCGAATTTATTGGCGGTGCTCCAGAATTCCTCGGCGGTCATGCCCAGCGCGGGAATGAAGCGGTAATTCTGCATGTCCTGCGTGGACAGCGTCCGGTCGAAATCGTACATCAGCGCGATAATTGCGTTTGGCATAATAGAACCTTTCTAAAAACGATAATCGGGCAAGGGCAGGGGCGCGTGCCCCGCGAAGGCCTCATTTTTACCCGTCCTGTCAGTGAAGCGCTTAATCACATGGTCCGATTGATCACGTGATCCGCGCCCACATAGAGGATACTCTATTTACCGGGCGGTGTCAATGATTCCGCAGGAACATGCGTCGCAGGAGCCGGCAGTCGCAGGAGCCGGCAGTCGCAGGAGGAACTGCGCATACTCTTAAGCGCCATATTATAACTCCGTCAAAAAAGAACCCGGATCCACCTATACGCAGGCGGCTTCAGGTTCTTTTTGCGATAGATAATATTTGTTATGAGAAACGTATCACAGCGCTATGATACGCCGCCCTCGTCGTCCTTGCAGAGCTGCCCGTATTTCGTACGGGCGTTCCTGATGCGCTCCGGACGGCCCTCAGCCCTCAGTCCGATTTCTATCCCCACTGATTCGCAGTTTCGTCATTCTCCACAAGTTCGATTATCGTGCCTCCCGAAATGACCCACCTCCCGGTCGCTTTGGAAAGCTCAACGCTGTACGTGCGTTCGCCCTCTTCGAAACGGTTCCTGGCGGTCAGCGTCACCTTGGCGCTCAAGGAATCGCTGCTGTCTATTCTGATATGGTCTTCGAGCCTGTAGTCATCGCCGAACAGCTCAATGGGGCCGTCATAATATTTGCTCAAATCTGAAACAAGGAAACTGAGCGGAACCCAATCCCATATGAATAGCTTGAACTGATTGCTGTAAAAAATCGTATCATACGCTTCCCCGTCGGCCTTCAAGTGAGCACACATTTCAGGAGTAAAGATCCAATACATCTCTTCGCGTATTGCGCCAATGCTCTTGTTCGAGCGGTGCAGCGACTTATAATATTCGTTTTGAGAGAAGTACTCCTCGTCATAGGATGAAGCAAGCTCGCCGGCCAAAACCTCCGGGGAATATCTTACCTCCCTGTAGAACTCCATAAACGCGTTAAGCACCCGCACGGCGGAACTCATATTGAGAGGCCCCTCGTCCTCCCGGCGGAGTTTTTCGTATTCATCCCAGCAGTTCATGAGTTCTGATTGGCGTTCGCTGGGGGGTCCGTCGAGGCCGTAGTATCGCAGCCAATCGTGGAAACGCGCTTCAAATTCTTCCCGCGAAAACATACGTGCGACGTCATACGCCGGAACCCAGCCTGTAATATCCGAGTCTCTGTAAACCTTTCCTTCAAAATATATGGCAGCTTCCGATATCAGAGACCGGCGAACCTTATCGTCGTCATACGAATACAAGGCCTCGACGTGTTCCTCGTTAATGACCAATCTGCCATACGCCCCGGACCACTGCATCCACTTCACGTATTCGAGCATCTCTTCCTTGGGAACTCCGTACTGTTTTACCTGTAAATATACACAAGGAAGGTCCCTCGAGGGAAGCTCAGGCGCTGCCACCGGTTTCTCATCATCGTCCCTGAAGGCTTCGCACCAGTAAAGCCAGTCGATCCTGAAGGAATCGTTTTTGGCTTCCGCAAGCTTCTTAGGCGGGAAAGACGTGTTTTTCCACTTTTCATAATATTCCGGGTGTTCCTCTCTCCGCTTCATCCATACAAGATAATCAATCATATAATCTTCAAGGGTGGGAGTAAACTCTTCGTCGTGCCGCGGCAAACCGGAATCCGACATAAAATAAGCGCGGATACGGTCATAACATGGTTCATACAGGCTCGGTTCCGGGGCTTCTCCGGTGACAAAGGTTCCCTTCGGCGGAATCCAGGAAGCCTGCCCGGACTCATCTCCCTTCGGAACCACCAATATCCAGGCTTTGGTATAACCTGTGTTTCCTGAAACAGATCTCACAGCGTCGTTCACGATAATGACCGTCGCATCGTCAAGATAGTAATAGTATGCCCGACAGACTTTATCATCGTATTTTTGCGAATACCGGGGCACGTCAAGCACGCTGACGTCGTCCCATCTGAGCATTTGCGGAAGGCACTCGGTCAGCTCATACGGTATCTCGGTCAGGTCCTGTGCCTTCAGTATCTTGAGAGACTGCTCCTTGTCGAGGATCAACATATTATATTTTTGGTGAAGGTTGGGCGTGATTCCCGTGAAGACTTCCCCTGGCTGCAAAGCCTGCGGGTTCTTTGTCAGCTCCGTTTCATCGTCAACCTTCTGTATGACACGGGACAGCTTTAGAAACCCGGCCGCGGAGGTGACGTCCGACAGCGTAGCCTCCGCAGTCGGCGCGGCCGTAGCTTCGGCAGACGGCGCAGGCGAAACGTCATTGACGCCTGAAGGAAGCACCGGCTGCCCGGGCCCGTGTGTGCACGCCAATAACAGGAACAGTACTGCGATTAATTGAACAACGAGAATTCGTTTTTTCATAATTCCCCCATAACATGTATAAATGATTTCGTGGTTCTGTTCATTTTTCATTTTTCATATAAAATCAAACTTGTTTTCTTTAGTCTTCGATAGACCGGTTACCGTGAGAATTATACAGATGACGGCTGTATGAACATTCCCTGTGAATTCCAAAAACGGGAAGTGTATAGCTAAGCTCCCTTATGGGTTCCCCATTCAGTTTGTCAGCTATCTTGGCAAATTCTGATTCTGTCGCACAGACGATCCCTGGAGGTCAAGGCTATATCAGATCATGACTGCGCTATCGATGCTTGAAAGATGCATAAAGCCGCTCGCGATTTTTACTTTAATCCTATTATTTTGTTATCATTTCTAAAAATTATTGTCTTCGTTTTCTCAGTCAGCACATTGTTTGGCAGTACCTTACTCTCAAGTATAATAGCATTGAAAATGCGGTTTGTCAAGACTTTCTTTGTGGCGGCGGTTTGGCCGCCGCTCTGGCGACTGCACGGGCAAAAAATCGGAACGGTTCCCGGGGAAGGTGAATCAATTCCTTAACCTTGCAGAGAACGTATAACTAAAAGAATCAGCAGATCTAAAAAAGGAAAAACTTGTCGTGACTGACCAAAAACCGTTGACAAGAAGTTTATGCAAAATTTGAGATAAAGTTGAGTAAATATCGTGTCATTCAGCGAAATTCATTTCGCTTTTCTGCTGTTTTCTCCCTTTTTTCTGTTTTTAGCTATCGCACTTCCGGCGTCTGATTAAGGCTGTTTTTGCCGCTTTTAGGTTCCGCAGAGGAGTTGATCCACAGGCATTATCTGGTCTCTTGATTTGGCCTCGCAAAAGGGCGCAAAAATGGGGCGGCAAGTCAAAGACCTGCTGCCCACAGACAGCGCGTGAGGGGCATGCTGTCCGGGTTTCATAAAACAATATGCAGAAGCGAGATCCGATCCGTCGCGCAGCGCACCGGGCACTTGACACTCATAACTCCGGTGCCATAACTCGCGTCCCATAACTTCAGTCCTTTATCTGCCGCGAAGCGGCACTTAGCTCTTGTCAGCCGCGAAGCGCTTTCCAGCCTCCAGCCTCTGGCCTCCAGCGCCTCTGGCCTTACGGTTGCGCCAATCACCCGGCACTTTTTCCTGTCGCCCGGCATCTTATAAAAAAAAGAAGGCTGCAAATCGCTTTGCGGCCTTCGGATAGCGCTTTCGTATAGCGGTCAATTAGCGGTCAATCCCCCTGATCCACCATCGGGATGAACATCTGCTTCTCGAGCTCTTCGCGCGGCAGGAATGGCGCCAGGTCCTCCAGCGGCGGGCTTACGAGCGTGCCGTCGGGAAGGCGCTTGGTGCTGCTCTTGGGCTCCCACACCTGCGCGGTGTCCGTGAATATCTCGCAGAACACGGGCCCCTCGGTGGCCAGCACCTTGTCCACGGCTTCCATCATTTCCGCGTTGGAAGAGGCGCTGTAATAGTCGTAGCCGAACGCCTCCGCGATCTTGCGGAACTCCGGGAAGGACAGGTCGCCGGACTCCGGACCGATGCCTACCTTGGTGTGGTGCCCGAAAAGGTTGTTCTGCGTGATCCTGATGGAATGGTAGCCGTTGTTGTTGATCAGGAACACCTTGATGGGGAGCCTGCCGGTGATGATGGTCTGGAGCTCCTGAAGGTTCATCATGATGCTGCCGTCGCCTTCAAGGCAAATAGTGGTGCGTCTGCCGCCGCCGATGCAGGTTCCGATGGCCGCGGGAAGTCCGTAGCCCATGCTGGCGATGGCGCTGTTGTTGGCCATGCGGCTGCCTTTCCGGATGACGTAGGCCTGGTTGCCCACCACGCAGCAAGCGCCGTTGGACACTGCGGTGAGGCTGTTCTCGGGCAGGCGGCTGCTGAGGTATCTGATGAAGGCATAGACGTTGGCGGTGGTGCCGTTCTCCTCCCATTGACGGGGAAGGACCGCCGGATAGTCGCGCTTCCAGCGGAGGCAGGTCTCCAGCCAGTCAACACCTTTGAAGACGGGCTCGTCCTTGGGGCACGCGGCGGCCAGCTTGCCCAAAAAGTCCTTGGCGTCGGCCCAGACGGGATATTCCACGTGAAGGGTCGGCTTCCTGAGTTCGGCCTGATCGATATCGACCATTATGACCTCGGCTTCGCGGGCCCATGTTTTCCAGTTATAGCCCACCTGCCGGATGGAGATGCGGGTGCCCACCGCGAGAATAAGATCCGCATTCTGAATGGCCCAGTTGCCCGGACGGTCGCCCATATTGCCGGCGCGTCCGCAGTACAGCGGGTGCTCGTCCTCGATAAGGTCCACTGCGTTCCAATAGGTGACCACGGGAATATTCAGCCGCTCCATGGCTTCGCGAAAAGCCGGATAGCCGCCGGACAGCCTTATGCCGTAGCCCGCGTGGAAAACGGGGCGCTTGGCGTTCCTGACCTTTGCGATGATCTCCTCAATGACTTCCTCCGAAACAGGCGGCGGAAGCAGCGCGTCGTCCTCTGCGGGGTCGTAGCCTCTGAGCTCGTCGGTCTCAACGTAGCCGCCCTGAAAATTGACGGGAATGTCGATCCAGACAGGCCCCGGACGGCCCGTGGTGGCAAGGTGCCAGCCCTTCTCGAGCGCATAGCGGATCTCTCTGGGGTCCTCGATCATGACCGCGTATTTGGTCATCGGCTCCACGGACTTCACGATGTCGTATTCCTGGTCGCCCATGGCCCTGGGAAGATACCCGGTGACCTTCTCGGCATACCTTGCGGTGGTGTCGTAGCGCACCTGGCCGCTGATGACAAACATGGGAATGGAATCCAACCAGCCGCACACAACGCCGGTGATGGCATTGGTTCCTCCGGGGCCCGTGGTGACGCAGACCGCGGCAATTTTATTGTCGATGCGGGCATAGGCTTCCGCCGCCAGGGCGCAGGCCTGCTCGTGGTGATTGTACGTGACTTTAAGCCCGGGGTTGTGGCCGAGGGCGTCATTGAGGTGCATTGCGCCGCCTCCGACAACACTGAAGACGTCCGTGACTCCGTGGTTTACGAGGAAGTCAGCGACATAGTCGGCAAGTCTGATTTTCATGTTGTTTTCTCCTTTGTGATTTGTTGTTCATACTGCTTCGTTCGGCAGCTGCCGAGATCTCCGGCCACCTAGTCTCTAGCCTCTAGCCTATAGCTTCTTCCGTCTCACCACAGTATACCTTATCGCCGCGAGGATTACAAGCGCCAGCAGGAGGCCGCCGCAGAAGATGAGATTGACGAGCAGGCCGGAGAGGCCGGGGAGCTTCACGAGCCCGAAGACGCTTGACCGGCCCAGCAGGAGCACCACGGCCAGCACGCCTGCGGTGAGAAG
>JAGDAX010000034.1 GCA_017848335.1 Clostridia bacterium | reverse complement strand
TTTAAGGCAAAACCGGCAAAATAGCGCCTTTAAGGCGTTTTTGCCAGGCGAGACAAGCCTATCACGCCGCACTCATGTCAAGAACCTTTCGCGGCATAAACGCCATTTCGACGAATCCATTACGGAAACGGGAGTAGAACCTTCGCAACTATTTTCTTGATTTAAGCGGCAGTTTTTTGTATCATTTACGGTGTCAGGTCAGGCGGCGTCAAACGGCGGCGAAGGGCTTCAGGCAGGCCTTAAAAGCGCCTGAAAGCGCCGGGCAGACGTCAGACAGCGCGAAAAGCGGAGCCGGGGCGTAAAGGCTGCAGCCCGCGGCCGGTCGAAAACGGTTTCGCGTCACCGACAGGAGCGCCTTATCACCGACAGGGGCATCTTAACGAACCCGCACACAGGAGGATTTACGTATGGAATATATGAGAACTGTTGACCTCAAGGACGGTCGCAAATGCACACTCAGACACGGCACCGGCAATGACGGCCGCGAAGCTCTCGAGGCGTTTATTCAAATGCGCGAAGAGACCGATTACCTTCTGACGTATCCCGAGGAGAACACCTCGAGCGTTGAGGACGAAATTGCCTATCTTGAGAAGAAAGCCGGCAGCGAGAGAGAGATGGAAATTGTCGCGGAGGTGGACGGCGAGCTTGTGGGTATGGCGGGTATTTCGGCCGTGGGTGACAGCTTCAAGGTGCGCCATCGCGCAGAGCTTGGAATCAGTGTTATCCGCGAATTCTGGCACCTGGGAATCGGCCGGGCCCTTATGGACGCCTGCGTCGAGTGCGCAAAGGATGCGGGCTACGAGCAGATCGAGCTCAGCGTTGTTGCCGACAACGAAAGGGCTGTCACGATGTACAAGAAGGACGGCTTCGTGGAATTCGGCAGAAACCCCAGAGGCTTCAAGTCGAGGATTTCGGGCTATCAGGAGCTCATTTACATGAGGAAGGAACTGTAATCCGACGGCGATTGCAGACAGTGGATACAAGGAGAGTCTTGTTGAAAGATACGGATTTTTGCACCTGCAAGGACTTTGCGTGCCCGTGCCATCCTTCAAATCATGACAAGGGCTGCACCCCGTGCATTTTGAAAAACCGCAGGCAGAAGGAGATCCCTGCCTGCTTTTTTAAAGATATAGACTGCCAAAAGCCGACGGACGGGTGGCACTACGAAGACTTCGCGGAGCTCGTTAAGACCGCCAAGGACAAGGGCGTGCTGTAGGCTTGCCTTCGCGCGGGAACGACTTATTTGCGTGCGCCGTGTGTGCCTGCGGGTTCTTTGCGCTTTGTGCGTGTGCATTGTGAGCGTGAGTATGCGTTGTAAGCGTGCGTGTGAGTGTGAGCGTGAGTGTGAGTGTGCGTTGTGATTTCCGGAAGCATTCCTCGGGGGCGTTCTATGAAGAATTCAGGCATTACGATTCGCGATTTTAGCATGAGCGATGCGGACGCGGTTTCCGCTATGATAGGAAGAACCTTGCGGATATCCAACAGCCGTGATTATCCCGCTGAGGAAATTGCAAGGCTTGTCGGTGTCTACAGCGCCGGGAATATCATCAGCCGTGCTGAAAACATGCTCCTTAAGGTTGCGGCAGTTGACGGCGCGATAAGCGGCTGCGGCGGGATTTCTTTTCGGGAGGAAAGCGGCGAGGGTTTGGTCAGCGCCTTGTTTGTGGACCCGGAGTATCAGGGCCGCGGGATCGGGCGCAGCATCATGGAGGCGCTTGAAGCGGAGGCATTGCTTCGCGGGTGCCGGAAAATCGTTCTCGATGCTTCAATAACCGCTCTTCGTTTCTACCTTCGCCTCGGCTTTGCAGAAGAAGGGAGCGGCGAAGAGGAAAATTGCACGGAAAAGTCCGGGAAATCTCCGGAAAAATGCGTGGAAAAGTCCGGGAAATCTCCGGAAAAATGCGTGGAAAAGTCCGGGAAATCTCCGGAGACCAAACACGGCAACGGCCTTTACAGGCTTGTTAAATTCTTGTAAAATTAATCTACGTAATCTCTCAATCTCTCAAGGAGGAAATGACATGGGATTTTTTGATAAAATTATGTCCTCAAACAAGAAAAACGAAGCGGACGAGTACGGACTTAAAGCGGAATGGACGCAGAACCGTGTCGTGACGCTGGAGATGCCGGAGAGCCTTGACGAGCTTAAAGCGTCCGTTGACGTGAGCGACCCGGGAAGCGTGGCGGCGTATTTTGCCTACAGCGTGATGTGCCTTGTGGCGGATTACAATGCAGGAATGAGTATGATGAAGTATCTTTTTGCGGACATTGAGCCGTTTGGGAGAGGCTTCACGGAGGGCGGAGGCGCCGGAAGGGCAGGCTGGGACCCCTATTTCAACGAGAGGCTTAAGGATGACGATTACAGATGGCTCCCAAGGGCATATTTCATGGGAGCAGAGGCCTCCAACGGATTCAAGCCGCCGCTGCCGCTGTCTGTCGAGCTCCACTACAATGAACCCAACACGCTGACAATCAACGGGCAAAGCTTCAAGCAGCTGGGAAGGCTCAACATAGTTTATTGGATCAGGAGCAATGCCGGCGGCAATCAGGTCAATATTACGGTCAGCAGGTTTGACGGCTCGGACAGATGGTACGTCACCAGCGGGGCTTCCTCCGCGGCAATTTTCTACGACCAGAGGGGCGCGCTTACGGCGGAAGCCAGGGCGAAGCTTTATGATTGACTGGACGCAGTCTCGATGCGGTTTTGAACAGCGAAAACAAGCGAAAACAAACGAAATCAAGCGAACTAAAGCGAAATTAAACGAAACAAAGCGAAATTAAACGAGATTTAACGCAATAAAACCCGGAAGCCGCAACAGAAATAAGGCTTCCGGGTTTATTTGATCATGCAGCCTGTTTCACGGGAATCGCACGGAGACCGCTTCACGGGAATCGCACGGAACCCGCTTCCCGCGGATCGCGCGCAAATCCTACTCACTCAAGCTGAAATCCATTTCTATTCGCTCAAGCTGAAATCCCTGTCCAGCGAAATATATATCCTGTGCTCCGGGAAGCTCGCGGCCACCTCGTCGTGAATCGCGCGGTAGAGCCCCGCCTTGTCCTTCTCGTCGAAATCGATAATAATGTCAAACTGGATCGAATTCGTCTTCGTGTTCACGAAAAAGCCGTGCAGCTGCAGGATGTGCGGATGGCTGAAAACGATATCGTGAACCTTGGCGCGGATCTCGAGGATCTCAGGGTCCTTCGTGTTCATGGAATAGATGCCGACGGCGGTCAGGGCAACGCCAGTCTTAACGTACACCTCCGCGGTAATGCGGCGCGTCAGCATGTCGATATCCCTGGCGGTAAGGCTGTCCGCCACCTCGACGTGGACGGACGCCATCAGCTTGTCGGAGCCGTAATCGTTGAAAACCAGGTCGTAGGAGCCGTGAACCTCGGGGAAGGAATTGATGACGTTCCTGACCTCGCGGCCGGTTTCGATGCTCACGCGCTCGCCAAGGACCTTCGACAGCGCCTCCAGGAGCATTTCAATGCCAGACTTGATGATGACGGCGGATATTATCGCGCCAAGGTATGCCTCGGTCTTGATTTTGAATATCATGAAGACGATGGCGGAGACCAGCGTGGCGGTTGATATTATCGCGTCGTTGAGGGCGTCTGACCCGGAATTGATGAGGGCTCCTGAGGACACCTTCCGGCCGGTTTTCTTCACGTAAATGCCCAGGGCGATCTTCACGAGAATGCCCACCCCCACGATGATCAGCGCGGGAATCGTATAGTCCGGCGTTTCGGGCCTGATGATTTTTTTGACCGACTCGACAAGTGACGTCACGCCCGCGTAAAGCACTATTACCGAGATGATCATTGACGTGAGGTACTCGATCCGGCCGTAGCCCCAGGGGTGTTTTTTGGTGGGCTCCTTGGCGGCCAGCCTGGTGCCGATAATGGTTATCACCGAGGAGGCGGCGTCTCCCGTGTTGTTGACGGCGTCCAGCACGATCGCGATGGAGCGCGAAACGAGCCCCACCGCCACCTTGAAGGCGGCCAGCAGCAGGTTGGTGACGATCCCGATAATGCCCGTCCTGATGATGACCTTGTCGCGCTGTGACGACTTCTGAAGGTTTTCCTCCGAAAGGCCCTCCGATACAAGTTCTCTGATATCTTCCATACAAAACCCCGTAAAGCTTACGATAGTCCTAAGTTAATTTTGCCCGAAAATGTGATCCACCGCGTGACGGCTTTCGAAATGCCCAAGAATTAAACGGCGGCAGAACCTGTGAAGCAGAATGCGCGACAATGTGACGGCGGCGCCGACGGCTTTCCGGTATTTTTGAAGCTTCCGTGATCGCCATGAGTCATTGGAGCGTGTCGAAATACCGCGGCCGCGCCTGGCCGGCTGTGAACAAAGTTTAATAAATCGGGGTGGAAAAATCAATAAGTCAGTGCCAGGTGCCATCCGCGCGTTCCGCGCGAGTTATGAATTCCGAGTTATCAGCCATGAATTTTGAGTTATCAGCCATGAAATTTTAGTTAGGAGTTGACGGTATCAAATGCAGACGCGGAATCAGATTCGCCGCAAAGCGCACCCGGCACTTGGCACTTCCTTCGCTCCCATCCCTCAGCTGCCCGCCGTTGCAAAAAAGCCGCTCTTAGGTTATAATGAGAGCGGAAAAGCATAGCCGAAAAGTATGTTTTTGACGGGAATGAACATTGACGGGAATTCGCCTGACGGGAACGACTTTGACGCACTTAAACGCCTGATTTTTGGAAGCTTTGAATGCGCGGACGCAAAACCGCGCCTCACGGGAGGAACCATGAAGATTTATCTTGCGTCACCCTTTTTCTCTGAGGAGGAGCTTGCTGCGGTGGAGGATGGCGAGAAAATTCTGGCTTCACGGGGTTTTGAGGTCTATTCTCCGAGAATGCACGAGGCGCCTTGCCGCAAGGGTACCGCCGAATGGAGCCTCAAGACGTTCCTGCTCAACAAGGAAGCTATTGATTGCGCGGACGCGGTGGTAGTGCTCTATTGGGGCAATTTCAGCGATACGGGCACGGCCTGGGAATGCGGTTACGCCTTCGGGGCGGGCATTCCGTCGGTGGTTGTGCATCTGGGCGGAGACTCGAATCTGATGATCCACGAAGGCACACGTTCGAACCTTTTGGAGGGGATTGACGCGCTTCGCGAGTATGACTTTGAGAGGCTTCCCGGGCACCGGTACGAAGGCAAAATGTACTGAGGGGTATTGACGCGCAAAGAGCCGTACCTGCGGTATTGACGCGCAAAATCGCTTGCCTGCTGCATTGTCGCGCAAAGGCACGTACCTGCGGCGCAAACGTACGACCGGCGTGCTTGCCAAATATTACACAAGAGGAAATCGTAAAATGAAAACCAAAGACAGAACCAATGACAAAACACATATTGACTCTGTGCATGAAATGACGCAGACAGCCGGGGAGCCGCAGGCGGAGCAGACGCCTCTAACGGAGGAGACGCCGGGTAAAGAGGAAACGCCGGAAAAACCGGAGACGCCGGAAAAAGTGAAAAAGCCGAAAAAAGCGCGGAAACCCCAAAAGGCCGGGAAGCCTGAAAAAAAGCAGACCCCCAGGCAGAAAAAAACCAGGATTTTAGTCATTATACTTGCCGCGCTGGCTGTGCTGGCGCTGATACCGTTGACGATCAATATTATCGTGAAAACCAGGGGCGGGAAGCATATTACCGGGAAGGTGCCCGGGGACTTCGGGGCGGATTGCATTCTGGTGCTCGGCTGCGGCGTGCGGCCCGACGGCGAGCCCAGCGATATGCTGGTGGACAGGATTCGTACGGCTGTGGCCCTTTACGAGGAAGGCGTCGCGCCCAAGCTTCTTATGAGCGGCGACCACGGCACTGAGGACTACGACGAGGTCAATGCTATGAAGGCCTGCGCTGTGGAGATGGGTGTGCCGCCTGAGGACGTATTCATGGACCATGCGGGATTTTCCACCTATGAGTCGATCTATCGCGCGAAGGAAGTGTTCGGAGTCAAAAAGTGCGTCGTGGTGACCCAGAAGTACCACCTATACAGGACCCTTTACCTTTGCGAGGCGTTTGAAATCGAGGCGCTGGGAGTTTCCGCCAGCCTCAGAAACTATTATGCGCAGACTAAGCGCGACGTCCGCGAAGTGGTGGCCCGCTGCAAGGATTTCTGCTTCAGCATCGTGAAGCCGCTGCCCAAGTATCTGGGCGAGGCAATTGATATCACGGGCGACGGGAACGTGACCAATGATACAATGGATTAGCCCGTGAAGACCGCGGCGTGCAGCTGCGTAATAATCAAGGCGGCGCCGGGAAGTCCAAGGCAGCGCCTTCGGGCGAGCCCTCTGCCGCCGTCCCGCCGCACCTTTGCCACCCACACACACTCTGCTGCAACTCAAAATGACTGCTGAATCAAGGAGATAAAAATGACAATTGGCATCGTGACCGGAGCGTCCTCCGGCATGGGAAGAGACTTTGTGAAGGCGGTTGACCGCGAATTTGCCCTTGACGAGATCTGGGTGGTGGCCCGCAGAGAGGACCGTCTGCTTGAGCTCAGGCAGCACGTCGATGCGGCTGTCCGCCCTGTGGTGTGCGACCTTTCGACCCGTGAAGGCGTCGCCGGGATCAAAATGCTGCTGGAGGCCGAAAAGCCGGAGGTTCGTATTCTCGTGAATGCCGCGGGGTACGGCCTTTTTGGGGAATTTGAGACGATGGACGTTGAGGACCAGGCGGGCATTATTGACGTGAACGACAGGGCGCTGACGATGCTTTGCGGTATTGCGCTCCCGTATATGACCCGGGGCTCCGGGATCGTAAATATGGGGTCCAATTCTTCGTGGCAGCCTGTGCCGTATATCGCGGTTTACGGCGCCAGCAAGGCGTACGTGCTCAGCTTCTCGAGGGCTCTCGGCAGGGAGCTTAAGAGCCGCGGAATACAGGTGCTGTGCGTATGTCCGGGCTGGATCAGGACTGAATTTATGGACAGGGCGGTGCACGACGATACTGTCAGGTATTACGACCGCTGGTACACCTCGGAGCAGGTGGTGGAAAAAGCCATGAAGGATCTCAGAAAGGGCAAAAAGGTGTCGATACTGGGGTTCCCGGTAAGGTCGCAGGTCAGGATGGTCAAGCTGCTTCCCACGGAGCTTACCATGAATATCTGGTGCAGACAGCAGGGCAAGAAATGACCGGTCAGTCCCGGTCAATCCCGCGCTCGCCAGAAGTTGAATCCTCCGCCGCTTTGTGTTACAATGTCCTTACTACATAAGGCGCAGGCCGCAGGGCGTCACCCCGGGGTGTTGCCCGCAGTAGCCTTCCGCCGGAAGGACACGGAATGAAAAACAAAAAAGGTCTAATAACGGGTATTATTATCGCGGCGGTGGCGTTGATCGCTGTCGCGGCGGCGGTTCTTATTGTCGTGCCTAAGCAGCAGGCAAAACAGCAGGCGAAGCAGCAGGCTGAAAAGCTTGCCAATGCGAAGGCGGGCGCCGCGGAGATATTTGCGGCTCTTGACAGGCAGTACGTCAAAAAGGGCTACGACAAGGCCCCTGAGGACAGTATTGCCGCGGTGGACGGGTTTTTTTTTAAGCTCTCCGGCGGCGAGACGGTGAACATTGCCGAGGAAGAATACAACAGGCTGAAGGCCGGGAAACCCGAGATCAAGAACGTTATCTACCTGATACCGGACGGCGCAGGCTTCGGCAGCTATGACTATGCGAACGAATACAAAAAGAAATACGCGGCAAGCGCGGTGGACGGGATCGTCGACGGAATCGCTGACATTCCGGGGGTGAGGCAGGCCACGCCGATCACCACCAATGCCATCAGCGGCCGCACGGTGAACGGACTGTACCTGGACGAGTTCCTCATTGCCCACGCGGACACGTCCATGAAGATGATGGGCGGTCACAGCGCCACCGACTCGGCTGCCGCGGGAACTGCGCTTCTTTGCGGGGTGAAGACGGTTTACACGATGGTGGGAATGACGCCGGATTTCGCACCGGCGGCGAATATTCTCGAGGTGGCGAGACTTGAAGGCAAGTCGACGGGCTTTGTGACCACCAAGTGCCTTGTGGACGCCACGCCCTCCGCGGCTACCGCACACCTTATGAGACGGCCCGATCAGGACGGCAACGCCTACCAGAAGGACGCATCGCCGCAGATACTCAATTCGGGCATCGACGTGGAACTTTGCTACGGCACCGACGGCGGCTACGTCAAGAGCGGCCTCAAGATGAACGACAAGCTGATCATAAACGACGACAGGGCGGCGAACCACGGCTACACGGTGGTCACGGACGTCAAGAGCATCAACGACGCGGTGAATTCCGGCGCAAAGAAGCTGTTTTCCAAGTTTCAGATAGATTTCGGCGCTCTTATCGAAGAGGGCAGGGACCTTACCAAGACCAATTACAATATGACCACGGCCGCCTGGAACACGGACTACCAGGGCCAGCACATTCTCTATGACGTGGACGCTGCGGAAAACGATATCACGCTTATGGATATCGCGGTGGCGGCGCTGAAGGTGCTTTCCGAGAATATCAACGACCCCGACGGCTTTTGCCTGGTGATCGAGGGCGGCGCAATCGACAACGCTGCCGAGGGCAGGTACGTGAAGGAATCCGTGGCGGAATACCTGGCCTTCGACGAGGTGTTCGGCTATTGCGTAAACTGGGCGATGCAGAGGACCGACACCGTGGTGGTGGCCTGTCCCGACCACGATTCAGGCGGCTTTTACAATCCGGCCAATCAAAAGAAGGCTCCCGAAAAGGCCAACAAGGCCGGCGCTGCTTTTGCGTCCATTGACGAGCTGGTGACGGCGCTCCACGAGGGCAGCGTTCCCGACAATACGGTGGTGGGAGGCGCGGCGCTTGGCCATTCGCCCCACAACGTTCCGGTGTGGCTTTACGCTCCCGAAGGTGTCCGCGAAGACATTCTGGGACGCCTCGGCCTTCCCGGGGATGCTTCACGCGAAACCGTCCGCAGCGGGCAGTACTACGACGAGACTGTCCTTGACGACAGATATAAGATCGAGAATTCGGATATCGCCCACGCGGTGCTTGAGGCCGCCGGGTGGACGAAGCTTGAGGCCGCGACAAAGCAGCTTTTCGTGCCTGTGTATGACGCGCTTGACGAGGGAAGGTATTCCTACGGCACCTTTGACGAGGAGACCGGCGTGTTCAGGTTTGCAAACGGCGCGGAGGCGGTGCGGAATTCAAAGACCTACCGTGACGCTGAGGGCAACACGCACGAGCTTTCAGCGGGGCTGCCGATTTTTGTGACAAATCCCGCCTCATATAAATATGAAGATGAGTCCGGCCGCAAGAATGCCAAGAAGGGCGAGGCCGCGGCGACTTTTTACGTGCCCGAAGAGCTGCTGGAGACGGTGCTGCCGAAGGCTGACGCTGATTGAACCTGCGGCGGTATGCCCCGGCGTTGATTTTGCGCAGACGTTGATCTTGCCCGGCAAGAGTTCAAGGCAGTCTTGATCAAGGCACGGTTTGACATTTGTTATTGCTCCGGAAGGGATGCGCCGTACGGCCGCGTAAATGCCGGCGGAGTCCTGTTTCAGAGCAGGGAAAAGGGGAAATTTATGGTAATCAAGGCAGTAAAACTGTACGGGAACGGTTTTATGACGGAGCCCTTTGCCAAGGGCGGGGAAGACGGGCCCGACAGGTTTGACCCGAAGGTCAAATACAGGTCCTCCCTTCAGAATTTCGTCGTGGAGACTGACGAAGGCGTATTCCTGGTGGACACGGGCATGCCCGTCGAGACTCCCGACGCCGCTCCGGACGAGAGCACGGTCATTTACATGGGGGCGCGCATCGCGGATTACGTGACGGCTCTCAAAAATCTCGGCTATGCACCTGAGGACGTGAAGGGAATACTGGTCACCCATAAGCACGCTGACCACACCGGCGAGCTGAGGGCCTTCCCGAACGCCAAGATCTATCTTTCCGAGGCCGAGGCGGACGCGCTGGGCCTTTCGGGGGACAACGTGGTGCGTGTCAGATTTACGGACGGCGCGTATCACAATTTCCCGGCATCGCAGAGGATTGCCGCGGGCCTGTATCTTATCGAGGCGAAGGGCCACACCACCGGCAACAGCATTGTCATTGCCGAGAAGGACGGCAGGTTCTACATGATGCACGGCGACGTCACGTACACCGACGAGGCGCTCTACGACAACAAGCTGTCCGTGGTATATGAGGATGCCGCCGAGGCCCGCAGGACACTGGACCTTGTCCGCGAATTCATACGCTCGAATCCCACCGTTTACCTGTCGACACACACGCCGCTGGGGTACGAAAATCTCGAGGGCGACGTGGTGGTGGATCTTGCGAATCCTCCCGCAACGGTGTTCCCGGAGGAAATCGTTTACAAGACGTCCACCGGCAAGTACATCTGCAGCGTTTGCGGATACGTTTACGATCCCGAGAAGGGCGACCCTAAGAACGGCATTCCCGCAGGCACCGCGTTTGAGGACCTTCCCGACGACTGGCGCTGCCCGAGATGCCGCAAGAGCAAGGATAAGTTCGAGAGGGCCTGATCCTGCCGGGGAAGGGTTCGTGAATGCCCGCCCATGCTTCGGACGGGCTCGCAATAGCCGGACGCCTGAGGTAAGCGACTCCTTTATGATCTGTCCGCAAGCTTAGGATTTTTAAAGTTTCGGCTGGTATTATCTGATCGATGCGCGTGAAGTCGGCGGATCCCGGGAGATTTGCGGATCTCGAAGGATTTCCGCGGAGCCTTGGCGGATCCCGGAAGATTTCCGCGGAGCATTGGCGGATCTCGTGGCGTTGCTGCGCATCGGGCAATTAAACGATTTGACTGATTGATTACGGAGTATTTCGATGAAGATTACTGAAAATCCGGATAAAGACGTAGTACAGACTGTAAGGGACGGTCTTAAGGAGACAGGCGGTTACTGCCCCTGCCGCAGAGAACGGACCGACGACACAAAATGCATGTGCAGGGAGTTCAGGGAGCAGATAAAGGATCCCGAATTTGAGGGCTTCTGCCACTGCATGCTGTACTATAAGGAAAAGTGACCGGGAAAGGTGACCGGAAAAAGTGACCTGGAACAGTGACCGGGGAAAAGTGACCTGATACAAAACGAAAGGGTGATTTATTATGGCTGAAATTACAGTCAATGCAGATAATTTTGAGCAGGAGGTATTGAAGGCCGACAAGCCGGTATTGGTGGATTTCTGGGCTTCGTGGTGCGGGCCCTGCAAGATGCTCGCTCCTGTGCTTTCCGAGATTGACAGAGATTACGGCGACAGGGTTAAAGTCTGCAAGGTCAACGTGGACGAGGAGCCCTTGCTGGCGGACAGGTTCGGCATCAACGCGATTCCCGCCGTGTATGCTTTTGAAGGCGGCAGGGAGATCGGCAAGAGCATCGGATTCACAAAGAAGGAGAGCCTTCTCGAGCTGGTGTCCATTGTGTGATCGCTGCTGAATAATAAACTGACAGCTGCGGGCGGCGCTCTTGATTGCAGGATGCGCCGCTCTTTTTGAGCCCCTTGCGCCGTTTACGGATATTTTCGCTATTTTCGGTAAAAGCCGCATTTTTTCTTGTAAATAATTGCGAATTGGGCTATAATTTACACAAGAAGCAACGGTTTGCAGCTGCTTCGCCTATTCGATACTTTAGGAGGTTTTTATTATGGCAGACAATGAAAATGTAAACGTACAGGAAACGTTCACAGAGGAAGATATTTCAAACAACAGATTTATGGCTATTCTTGCGTATTTGTTTCTGCTTGTTTTGATTCCTTTCTTCACCCGCAAGGATTCTCCGTTCACAAAGTTCCACGTGAAACAGGGCTTCGTGTTAGTGTTTATCTATGCTGCGGGCGTAGTTCTTCAATTTTTTGATTTTATTCCGATTCTCGGGTGGATTACAGGCATCGTCGGAGGCGCCGTATGTGTCTTCGCCGGAGTTCTTTCGATTATAGGCATTGTCACCGCCGCTCGCGGACAGGGCAAGCCTCTTCCGATCGTAGGCAAGTATTCCGAGAAGATTACCTTCGTTAAATAATTTGCCGGATAGGCGGTAAATTAAGAAGACGGGTCGTTGACCGGAGATATTATCGGGACTGTTCGTCAGCGTCCTTGGAGCTCCTCCGAAAGAAAGGGGTTCTGAGGGCGCTTTTTTTAAAAAGATGTGATATAATTCCAAACGGGGAAAAGGCAAGCGGTTTTCTGCCGCAGTCTGTCTGTGCAAGCCATCCTGCCGCAGCCTTCTGCGTGATCAATCCTGACGCAGTTGTCTGCGCAAGCCATCCTGCCGCAGTATTCTGCGAAGCCTTGCCCCGTCGCAATAATCGGCGCCATTGAAAGAAAGGACGTTCAAAACATGAAGCTCGCGATAATGCAGCCCTACCTTTTTCCATATATCGGATACTGGCAGCTTATTAACGCGGCCGACGTCTTTGTGATCCTTGACGACGTGAATTATATCAAGCGCGGCTGGATCAACCGCAACCGTATTCTGGCGCCCGGCGGGGAGCAGCTGTTGACGCTGCCGGTGGAGCACGCCTCGCAGAACAGCCTCATTTGCGACATGAGCTTCTCGGAGGACAAAAGGGGCCGCGACAGATTTGTGAATGCGGTCAAAAGGACGTACAAGGGCTTCCCGGGAAGCGGTGCGGTGGAAAATATTATTGACGGGTGCTTCGCCTTCGGGAGCAGCGACCTGACGGATTTCATCAGGCATCAGCTTTTTGAGGTGATGGCTTATCTCGGCATCGGGACGTCCGTGGTAAAGGCTTCGGAGCTGCGGCCGCGTTTGCACGGCAAGGCGCAGGAGGGTATTCTCGAGCTTTGCGGGATATTCGGGGCGGACACGTACGTGAATCCGATCGGCGGGACGGAGCTTTATTCGCGTGAAGCGTTCGCGGAGAAGGGCATCCGGCTGTATTTTCTGAAGACCGACTTTGAGGCGGTGGAGGCGCGGCTTGGCGCGAAGGGCGACCTTTCGATCCTTGACGTTATCGCGAGGGCGGACGCCGGAACGATCGGGGAAATGCTCAAGGATTATGAGCTGATTTGAGAAGCTTACGGTCTGCGCGGGACAGTACGGTGGCGGGTTTAAGGGAGATTTGTAACAGGATTTCGCGACCAGGCCCCGAACCGGTGCCTGAAGCAGCTTTACAACAGCGCGGTCAACGTTTGAATGCAGAGCAATCAAAATTCACCGCAGAGCAATCAAAATTCACCGCAGAGCAATCAGAATCTACAACAGAACAATCAATATTTACGACAGAGCAATCAAATAAAGGAGAAAACTCAAGCTATGTACAGAATTGGAATCGATCTGGGCGGCATCAATATCGCCTGCGGACTTGTTGACAACGACGGGAACCTTGTTTGCAAAAGGAGCGTGCCCACATTCGCGGAGGGTAACGACGGTGCTGCCGTGGCCGCAGGAATGGTGAACGCGGCGCTGAATATTATCGGGGAGAACGGCCTTGAGGAGAGCGATATTTCGGTTATCGGCATCGGCATACCGGGGGCAGTGGACAGAGACCGGGGCTTCGTCATAAGGACCGCCAACGTGCCGCTGGACGGCTTTGACCTTGCGGCGTTCTTCGCGGAAAGAACCTCCGTTCCCATCAGACTCGACAACGACGCAAACTGCGCCGCGCTGGGCGAGGCTGTGGCAGGGGCCGCCAAGGGCGTGAAAAACTGCATCACCGTTACGCTGGGCACAGGCGTTGGCGGGGGCATTATCATTGACGGGAAGATCTACTCGGGCTTTAACTTCGCGGGCGGCGAGATGGGCCATATGGTTACGCACCTCGGAGGCAGGCTTTGCGGCTGCGGCCGGAGAGGCTGCTTCGAAACTTATGCTTCGGCCACCGCGATCATCAATGACACCAGGGAGGCCATGCGGCAGCATCCGGAGTCCAAAATCAGTGAGCTGGTGGGCGGCGACCCGGACAAAGTCAACGGCAAGACCGTGTTTGACGCGGCCGAAATGGGAGACGAGACCGCGAAGCAGGTGGTGGAAAATTATATTGTCGAGCTGGGCGACGGAATCGTCAACTACGTTAACATTTTCCAGCCGGAGGTCATCCTTCTGGGGGGCGGCATCGCCAATCAGGGGGAGAAGCTGCTGGTGCCGCTGAGGCAATACGTCGGTACCTACAGCTACGGCGCGGGGCTCATTCCCGCTACCAAAATACTGAAAGCCGCCCTCGGCAATGACGCCGGCATAATCGGCGCCGCAATGCTATGACGGTCCGGCTGTTCCTTCGTTACAGGGGCACGGGCTTTAACGGCTGGCAGATACAGAACCGCGACGGCAGGCCAAACCCCGGGGCGGTCACCGTACAGGGCGCCCTCAACAAGGCTCTTTGTGCGCTTTTAAAGACCGACACCGTGAAGACCGTCGGCTGCAGCAGGACCGATGCCGGTGTACACGCGCTGGAATACTGCGTCAGCTTTGACGTGGAGAATCCGATCGTGCCGCCCGACAAGATCGCCCCCGCCGTGAATCACCTTCTCCCGGAAGGCATCACCGCCGTGAGGTCCGAGGAGGCGCCGCCCGGGTTTAATGCCAGGCGCGACACCGTAAGGAAAACATACGTTTACCGGTTTTACTGGAGCGATGCGGCCGTGCCCGTGCTTGACCCCGCCGCGTGGCATATAAGAAGCGCCGAAGCGCCCGATTTGAAGCGCATGAACGAAGCCGCGGCACTTTTTGTGGGCGAGCACGATTTTGAGGCGTTCTCGGGTACGCTGGATCCCAAGAAGGACACTGTCCGCGAGATCTATGAATGCTCCGTCGAGGAAGAAGCGCCGCCGCTCTGTATGGAGAACGTCAGGCTGTACGCGCTCAGGATCACCGGCAACGGCTTCCTTTACAATATGGTGCGGATCATCACCGGCACGGTGGTCGAGGCCGGGCTCGCCAAGCGCACCTGCGACAGCGTCAGATACGCGCTCCGCGAGGGCAAAAGAAAAGACGCCGGTGTGACGGCGCCTCCGTGCGGGCTTTATTTGGCGAAGGTGTGGTTGAGATTTTAGTGCCGGGAACAGGCTGGGGGCCGGAGGCCGGAGACCGGAGGCCGGCGCGCGTTCCGCGCGACTGGGTGAGTGCCAAGAGCCGGGTGCGCTTCGCGCCGGATTGAGATATTTTAACTGTCAGCGTCCGCGTCATTCTTCTCGTTAAAGCTGAGAAGGTGCGCGGATTTCATTTTATCGATCCGGTTAATGAGCGCCACTGTAACCGCGACGTCCAGGAACGCCACCGGCAGCGACACCAGCGACAAAATCACGGTGTTGGCGATGATTGCCGGGGCGCCGGAGACCTCGATCCCGGTCAGCAGAAACAATCCCGAAGCGCCCATAGAGACGGCCCAGGAGAGCAATGACGAGATTGCAAGCCTGGCGACGTAATACAGAAGCGCCGCCGGGTGTGCGAATACGATTCTGACGGTGGCAGCCACAGTTTTGAAGCCGCCGCGGTTGATGATGACCGTGGTGTAGATCGCCAGGGAGCCGAGAAGCGCAATTATTAACCCCGGCACCAGGAAGAGCATAAAGCCCAGGAAGGTGAGGGCGATAACAACGATCATCGTGAGCGCCAGCCTTGGCAGCGCCTTAATGCCGACCGTGAGATAGTCGACGGCGGAGCCCACGTCGTGCAATTCCTCGCTGTGCTCGTTGATGACGGTGATATCGCCGTACTTGTAATTGAGGGACAACGCGCCGTGCCGCCCTTCGTCGAAGGTCAGCCTGATGACAGCCGCGGTAAAGGCCAGCGACAGCACGTACGCGAGAAGGTAAACCAGCGTGTACGGCATAAGCCTTGAGGCTGCCTCGTTGATGACGGAGTAGATCTCCTCGGAGGCCGCGTTCAATTCCTCTTCGGTGGAGCCCTCGTATTTTCTAAACGTCTCCTGAAACATGACGATGGAGTTGTCCTTTTGTATGACGTCCATGATCCAGCTTTGGAGAAGGCTCACCGGGAGAACGATCAAAAGCACGAGCAGTATTATTTTTGCGAAATGTAGCCTGAAAATGCGGGCCGCCTCGCCGATTATTTCGGTGAAGGAAAGTTTGTCAATCATGAAATCGCCCGGGTTCCTTATCGGTCATTTATTGGTTGTGCTTCCGCACCCATCTGAATATAATCAAAAAGACGACGTACGCCCCCAGGATCGCGAAGACCGCGGACGCAATGAGGATCGTATAAATGCTGAAGGAGCCGCCGTCCGTCACGAGACCCTGCCCGGTAATTTCGTCCGGCTTCGAATGAAACAGCAGAAAGAAGGCCTTCTGAAACACGTTCATCTTGCGGCCTTCGACGTCGAACTGGGGGGCGAAATGGATGAGGATGCATGCGAAATTCGCGATGAAGGACGCCAGAAGCGTCGAAAGCACGACAATGATATGGTCCGATACCTTGGAGAGCCGGCTTCGGCCGAAAGCCGCCAGGAAGGCCATTGCGCCGCCGCCGCAGAAGATCATGGTAAAGACGGAGCTGACGCTGAGGGCGCATTGGAGGACAACGTAGGGCAGGGCGCCCACGAGGCCGCCGCCAAGGGCAATGCCGAAATATTTGAGGAAACGGATGACCTTAACGGAGGCGGTTTCCTTGTCGTAATTATCGAATTTGGAAGGCATAGCAGATCCTTTCGAGAGCCTTGACGGGTCTGGCGGGGAATCGGTACGACACTGCGTGAACCGGCACGAGCCGGCGCGAACCGCTGAAGAACCGGCACGAACCGGTGTGAAGCGGCGTGAACCGCTGAAGAACCGGCACGAACCACCGAAGCTCCGGCACCGCGCGGCTTTACTTGAAGCGAAACGCTGCGACCCCGGAGCGTGCCTTGTCAGGCTGATTTTATAATGCTTGATATGGCGGACTCGATCTCGTCCTCGGCCATGCCTGAGACGAAATGAATCTCGCTGAAAAGTATGCGGCGGGCGCTCACGAGAAGCTTTTTCTCGCCGGATGAGAGGGCGCGTTCATTGTCGCGCTTCAGAAGATATTTGTATACGTCGGCGGTCACAAAAATGTCTCCGCTTTTCATCCTCTCGAGATTTTCACGCTGGCGCTTGTTCCAGTTGGTCTCCAATGGCACCAGGTCGGTATTCCTGAGATGCTCGAAGACCTCGGGAATGGTGGACAAGGGCACGACAGGCCGCAGACCGATATTCTCCGCGGAATCGACAGGCACCATCAGCACAAGGTTTCCGTAGGGAAATCGGATGTTGTAATATTTAACTGTATCCCCGTCGGGGGATTCCTTCTCGATAATGGAATCGATAGTGCCCGCGCCGTGCAAGGGATAGACAACATAAGAGCCAACGTTAAAATTCATAAAGACAATCGTTCGCAAGCGGCATTCACGGTGGTTGCAGCGTGGTCGCAGCTTAAAATCCGCTTGAAACTCCCCCGCGAATATTTTAAACTATTCGAGGCTTTTTTTCAAGGCGCAAAAAGGTTAAGAGCCGCGAAGAACCGCTGAAGAACCGCTTAGGAAGCCGCGAAGAAAGACCGCGTATGAGGCGCGAAAATGCCTGCCTCACGCGAAGCTGTGAGCGGATTACCTTTAACGTTACATGCCACTCAAATCGAAGCAATTTAACGGAGATTTTTCATATATGGACAACGAAATTCTTAAAATGCAGACAGTTGAAAAAAGGTTTGCCGGGACCTTCGGCAAGAGCAAGGGCGACAGCAGGGACTTGCGGTTCTTCGCCGCTCCGGGCCGCGTGAATCTTATCGGCGAGCATATTGATTATTGCGGCGGATACGTGTTCCCTGCGGCGCTGACTCTGGATACCGTGGCGGCGGTCAGGAAGAACGGCACTGCTTCGACCGTGAGGCTCGCGGCAACGACTCTTGACGGCGTGTACGAGTTCGACCTTGAGGATATCGACCGCGCGAAGACCCTTCGCTGGGGCAATTACCAGGCAGGCGTCGTCAAGGAGCTCGCTGAGGCGGGCCTTGAAATTGGCGGCTTCGACATGGTGTTCCACCCGACCGTACCCATCGGCAGCGGGCTCTCTTCCTCGGCTTCTCAGGAGACGGTCACCGGCTTTGCCGTGAACGCGCTTTTCGGGGGCAAATTCACGCCTGTGGAGCTGGCTCTTGCCGGGCAAAGGGCGGAAAACAACTTCTGCGGCGTTAACTGCGGCATTATGGATCAGTTTGCCTCCGCAATGGGCAGAAAGGACAACGCGATCCTCCTGAACTGCGCAACGCTCGAATACGAATACGTGCCGCTGGACCTGGGCGACAATCTGCTGGTGCTTGCAAATACCTGCAAGAAGCATGCCCTCGGAGCCTCCAAGTACAATGAAAGACGCCGCGAAGTCACAGTCGGCCTTGAGGAAATGCAGGCCATCGAGAGAACTCACGGCGTGGCCGTTCCGCGCGACAATCTCTGCAGCTATTCCCGCGAAGAGCTCAAGGCATACGCTCCGGAGATTAAAGACGATACGATCAGGAAGCGCGTCCTGCACGTGGTGAGCGAGAATATCCGGGTCAGGGAAGCCGTGGAGGTGCTCAAGAAGGGCGATCTGGCCGCATTCGGAAGGCTTCTCCGTGAGGCCAACGAGTCGATTCGGTACCTTTACGAGGCTACGGGCGAGGAGCTGGACGCGATGTTTGACGCGGCAATAAGCTTCGAAGGCACTGTGGGCGCACGAATGACAGGCGGCGGCTTCGGCGGCTGCACGGTCAATATTGTACGCAAGGACAGCGTGGAGGAATTCGAGCGGCACGTCGCCCGCCTGTACACAGAAGCCACCGGCAATACTCCGGAGTTTTACGCCTGCTCCGTGGGCGACGGCGCCAGGGAGCTCACTTGACAAAACTGCCCAAATACACTACAATCGTACCCGCACCAACGCGCGGATATGGTGGAATGGCAGACACGCTGGTCTTAGGAACCAGTGCGCAAGCGTGCAGGTTCAAGTCCTGTTATCCGCATAACGACTTGAGGGAGACCTACCGGGTCTCCCTCAAGTCGTTATGCTCCAAAGACAGGACTTGAAACGAGCTCCGGACGTTCAAGCAAAGCGAGGAAGGTCCGGGAGGAAGACCCGGTGGGTCTTCCGATAGCGAGAAGAAAGTCCTGTTATCACGACGGCAAAGCATTGGCTCTTTCGCTATGCCGCACAGGGTGCGGAACCGCTCTCGAGACAATGTTTTGACCGTCGAACCGATTCCAAAAAGGGAGACCTACCGGGTCTCCCTCAAGTCGTTATACTCCAAAGTCCTGTTATCACGACGGCAAAGCATCGGCTCTTTCGCTATGGCGCACCGGGTGCGGAACCGCTCTCGAGACAATGTTTTGACCGTCGAACCGATTCCAAAAAGGGAGACCTACCGGGGCTCCCTCAAGTCGTTATACTCCTAAGTCCTGTTATCCCGACGGCAAAGCATCGGCGCTTTCGCTATGGCGCAGCTGACAGATCGGCCAAAGAACTGTTTACTGTCCTTCCACCGGAATCCTGTCTGCGTACAGGTGCCCCAGGGCTATGACCGAGTCCGAGTCGTAGTGGTATATATCCACACATCCCTCCGGTTCCTTTGCGCAGGTGAGGCCCGCGGCGATGGTGTCTATAAACACGCAGTCGGAATGGGCTTCTGCGAAGGCCTTCTTGGCGGCGTTGATCTTCTCGTGGAAGACCCACAGCTCGTGTATGCCCGCGTCCAGGAAGAGGCAACCGTCCATATAGCCGGCGAATTCCTTTTTGAAGTCGGAAATCATATGCCCGTAGAGGCCGATGTACTGCTCCGCGTTCTCTTCGGTGCCGGAGTCGGCTTCGCCCTGCATCCAGCAGAAGGCCTTGACGGAGGGGACGAAGCCCTGCGCTTCCAGGATCCCGATGCTCTCGCGGGTGATCTTCACGAGCTCGTTGTAGCTCCAGCCCGGACGGACAGGCAATCCCTGCTCCGAGCTTGCAACGATGTTTTCGTACTGGTCGGCAAAGGCTTCCGGGTCGTAAGGGCCGCCGCAGGAAGGTGACAGGAAGTCTCGGTAGAGCGACATGCCGCCGTATGCGCACTTTACGATGAAAAATTCACGGCTCGGGAAGCGCTCGTCAAGAGCGTCCGCAATGCCCAGCTCCGGCCCGACGGTGACCTTGGAGATCTCCGTGCAGCCGATGGTCGTGGGAACGAAGCCGTTGCTTTTCTTGTCGTGTGAGAAATAGTTGATTTTGATATTCTGATAGCCGTTTTTCCACTTTTCAACCTTCTCCGGTGGGAAATGCTTGGGAAGGTATTCGGCATGGCCCACGCCCACTGCATTGGACTGGCCCGACAATATGATGATCTCCGCTTTTTTCATTGTACAAACTCCTTCGTGATTTTCAGCGGTAAGCCGCAGGCTTATTATACGCTTATCGCAGGCAGTACCGCAAGGCGGTTCCGGCAGGTTCAGAGGTTCCGGCAGGTTCAGAGGTTCCGGCAGGTTCAGAGGTTCAGAGGCAGGTTCAGACGTTTGCATACGTTGGCTCTTCACTAAACGCGGCCGGCATGGTATAATCTGCCCGGAGGTGTATCAGATGAATTACGGTATTTGTTGCGGCCCCGACCGTTTTGACTGCCTTGCGGAGAATGGCTACTCCTATGCGGAGCCGCCGATGGCGGCGCTTCGCGGACTGGATGATGAAAGACTTTTCGAGATAAAGGCGAAGGCCGACAGGTGCGGTATTGCCGTGGAGGGCTTCAATTGCTTCTTCGGCGGTGACGCGAAGCTGAACAGCGACCCGGAGGACAGCCTGCTTGCTTACGCAGGAAGGAACTTCGAGGTGGCGAATATTCTCGGGGCGTCTTATTGCGTGATCGGAAGCGGCGTCAGCCGGCGTATTCCCGACGAGAATCTCAGGGATTCTCTGCTCGAGAAGTACGTACGCGTTTTTGACTCGATTGCGTCTCTTGGCGCGAAATTCGGCGTGCGGACTATATTCGAGCCGCTGTGCAAGGATGAGACAAACTTCTGCAACACGCTCACTGAAGGGATCGAATTTGTGCGGCGCGTGGGGAATGAAAACCTCGGGTGCCTGGTGGATTTTTATCACTTTTACCTAAGCGGCGAGGATTTGAGCGAGTTTGATATACTGCGGCCCGGGGAGCTTTCGCACGTGCACGTTGCGAGGCCAGACCCTGACAGGGCATATCTGAAGGAAGAGAACCGCGCCACGTTCGTGAAGTGGGCGGAGGCGCTGCGGCGCGTCGGATATGACGGAAATCTGTCCATCGAATGCACCTTCGGGAAGGACTTTGAGGCGGAGATTCGCGCGTCAAGGCCCATGCTGGCGCTGTTCGACAGTGAACGGTTCGTGGGATTGTGATGAACAGTACTTGAAGATCCAGGAAACAGCACGCGGAAAGCCGACGAACAGTTCCGGGAAATCCGCGGTATACAAATTAATTGAGCAATTATGAAAAAGGTTGACGAAAACACGCTTGAAATAACCGGTTACGAGCTTTTGGCCGGGCTTCCGGACCCGTTCTTAAAGGATTCCGGCGAACGCATTTCAAGCCCCGGACAGTGGGCCGAAAGGCGCGCCGAGCTATACAGTAGCTGCATCGGGCTTCAGTACGGCGGAATGCCGCCGGAGCCCGAATTCGTTGAGGTGGAGACTCTTTACAAGGCCAAGACCTGCAGTTATCTGATAAGTACCGGGACCCGCGCCCGGCCTGTGCGGTTTCGCATGCAGGTCGTACTGCCGGACTATCCCTGGGCGATCCGGGAAAAGGTTCCTGCAATCGTGGACGGCGACCTTTGCTTCGGCTACCATTTCGACAGGGATTTTATTCACGCGGCACTCGACAATAATATTGCATGGGTCTTATTTGACCGCACCGAGCTCGCCCATGACGTGGTCGGGGAGGGCAGATGCAAGGGGCAGATCTACGAAACATATCCCGAGTGCAGAGCCGGCGCGCTGGCCGCCTGGGCTTGGGGGTATTCAAGATGCGTGGACGCACTCGGCAAGACCGACCTGCCTGTAGACCTCGAATGGATCGCGTTTACGGGCCATTCGCGCGGAGGCAAAACGGCGGCACTGGCGGGAGCCGTGGACGAGAGGGCGCGAATCGTGAACCCCAACGAAACCTGCGCCGGCTCCTGCGGATGCTACAGGGTGCACATGAAGGGCAGGTGCGGGGATATTCCGGAGGGGCGCAGCGAAACGCTTAAGGACATCTGGGGCAATTTTCCCTTCTGGTTCGGCGAAGACCTTGGGGAATACGCGGACGACGAGACACTGCTGCCCTTTGACGCGCATTTTCTCAAGGCCATGGTGGCGCCGCGGACGCTTTTTGTGTCCGAAGCTGCAGGGGATCTGTGGTCGAATCCGGTCGGTTCCTGGCAGACCACCGAAGCCGCCCGTGAGGTGTTTGACTTCCTGGGCGTCAGGGACCGCCTCTACTGGTATTTCAGGCCCGGTGTTCATGCTCACGCAACGGAGGACGTGGAAATGCTCGTGAACGTCATCCTGCACGAGAAGAACGGCGCTGTCCCGACGGACGAAAGAATGTACAGGCTGCCTTTCGTGCCGCCCGCGAAGGCATATTCGTGGGAAAAGCCCTGAAGCTGCCCGGCCTGTTTTGCCTGATTGGCCTGTTTGCCTGATTGGCCTGTTTGACCTGCTGAACCTGCCTGACCTGTTTAGCCGGCTTGACCTGCTTTGAGCGCGCGGCAGGGAGGGACCCCACAGAAAAGCTTTCATAAAAAGGACCGGCCCGCGCCCTCTATATTACAGGGGGCGCGGGCCGGCTTGCATTGCGGGCCGGGATGACTTCGACCGTTAAATTTCAATTCATTTCGCGGGATCTGGCCGACCGGACGTTCCGCTCTTCGGACGTTCACCCGTCAGCCATTCGGCATTCCGCTTAGGCCCGCAAGCTTTCGAGCGAGCTCTGCAGCATGTACAGCGAATGGTACTTGCCGCCCTGACGCATCAGCTCGTCATGGGAGCCCTCCTCGACCTTCTCGCCGTGGGACATCACGATTATCTTGTCCGCGCTCTTGATGGTGGACAGCCTGTGGGCCACGATGAGCATTGTGCCGATGTTCATCATCTTGCTGAGGGAGTCCTGAATGAGGAGCTCCGTTTCGGTGTCGATGTTGGCGGTTGCCTCGTCCAGTATCATGATCTTGGGCTTCTGCAGTATGGTACGAGCAAAGGACAGCAGCTGCCTCTCGCCTGTGGAGAAGTTATTGCCGCGCTCCCGCACCTCGTCGTCGAGGCCGTTTTCGAGCCTTTCCACAAGCACGTCGGCGTTGACGTACTTCACGGCTTCGTTGATCTCATCGTCCGTCACGTCTTCGCGGCGGAGCACGATGTTGCTTCTGACGGTGCCCGAGAACAGGAACACGTCCTGCAGCATCTGGCCGAACTGTCTTCGCAGGGAATCGACGGTGTAGTTCTGAATGTTCACGCCGTCAAGGAGAATCTCGCCCTTCTGGATGTTGTAGTTGCGGCAGAGGAGGGAGAGGATGGTGGTCTTGCCGGAGCCTGTCGCGCCCACCAGCGCCACGGTCTCGCCGGCCTTGATCTTAAAGGACAGGTCCTTCAGTACCCAGTTTTCCTCTTCGTACGCAAACCACACGTTTTTGAATTCGATCTCGCCGCGGATGTTCTCTGCCTCGAAGGCGCCTTCTTTGTCGACGATCTCAGGCTTAATGTCGAGGATCGTGAATATCTTCTCGGCGGATGCGAGGGCGGACTGCAGCCAGTTGAACATTTCCGCCAGATTCTGGATGGGGTTGAAGAACGTGTTGATATACATGTAGAACGTCACCAGAATGCCGCCGTTGATGGTCTGGCCCAGGAACTGCGTCTCCTTGATGTAGCCCCTGCCGGCAAGGTAAAACAGCGCCAGCACCGAGGATACGTAGAGCATGTAGATCACGGGGCGGAAAATGCTGAACACAAATATTTCGCCCATTTTGGCCTTGGACAGCTCCGCGTTCTTGCCGTCGAACTCGTTCTTCTTGCGCTCCTCGCGGTTGAAGATGTGGATTATCTTGATGCCGGAGAGATTCTCGGACAGGAAGGTGTTGATGTCCGTGGTGCAGTCCTTCACCTTGCGGTAGGCTCTGCGGGAGAACTTCCTGAATATCAGCGTGAAAATGAAGATGAAGGGCATGAAGCACATCACCATGAGCGTCAGCTCGTAATTCACGAGAAGCATCGCCACCAGCACGCCCACGATCATTATCGTGTTTTTGGCAAGGTTGATGAATATGTTGGTGAACAGGAAGGACACCGCGTTCGTGTCGTTGGTGACCCTGGTGACCAGCTTGCCGGTGGGGATCGCGTGCAGCTGGGAGTGGGACAGCTTCTCGATGTGGCTGAAGGTGTCGAGGCGCAGCATCGAAATGATCTTCTGGCCCGCCTTCTGCAGAATTATGGACTGTACGTATGTGCAGACCAGCGAAATGATAAGGGCCACACTGTAAACCGCCACCGCCGCGTAGAGCTTCGGCAGCGTGAAATCGTCCTTGATGAGCTCCTCGATGTAACCCACGATAAGAGGGGAGAGGATGTAATAGACGATGGACACCAGCATGATAAGGAAGGCCGCCACGAAGCTTCCTATGTGGTGCTTAGCGTAGCCGATGAGGCGCTTCAATATCTCGCTGTCCTTCATGTTGCGCTCAAAGCCGATGGTCTCCTTCTTGTCCTTCATCAGGGCGAAGGCCAGCACGAACAGTGACGTGAATACGCCTATGGAGGCGCCTATAATGAGAAGGGGATAATACTCACGCATTGATATCACCGTCCTTTTCGTCCTCGAGCTTCTGGAGCTCCACCGTCCTGGCGTAGCTGGGACAGCTCTCTATAAGCTCGCGGTGGGTGCCCACGCCTGTCACGCGGCCGCCCTCCATAAATATGATCTTGTCCATCTGCTCGATGGAGCTGACTCTGTGGGCAATGAGGATCGTGGTACGGCCCTGCCGCAGCGTCCGCAGCTCCCCGAGAATCTTCTTCTCGGTGGCGGTGTCGACGGCCGAGACCGAGTCGTCCATTATGAGGATCGACGCGTCCTTCATGACGGCCCTGGCGATGGAAATTCTCTGCTTCTGGCCGCCTGAAACCGTAACGCCGCGCTCGCCGAGCACGGTCTCGAAGCCCTCGGGAAATTCGTTGATGTCGTCAATAACGCCTGCGATCTCAGCGGCCCGCTTCACCCGGTCGATCTCGTTGGTGTCCGAAGCGAAAGCGATATTCTCGCTGATGGTGTCGCTGAACAGGAATCCGTCCTGGGGCACGTACGCCGCGTACTGCCGCACGGTCTTGATGGGGATGGTGTTGATGTCCCGCCCGTCAATGAACAGCGTGCCGTCGGGGACGTTGTAGGTCCTCAGCACAAGGTCGCATAGAGTGGTCTTGCCGGAGCCGGTTTTGCCTATAATACCCACGTTTTCGCCCGCGTTGATCTTGAACGAAACGTTTTTGAGGTTGTCATGGTTGGCGCCCGGATAGGAGAAGGTGAGGTCCCTGAATTCGATGTCGCCGCGAATGACGTCCATATCGGTGACGCCCGCCGCGTCCACCACGTCCGGCTTCTCCTCGAGAAGCTTACCGATGCGCGACAGAGACGCCTTGCCCCGCGAAGTCATATCGATGAGCTCTGCGATAGCCATTATCGGCCAGATGATCGCCGTGAAGTAGCCTATAAACTCGATAAGGTCGCCTGCCGTGAAGACGTTCTTGTACACCAGATAGCCGCCGTACCCGAGAATGACGCCCACCACCGATTCCTCGAAAAGCGTGACCAGCACCCGAAGCCAGGTGGCTGTCCTCACGTAGGACACGTTCGCCTCTTCATTGTCGCTGTTGAGCTTTTTGAACGCCAGAAGCTCGTGTGTCTCCCGCACAAACGCCTTTATGACCGCGATGCCCGAGAAGCTTTCCTGGGAAAAATCGGACAGCTTCGAGAACTGCTCCTGCCGCTTGTCCCACTTCTTCATCATGGATTTCCCGACAACAGTGCTCAGTATGAACAGGAACACCAGCGGGATCAGCGCCAGCAGCGTCAGGTAGATATGCATGCCCGCCATCCTGATAATGGCCAGCACGCCCAGGAACAGAGCGTCCGCAAACATAAGAATGCCGCTGCCGAAGCAGTCCTCGATGGTGTCCAGGTCATTGGTGAAAAGCGACATGAGGTCGCCGACCTTGTTCACGTTGTAGAACTGCTGGGAGAGGTCCTTGCAGTGGTCGAACATCTCGCCGCGCATATCCTTGGCGACCATGATGGCCGAGCCGAAGAAGCAGATTCTCCAGGCAAAGCGCCCGACCAGCAGCCCCAGCACAATGAAAAGCATAGGCAGGCAGATCTTGTCCAGCAGGATGTCCATCGTGAAGGGAACCTCCTGCCCGTTAATGACCACGTTCCCCGTGTTGAGCGCCGTCACAACCATATTGTATATGCCCGGAATGCGCAGCTGGAATGAGTCAATAACAAAAAGAGCCGCAATGCCGATGAGCAGCAGCCACGAATATTTCAGATAGTATTTGTTGATGTGTTTACCGAATATCAAGCAGAATCATCTCTTTTCTTTCCGCCGGTCAAGGGCCTCCGCCGGAACCTTATCGGTCGCATCAAGCTTCCTGGAAGGCTTGGCAGTTATCTCGCCGCTGACCGGAAGGACGCTGAAATCACGAGGATAACAGCCGGCTTTTGTAAAATGGACTGTCCGTGGCAGTAGGCCGTGAGATGAAAAAACCGCCCGGAGTGCAGACGGGGTACATTGTACCATTTATTGCGAGGCTGTGTAAAGGGAAAAATTGCTTTCCAGCTGTGACAGATTGTGACACTGTAACGGTAAGGCCAGAGGCCGGAGGCCGGAGAGCGCTGCGCGGATACTTGGTGCCGAATGCCGGGTGCCCTCCGCGCGTTCAACCCGAGGCGTCGTTCAAGCCGGGCAGCCTTGACGACATGGCCTCAGAGATCAATGGGAACGTGCAGGATCGGCTTTGCCGGGCGTTCGGTGACCTTCTCCTCCGGTGCGACGACGTCTTGTACAAGGCGGCTGTCGACCATGAATTGAACCAAGGCTTGAGGAACGGCTATGGTATCGGTCAGCCGGATTTCTGCGGGCCGACCCGTCAAAACCTGACACGATCGAACCGGCTCGAAGTGCTTGAAAATCTCTTGCAGGATATGGTATAAATTGTCATATACATCTTACCCCTAAAGGAGATGCGTTATGACTACCAAAAAACGTTTAGGATACATAATAAAAGCTGTTGCGCTTCTGCTTGTTGCGGCAACGGCCTTTTCGTTGTTGCTTGGCTGCAATACGGAGCGGGATCCCTCAAAGGTACCGCCGACGTCAGACAGGGAATCCGGAATCACGGATCCACCGGGGCAGTCTGCTTCGCCGGGCCGTCAGTCAGGAGACGCCACAAATGCGCCTTCTGAGACCGCAGCCGGCGGAGAGCAGAACACCGGCGAAGAGCAGAACACCGGCGAAGGGAACGAAACCGGCGGAGAGAACGGCACGGGCATACCCGCGGGCAGCACGCCGGGGGATACGTTGCCGGGCACGGACAGCACGATGCCGGACAGCACGCCGGGTGACGAAGAAAAGACTGCTGAGCCGCCCACGGAGAGTATTTCCGCGCCAACGGGCGCAGCAAGCGCAACGCCCGGAGAATCTGCCGGGACCGCTGGACCGCCTGCGACGGCGACCCCTGAGCCGGCTGTTCTTGACGCGATCAAGGTCAAGGACGGGCTTGCGGACGGTATATTGTCGCACTTCGTGAACGCGAAATATTGCGCCGCGGATTTTGCGACCGACCCCGAGGCGGGCAGGGTCATCCGGATCGCGTCTAAGGGGATCACGACGCCCAACACGTACAAGCCATCGCTGTTCTTCAAGTACGAGGAATTCTGCAAAGCTGCGGGATGCAGGAATGTAAGCCTTGCCGGGAAGCCCTTCGTGGTGTTGAAGATTAAGAACGTAAGCGCCCACGACCGCAAATTCGGCCTTTTGGGCACCGCGACGCTCACCGAGTCCACCACCGTCCGCAAGGAGGTTTACGCGCTCAACTCGGGCAGCGACTGGCACTACCTGACGTTTGACCTGCGGAGCGTCAACAAGCCCGGAGATATTATGATGTTCAGGCTCTGCTTCGAACAGCTTTCTGCGGCCAACGGCGAGACGATTCTGATCAGCGAGATCCTGTTTATGACGGAGGCCGAGGCTTCCGGGTATATCAAACCGGACGTTTATCCTGTGAGCGGCGACTCGGACACGCTGAGGGTCCTCCAGTTCAATATTCAGACCGAGAACGGAAACCCGTCGCCCTTCATTTCGAGGGCAGAGCTTTACCGGCAGCTGGTGGACAGGCTGCTGCCCGACGTCGTGGGCATGCAGGAGGTTACCACCAATTGGCGCAAATGGCTTGACGAGTACGTTTTCAATGCATCCTACGCAGGCGTCGGCGAGGCGCGTACCACCGGCGGCGAGGCGAACCCGGTCTATTACCGGAAGGACAAATTCGACCTGGTGGAGAGCGGCACCTTCTGGCTCTCTGACACGCCCGACGTGAAGGGCTCAGCCCTTGAAGGCGTCAACTACCCGAGAATATGCACCTTCGCGGTCCTCCGCGACAAGGCCACCGGCAAGCAGTTCTCGATCTTCAACACGCACCTCGACCACAACGGCAGCAACGATTCCTCCGCCGGCAACACCATCCGCAAGGCCCAGATGGGCGTAATTATCAAGATGGCGCAAAAATACAAGGACCTGCCGATGTTCCTCACCGGCGATCTGAACAACCGCCGCACCACCGGTGCCGGCAAGACCTATGCGCTCATCAAGATGATCGAGGGTGATTCATCCTTCGAGGACAAGGATGGCACCAAGTACAAGATCAAGCTTTCCGACGCAAGGCTGACCGCGCCGGTGACTGTTGACGGCGACCACCTGGCCACCATGGTGAGCCAGTACGACAAGGACAGCTCCTCGTATAACCCGTCAAGAGAACCCATCGACTATATTTTCTACAGCAAGGACAAGCAGCTGGAGGCGCTCTCCTACGAGACGTTCCTGTTCTCGCAGGACGGACTGTGGATATCGGATCATCTGCCGGTATTTGCGGTGTTTAAGGTTAAGTGAGGCGGGCCGCGCAGCGCACCCGGCACCCGGCACTCGGCACTAAAAAACACAAAGGACTACACAATGAAAAAAACGATCGCGATCCTTATCGCACTTATTATGACTTTATCGGCCCTTGCCGCCTGCACGGAGGGCGGCCGCAGTGACGAACGCCCTGTCACCACTGCGGAAAGGCGTGACCCGCAGCCGTCGCCGGAGATCGGTGATGACGACGGAAACGAGGTGACGTTCCTGCGCGTCAATTACGAGAAGAACCCTTCCTGCGTTGAGGGGACGCCGCTCTTTTCGTGGGCCGTCAACACCGGGAAGCGGGGAATGGTGCAAAAATCGTACCGCATTGTCGTGGCAAAGAGCGCGGAGGATATTGACGCGGGGAAAAGCCTTGTCTGGGATTCCGGAGAAGTGGCTTCGAATCAGAACGTGGCGGTGCCCTTCGGCGGCGATAAGCTTGACGAGGCTACACGGTACTTCTGGCGTGTCTCCGTAAAGGACGGGGACGGCGCGGAAATGAAATCGGGCGCGGCCTCCTTTTCGACTGCGCTTACCGGGAGCGGCTTTGAAGGCGCGGAGTGGATCGCCTGCGCCACAGGCTCGGGAAGCATCGACAGTGCCAAATGGATCTGGCTTCTTGCGGGGGAGGCGCAGGGCAACGTGCCCGCCAAGACCCTGTATTTCAGGGGCAAGGTTAATATTGCAAAGGACGTTAGATCCGCACATATCGCCTTTTCGGCGGATGACTTCGGAGAGGTATATATTAACGGGAAATTTGCTGCCGAGGAAACCGAGGCGGCAGGGTGGCAGAACGGTGTGATCGCGGACGTGACGGAGCTCGTCAGGAAGGGGTCTAACCTCATTGCCGCGAAGGTCGTCAATACGTCCATGGGCTACGGCGGGTTTATCGCCGGGCTTTCGGTGGTTTACACCGACGGGACGTCGGAATATTTCGCCACGACCAACAGCCGCGCCGCGGACGAGGCCTGGATGGCCACCGCCAAGGATCAGGGCGGCAAATGGTTTGAGGAAAATGCAAGCGAGAAGGATTACAAAAAAGCAGACTTCGGCGCTTCCTACGGAGACGCGCCCTGGTACCGCAACGTGACGCTTACTGCGGAGGGCTCCGCGCCGCTCGTGAGGGGAGAAATTTCCATTGACGGAGAGATCGTGAACGCGTTCCTGTTCGCTTCGGCGGCAGGGCTTTACGACGCATACGTGAACGGCGAAAGGATCGACGACAGCATGCTTAATCCGGGCAGGTCGGAGTACCAGAAGCGGATAATGTACCAGTCGTTTGACGTGACAAATTGCCTTAAACAAGGTAAAAACGTGATCGGCGCAGCGCTGGGCCGCGGCTGGTATATCGGCGCTTTTTCGCCTTACGGCGGCACCAATCCGGCGTTTATCTGCAAGCTTGTGGTGGATTACAAGGACGGCAGGCGTGTCACCTTCGGAAGCGGCAGTGACTGGACGTATACTCTTGACGGGCCGATCACCTACAACGACGTGTTCAACGGCGAGACCTATGACGCGAGGCGTGAAATTGACGGGTGGTGCGGTACGGACGCGCCCAAGGGAACCTGGGAGAAGGTTGTGACTGTTACCGCGAAGTCCATCGGCATTGGCGAGCTTGTGCCGCAGCTTTCGGGCGTGGTGAAGGTGATGGCCGAATTGAAGCCGCTGTCGGTAACGACGATCGGCGGGCAGAAATATATTTACGATTTCGGGCAGAATCTGGCCGGCGTCGTACGAATGAAGGTCAAGGGCGCCGCAGGGACGGAGGTAACGCTTCGCCACGCGGAAATGCTCAACGACGGCAGCGTAGGCAGCGACGGCCCCAAGGGGACGCTGTACACGGCCAATCTGAGAACCGCCCTTGCCACGGACAGGTATATTCTGAAGGGTGATCCCGCGGGCGAGACCTATACGCCGGCTTTTACGTTCCACGGCTTCAGATATCTGGAGATCGGCGGCCTTGCTGAGGCGCCTTCGCTTGAAGACGTCACGGCCCTTGTGCTCTATTCGGCACTTGAGGACAGCGGCAAGCTTGAGACCTCCGACGAGCTGGTGAACAAGCTGGTGTCCAATACCTACTGGGGACAGCGTGGCAACTTCCTTTCGACGCCCACGGACTGCCCGCAGAGAGACGAGCGCATGGGATGGTCCGGCGACGCGCAGATATTCTCGGGCACTGCGGCGTACAATATGAACGTGAAGGCGTTCTTCGACAAGTACGTCACAGACCTGAACGACTGCCAGCACGACGACGGAGCGTATCCGGACGTGGCTCCTGAGACCTGGCGTGCCAACTACAGCGGCGCCGGCAACAATGCGTGGGGCGACGCGGGAATCATTATCCCCTGGATCATGTACGAGCGCTACGGCGACGTTTCCTACATCGAAAAGTACTACTCCAATATGAAGCGCTACGCCAATTATCTTGTGAGCACCAGCGAGAATTACATCCGCTCCAGGAGCGCTTACGGCGACTGGCTTTCGATAGGCGAGTCCACGCCCGTGAACGTCACGGACACTGCTTATTGCATCAGGGATTTCGACCTTTTGGAGAGGATGGCGAAGCTTCTCGGGCACGATAAGGACGCGGAGAGATTCGCAGCCACCGCCGCCAGATACCGCGAGGCGTGGATCGGAAAATTCTTGCGCTCCGAGGGCAAGCTCAAATCCGACACGCAGACGTCGTACCTTGTGGCGCTGGCCTTCGATATTTTCCCTGAGGAACAGAGGCAGGCGCTGGCCGACAGACTCAATACAAAGATCGTAAAGAACAATACCAGGCTCACCACTGGCTTCATTGGCTGCAACCTTCTGCTGCCGGTGCTTTGCAGGTTCGGCTACACGGACACCGCCTTTGCGCTGCTCCAGCAGGAGGCATACCCCTCGTGGAAATATCCCATTCTGCAGGGCGCCACCACCATCTGGGAGCGCTGGAACAGCTACACGCTGGAGAGCGGCTTCGGCGACGCGGCAATGAATTCCTTTAACCATTATTCCTACGGCTCGGTGACCGAGTGGCTTTACGACAGCCTTGCGGGCATCGCCTGCGACACCGGCAATCCTGCCTTCGCGCACTTCTTCCTGAAGCCCACCGCGGGCGGCGGCATTACCTCCGTGAGCGGCGAATATGCTTCCGTGAGAGGGCTCATAAAGAGCAGCTGGAAGGCCACGCAGGACGGCAAGATCACGTCCTACTCCTGCAAGGTGCCCGGCAATACCACTGCCACGCTGCGGCTGTTTGCGGAAAGCGCGGATATGATCACCGAGGGCGGCGTGAGCCTTGCGGACGCGAAGGGCGTGACGCTGGTGTCGGTTCAAGACGGGGTGGCGGAGATCCTTCTCGGGAGCGGCGAGTACAATTTCGAGATCAAAAGATGAGTTCAGAACAAAAGCTCAAAGACAGAATCAAAAGCTTGATTCAGATGTGGTAAAACATTAACATTAAGTGATTTCTGACCGGTTCGGGAGGGAAACCTATTGGCGAACAGCATGGATTATGACGTGATAATTGTGGGCGCGGGCAACGGCGGGCTTACCTGCGCCAACGAAATAGCCTCCAACGGCTACAGGGTGCTGCTTCTGGACAAGCACAACCTGCCGGGCGGCGTGGCGTCCAGCTTTGTGCGCGGACGGTTCGAGTACGAGGCGTCTCTTCACGAGCTCTGCGACCTCGGCACCGAGGAGCACCCGGGGAAGGTGAAGCTTCTGCTGGACCGCCTGGGCGTCTCGGAGCCCTTTGAGAATGAAATGACTCTTTTCAGGACCGTCGTCAAGGGCGAGAACGGCTACGACGTGTCCGTGAAGGCAGGCAGGGAGGACTTCGTGAGATCCATGCTGGAAATCTGCCCCGAGTCCGGGAAGAGCCTCGAAAAGCTTCTGAAGCTTCTGGATTCCACGGCCAAGGCCCTCGAATACAACGAGCGCACCCACGGAAAGCCCAGCAAGCTGGTCATGCTTCTCAAATACAGCGGCTTTCTGATCTCGGCGTCCCACTCACTGGACGACGTGCTCCTGTCACTCGGCTTTGAGGACAAGGCCCGCTCGATCCTGGAGACCTACTGGAGCTACCTCGGCGTGCCCGCCAATGAGATCAACGCCTTCCACTACCTGGAGATGATGTTCGGGTATATCAACGGCGGAGCCGCGGTGCCCCGCAACAGATCCTACGCGATATCGCTGGCCCTTGCGGACAGGGCGCTGGACAAGGGCTGCGAGATAAGGCTGGATTCGGAGGTCACGGAGTTTATTCTTGACGGCGACAGGATCTGCGGCGTCAAAATCGCTTCCGGGGAGGAGTTCCGCGCCCGCGAGGTGGTCTCGAATATCATTCCTCACAACGTGGCGAACATGCTTCCCTCCGACAAGGTCAGGGACCGCGACAAGAAGCTCCTGAACGCCCGCAGGTTCGGCATTTCGTTCCTGTGCATCTACATCGGCCTCGACGTGAGCGCGGAGGAGCTGGGAATGAACTACACCACCTTTATAAGCGACAGCCTCTTTTCCGACAGGAACACTCTGAGACGGCAGTTTCCGGACGTGTACGTGGTCAATTGCCTTAACGCGGTGGTGGACGACGCAACGCCTCCGGGCACGAGCACGCTTTTCATAACGGTGCCGGTGTACCCGCAATATTTCATGGAGGACGTGACCGCCGGGAATTACCGGGCCTTCAAGAACGCCGCCGCGGAGCATTACATTGACGACTGCGAGAGGACGCTGGGCGTGTCCATCAGGGAACACATCGAGGAGATATCCGTCACGACGCCCGTCACGTTTGCCCGCTATTTCAACGCCCCCGAAGGCACCGCCTACGGCTACGAGCTGTCCCACTGGGACGGTCTGATGGCCAGAATGCTGGATAAGATCAACAAGTTCGACTTCGACGGGCTGACCTTCTGCGGCGGCCACGGCGAGACGGGGGACGGCTTCGGCGTGACGTACCTTTCGGGCATCGAGGCTGCCGAGAAGGTGGTCAGAAGCCTCAGGTTCAAGGACAGGCTCACAAAGATCAGGAATATCACCAGGATCGCCAGGAAGGACGCCGATAAGTCTGCCGCGAATGTCTCCGGTAAACCTGCCGCGGACGCCTCCGGTAAACCGGCTGCGAAGGCCTCCGGAAAGATGAAAGGAGCCTGAGCCACATGGGAAAAATAGCAAACAAAGCGAAAAAGCTGAGGCTCTCCGCCGCGAAGTTCCTGAAGATCGTCCCCGAGAGGCAGAAGAAAATCGAGAACGCCGGAGCAGGCGACGTGAAGCCGCTTCGCGACTACAAACCGAATGCTCTTGCCGCGGAGCTTCACCCGCAGGTTCAATACGTTAAAATTACGGACGTGAGACAGCTTGCGCCCGACGTAAAGCTGATCAGACTCTCCCCCGACAAGGACAAAAACTGCTTCAGGCTGGCGCCTTTTGCCCCCGGGCAGTGCGTGTCCGTGGAGGTCGTAATCGAGGGCGTGAGCCATGAACGGCCTTATTCCGTCTCGTCGTCGCCTCTTGAGGGGTACTATGAGATCATCGTGAAGAGGGAGCCGGAGGGCCTGGTATCGGGATTTATTCACGACAATTGGTCCGTCGGCACGGAGGCGCGCGTTTCGGGCCCCTTCGGCGAGTTTTCGTACAATCCGCTGCGCGACGCAAGGCACGTGATAGGCGTTGCCGGCGGCATAGGAATAACGCCCATGCGATCCATGATAAAGGCCATCAGGGACGGCTTCTCCGACCACACGCTGACGCTGCTTTACGGCGTACGCACCGAGGAGGATATCGTGCTGAGGGACGAACTTGACGAGGCCGCAGGCACGCCCGGGATAAGTGTCGTGTACGTGCTTAGCGGCGACCGGAGCCGGAACGATCTGCCAGACACGGCTGAGTCGCCTGACAGGAAGGACGGCTTTGAGCACGGGTTTATTGACGCGGAGCTTATCCGCAAATATGCACCCGAAAATGAACCCTATTCCGTGTTTGCGGCCGGTCCCGACGCGATGTACAGATTCCTGGACGGTGAGCTTCCGAAGCTTTCGCTGCGGAAAAAGTTTATCAGATTTGATTTCCGAGGCGAGCCCGCAGATCCGGAAAAATACAGCGAATATCAGGCGGCGCGGGAAGAGCAGGGCTGCGCCCAAAACCCGGGAATATTCAGGATCACGGTAAGGCAGGGCGGGAATATTTTCGCGGCGGAATGTCCTCATAACGTTACGATAATGAAGGCCCTCGAATACGCAGGGATGATCATCCCGTCAAGGTGCAGAAGCGGCGAATGCGGATATTGCCACACAAGGGTTATTTCGGGAAAATACTTCACGGCGCCGGACAGGGACGGCAGACGCAAGGCGGATACGATATATAATTACGTTCACCCCTGCGTGACGTTCCCGTTGTCGGATATGGAGATCGAGCTTGGCGGCGGCACACGGGGGTCGGGGAAGTGAGACGCAGCTTCAACAAAACTGAAATCAAGGAATTGATGTTTTACAGACTGCGCGCAGAGGTTTAAAGCAGTTATCCATGAAGACGTTCCGATTGCCATGGAGTTAGATCCTGAAGGTAAAGCGTTTTTACTTACGGGCGCTGACATTGAAGGCATGTGTCATTATTTCTTTAGCTGTATCTCTCATTTAGGGAGTTAAACTGTAGCCGTATTCAAAAAGAGGTTAATAAAGTTATGAAAAAAATTATAGTTTTGGTCGCGATTTTTGCATTGGCGATTTTCATAGTTGCCTGCGGCACCGCCGTGAATCAGGAGCCCGCAAAGAGTACTGCAGGAAGTACTGCAGATAATTTCACACCGGAGCCTACGGACAGTGACGATCAGGGCAGGGATTTTCAGCCCGGCGTTATTTTGCTGACTCTTAATGAAAAGCAAACCGGTTCCATTGAAAGTCTGTTCCCGGAACTCAATATTGAGAGTGCGGAAGACGTCAATCAAAAGGCTTACGACAGGGTTAAGGACAATCCGGAGCTCAAGGAACAGGCGGACGCATACGCCGCAAAAATCGGCACAGATTTTATTGTCACCTTGAGTGAAAAAACAAAGGATGCTGTGACGGCCGGAATCGAGCTTATCAAGGACAATTCTTTGGTCAAGTCCGCAACACCGAACTACATTATGGAGCCTGCGGAGTAAAACTATGACGCCCTGCGTGCGGATTTCAGGCGGACTTGTCAGCGGAATTTACTTGACAGGGCCGCAAAACGGTGGTATACTTATCTCCGTAAAAATACGGATTCAGATGGAGGTGTATTTATTATGGCATATATCATTACAGACGAGTGTGTAGCATGCGGCGCATGCGCGGCAGGATGCCCCGTGGATTGCATCAGCGAAGGCGACGGCAAATATGTTATCGACCCTGAGCAGTGCATCGAGTGCGGAAGCTGTGAAGAGGTTTGCCCGGTTGGCGCTCCTCAG
>JAGDAX010000033.1 GCA_017848335.1 Clostridia bacterium | reverse complement strand
GTAAACGGACTGTGCTGAGTAATTTTCTGAGCCGGGCAAATTGACGGTGACGGCTGTGTTGACCGTGCATACCGCACTGATCGATAAATTATAATTCCATTGACGTGAATTGAGGATAAAATGGCACGAAATACCAAAAAAGACAATGACCGGGACGATATGTTCTCGGAGGAAACTTCAAATTTATACACGGAGCAGGGGATAACTGACACGCTCAAGAGCAATTATATGCCCTACGCCATGAGCGTTATCGTGTCGAGAGCCATTCCCGAGATCGACGGCTTAAAGCCCTCCCAGAGGAAGCTCCTTTATACGATGTACAAGATGGGCCTTCTGGGCGGCTCGCTCACAAAATCCGCCAACGTCGTGGGCGCTACGATGAAGCTCAACCCCCACGGCGACCAGGCGATCTACGAGACGATGGTGCGCATGACCCGAGGCAACGGCTCGCTGCTGCATCCCTTCGTGGAGTCAAAGGGAAACATGGGCAAGCATTATTCCCGCGACATGCGCTGCGCCGCGCCCCGTTATACGGAGGTCAAGCTTGCCAGGATCGCCCGTGAGCTTTTTGAGGAGATCGACAAGGACACCGTCGATTTTGCAGACAATTACGACGGAACCATGAAGGAGCCCACGCTTTTCCCCGTGACGTTCCCGTCGGTGCTCATAAATCCCGGCAAGGGTCTGGCGGTCGGTATGTCCACCAATATCGCCAGCTTCAATCTGCGCGAGATCTGCGACGCCACCTGCGCTTTTATCGACGACAATGCCTGCGATCTCGGCGAATACATAAAGGCGCCTGATTTTTCCACCGGCGGAATCGCGATATACAACAAGCAGGACATGGATGATATTATCGAGACCGGCCGCGGATCGATCAAGGTCAGGGCCCGGTACGCCTATGACAAAAAGAACGGTACTATTGATATCACCGAGATTCCTTATACCACCTCCTCAGAGGCGGTCATTGACGAGATCATCGCGATGGTCAAGTCCGGAAAATGCAAGGAGATCACCGACATCAGGGATTCTACCGACAAGAACGGTCTCAAGATCTCGATCGAGGTGCGCAAAAATACCGACGCCGACGCCCTCATGAACCGCCTGTTTTCACAGACAACGCTCGAGGACAGCTTCTCGGCGAACTTCAACATACTGATAAACGGGCAGCCCCGCGTGATGGGCATCAGAAGCATTCTCGGGGAGTGGCTCGTTTTCAGGATCAACTGCATCAAGCGCGGACTTATATTCGATATTTCCGAAAAGCAGGACAGGCTGCACCTTCTGGAGGGCCTTGAGAAGATCCTTCTCGATATCGACAAGGCTATTGCCATCATCAGAAACACCGCCAGGGACAAGGACGTGGTTCCCAATCTTTGCGAGGGCTTCGACATCGATACGACCCAGGCCGAGTTCATTGCGGAAATCAAGCTGCGCAACATCAACAAGGAGTACATCCTCAGCAAGACTGACGAGAAGTCAAGGCTGGAGCAGGAGATAGACGATCTCTCCAGGACTCTCGCGTCGCCTCAGCGCATCAATAACCTCATCAAAAAGCAGCTTCAGGATATAAGCAAAAAATACGGTCAGGACAGGCTTACCGGTATAATGGACCAGGGCGACGTGGTGAAGGTTTCCCACGTGGAGATGATCGACGATTACAAGCTGAAGGTGTTCCTCACCAAGGAAAGCTATTTCAAGAAGATCCCGCTGGTCGCCCTGAGGACCTCTCCGGAGCAGAAGCTCAAGGAGGACGATTACATTGTCAAATCCGAGGAGTGGCACAACAAGTCCGAGATCGTGTTCATATCCGACAGGCAGAACGTTTACAAGTGCAAGCTGTACGAGCTGCCCGAGAGCAAGGCGGGGCTTATCGGCGATTACCTGCCGAACCTTCTGGGCATGGAGGCCGGGGAGTCGATCATCACATACGTGGTCTGCGACAGTTACGAGGGAATGCTTCTTTACGGCTTTGAGAACGGCAAGATCAGCAAGATCCCGTTCAGCCTTTATGAGACCAAGACCAACCGCAAAAAGCTCATAAACGCCTATTCCGACGCTTCTCCGGTCATCGGGTGCCTGTTTATTAAAGAGGATATCGATATCATCGTGGGCTCCAACACCGACAGGGTGGCGGCGCTCAATTCCCAGCTGATTCCGCTCAAGACCACCAAGACCGCCCAGGGCGTGCAGGTGCTCAAGAACAAGCGCGGCCAGGTGATGAAATTTATGCTGCCCTTCGACGACTGCGGCTTCAGCACCAAGGGAGTGGCGATGTCCCGAAAGATACCGGCCACGGGCGCGGGGATCAAAAATTAAGATGTTCCGGAACCGACGGAATTTTGAATTTCGCGGATCGTTGACCCGCGGAAACAATTGAGGTAACAATGAATCCTTCTCTGAAATATGACTCTCAAAACTATATCTGCGACGCGCACTGCGACACGCTTCTCAATATTGCCGAGGGCTTTGATACAAAGCTTGTAAACGCATACAACACGTCCCGCCGCAGTCCTTTTATTCAGCTTTACGCGATCTGGACCGACAACGGCGAGGGCCTTATATCAAAAGCCGCGGCCGGGCATTACGGGATCTCGCAGGATGACGTTTTCGGATACGTCAAAAGGTGCTCAGGGGACTATTTCGGCGCACTTGAGGCGGCCGGCCTTACGCACTGCGGCAGCTTCGGCGACGTTGCTGCAGCAATATCTTCGCGCAGCAATATTTCCATGCCTGCCCTTGAAGGCTCCGGTTTTATAGACAGTCTTGATAAGCTTCATTACGTATGCGAGGTGCTCAAGATCCGGTTTATGATGCTCACCTGGAATCCTTCGAATATTCTTGCCGCGGGCGCAGGGGCTTCCTTTACGGATGAGGACACGGGCGTCACTGCTTACGGCCGTGAATTTCTGGCAGAATGCGAGAAGCTTGGCATTGCGATCGATCTTTCGCATGCGTCCTTCAATACGATGCAGGACGTTTTGACTTATTTCAGCGGCCCGGTTTTTGCCAGCCATTCCAATTTCTATTCGGTCACAAAGCACCGCCGCAACCTTCCCGACGACGTGGCCGGGGAAATCAGGCGGCGCGGCGGTTTCATCGGGCTTAATACTTATCTTCCGTTTGTTCGTGAGGGCACGTCTGATTTTTCCCTGTACAAGGCCGGTTTTATTATGGACCACGTGGAATACGCTCTCGCGAACGGCTACGGCGACGTCATCGGATTCGGTTTTGATATTGACGGTATGGAGGGGTACCCCTGCGATATCGACCTCGATAAGAGCATCCACGACCAGTACGTTGAAATGCTCGCCGGACAGGGATGCATTGACGGGGAGCTGCTCGATAAAGTTAAGGGCGGAAACTTTATATCCTTCCTGAAGCGCATGGGCTGACGCAAGCGACGGTATCGGAGACCGAAGCCGTTAAGCCGGCGAAGGCCTCCTTTCAAAACATATATGATTTAATACGGTAGCAACAGAGGGACCCGATGTTAAAACTGCTGAAGCATCTAAAAAAATATCGCATTTTCGCGTTCTTCGGTCCCTTTCTGAAGCTGCTCGAGGCATTGATGGAGACGTTCGTGCCTTTTATTATGTCCGATATTATCGACAACGGCATTAAAAACAACGATTCGCGGCTTATTATAAGCCGGGGTCTTCTGCTGGTGGGGATAGCTGTGCTGGGCTGGATCTTCGCGATCTCTGCCCAGTTTTTTTCCGCAAAAGCTGCCATGGGCTTCGGTCTCAACCTCAGGACAGCGCTGTTTGACAGAATACTCGGCATGGATATGGAGGAAATCGACAGGATATCCATTCCTTCGCTTATAACTCGGACGACAGTTGACGTCAACCGCGCTCAGACCGGGCTCAATATGTTCCTGCGGCTCATTCTACGCAATCCGTTTATCATTATCGGGGCTATCGTCATGAGTGGAATAATCAACGTCCGCGTGATGATCATTTATATTATTATCGTGCCGGTGGTGTCGCTGGCATTTTATCTCACGATCCGGTTTGCCAAGCCCTTTTACGGGAGGATCCAGTCGCTCATCGACAGCATTTCCACCTTCTGCAGGGAAAATATCATCGGCATCCGTTCCGTCAGGGCCTTCGGCATCCAGAAAAAAGAGCAGGAGGATTTCGAGAAGAAGACTGCCGAGCTTTTGGGAGATCAGATGCGCGCTTCAAGGCTTACGGCGCTCAATAACCCGATAAGCATTGTCGTGCTCAACGTTTCGGTGGCTGCGGTGCTTCTCGTGGGCGCGAGGTTCGTGAACAGCGGGCTGATTCTGAGCGGCAGCATTATCGCGCTCGTCAATTATCTGTTTCAGATACTGCTTTCCATCGAAAGAACGGCAAGCCTCGTGGAGGCCTTCAACAAGGCGAACGTATCTTCAAAAAGGATCGCGGATATACTCTGCGGCGACGCTCATGGAACCGACGGTCACGGAACCGGCGGTCACGGAACCGGCGGCGCTGCGACAAAAGATTTCGAAGCTGCGGCAAAAGATCTCGAAGCTGCGGCAAAAGATCCTGACGGTGTTCAAAGAGCTGACGCGGGAATATCCGAATTGCCGCCGCTGCCTTCGCCGGGAGAGGAGCTTATCAGGTTTGACCGCGTCTCTTTTTCTTACGAAAAGAACGGTCGCAGCGTGCTCTCGGACATTAGCTTCTCCGTCAGGAGAGGCTCGTCTCTTGGAATTATCGGCGGCACCGGCAGCGGAAAATCCACCCTTGTAAAGCTTATACAGGGCATCTACCTGCCCACTGAGGGCACTGTGACCGTGGCGGGCAAGGATATTTCGGGCTGCAGTCCCGAGGCCCTGAGGAAGCTGTTTTCGGTGGCGATGCAGAAAGCGTTCCTGTTTAAAGGCTCTGTCAGAGAAAATATCCTTTTGGGAAATCCTGCGGCGACGGACGAGGATGTCGCAAGGGCCGCCGACGCCAGCGTGTCGACGGAATTTATCTCCAAAAAGCCCGGCGGGATGGATCATATTATCGAGTACGGCGGCAAGAATATTTCGGGCGGTCAGAAGCAGCGGCTTACTCTTGCCAGGGCTTTTATAAGACAGGCGCCCGTGCTGGTGCTGGACGACGCCACCTCCGCGCTTGATTACGTGACGGAGGCGGCTATCCGCAAATATATTCTCTCCGGCGAAACGCTTTCGGACACTAAGATAATCGTTTCCCAGAGGATCTCTGCGGTGGCGGGCTGCGACAGTATTGTCGTGCTGGAGGACGGCGCCGTCAAGGGCATCGGAAGCCACCGTGAGCTTTTGGAGAGCTGCCCGGTATATAACGAAATCTACCTTTCGCAGACCGGCGATCTATCGGAGGACTGATCATGAAGCGCAAGGAAAAGAATCTCAGCGGAATAACTATCAGACGCCTCACGAAGCTTCTTCGCAGGGATCTCTGGGTGCTGGCGGCGGCTCTTGTCTTCGCGGCAATTTCAATCATAAGCTCGCTTTACATAAACGTGGCGGTTGGAAGGGCCATCGACTGCATGGTATCAGAGGGCAGCGTAGACATGGGAGGTGTCGTAAATCAGGCAGTCGTGATACTGGTCTGCCTTGCGGTGGCCGCGGTGTTCAATTACGTCATGACGGTAATGCTCAGCAGGGTCGCATACAAGACCGTGGCGCTTCTCCGCAACAAGGTCTTCTCGAAGCTCCAGAGGGTGCCTGTTTCGTACGTTGACAGGCGCACGCCCGGCGAGATGATCTCAAGGCTCATCAACGATATCGAGCAGGTATCGGACGGACTTATTCTGAGCTTCGGGCAGCTCTTCTCGGGCATCGTCACGATCACAGGAACGCTTGTATTTATGTTCATACTGGACTACCGGATAACCCTTATCGTGCTGCTGGCGACGCCGCTGACGCTTCTCGTGGCTAAATTCATTGCGGACAGCACTTACAAATATTTCGTGGTGCAGACCGGGGACAACGCCTGCCTTACGTCAGTGGCAGAGGAGTCCATCAGCGGGATATCGGTTCTGAAGGCGTTTTCACTGGAGGATATGAAGCGCAGGGAGCTGCGCGCTGCAGGGGAGAAGCTCAGGGCGTCCCAGACAAAGGCGGTGTTCTTCTCGTCCACGGTCATGCCGACCACGAGAATAATCAACGGCATCATTTATGCGTCTATAGGCGTCTTCGGCGCGCTGACGGTCATGAAGGGTCAGAATCTTCCGGGCGGCCTTACGATAGGACTGCTCTCCAGCTTTCTTGCCTATGCCACAAAATTTTCCACGCCTTTTAATGAGATCTCCGGAGTGTTTGCGGAATTTCAGGGTGCGCTGGCCGGTGCGGGCAGGGTGTTTGAGGTTCTGGATGCGGAGGAGGAGACCGAGAAGCCGGACGCGATCTCAGACCTTAAGGCGAAGGGCGACGTTGATATTCGCGGCGTGGCGTTCAGCTACGACCCGTCAAGACCTCTTATCGAGGATTTCGATCTGGACGTCCGTGAGGGCATGCGTGTGGCGATCGTGGGGCCTACGGGTTGCGGCAAGACCACCTTCATTAATCTTCTGATGAGATTTTATGACGTCGAACGGGGCAGCATTTCCGTGGACGGCAGGGATATCCGGGATATCACCCGGGACTCGATACATTCCAATTACGGCATGGTGCTTCAGGAGACCTGGCTCAGGCAGGGCACCGTCAAGGACAATATCGCTATCGGCAAGCCGGACGCGACAATTGACGAGATAGTCGAGGCCGCTAAGCTCGCCAGGGCACACGGCTTCATCGAAAAGCTGGAGAAGGGCTACGACACGCCCGTATCCGACGACCTGGCGAAGCTTTCATACGGACAGAAGCAGCTTATATGCATTGCGAGACTGATGCTGACGTCGCCGCCGATGCTTATACTTGACGAGGCCACGTCCTCCATTGACACAAGGACGGAGATCAAGATTCAGCAGGGGTTCATCAAGCTCATGCGCGGCAGGACGTCGTTTATCGTTGCCCACAGACTGTCCACCATTAAAAACTGCGACGTTATCGTCGTGATGAAGGACGGCAAGATCGTAGAGAAGGGGACGCATGAGTCGCTGCTCTCCCACGACGGCTTCTACAGGGAGCTTTATATGAGCCAGAACAATTGAGATCTCAGCCGGGCAGGGACGGTTTGAGGCTGCCATTACGGAGAAGACGGAAACGGGCGGAAACGGTGAAAACAGAGGTAACGGCGGAAACGGCGGAAACAGAGGTAACGGTGGAAACAGAGGTAACGGCGGAAACGGTGGAAACAGAGGAAACGGTGGAGATAGTGGAAATAGTTGAACAGCCGGAGACGTTGGAAACGCCTGAAAGGGCAAAGCTTCAGGAGCTTGATATTGACGCGGAATCAGACGGCTTCACCGAATCCGGATTTCCCGGGATCAGATTTGACGCGGTGACGGTCGGCGGCGGTGCGGCAGGTATTTTTGCGTCTTTGGCGGCGGCTTCACGCGGACTTAAAGTTTGCATCGTTGAGAAGAACGCGTCGCTGGGCAGAAAGCTTTGCATCACCGGCAAGGGGCGCTGCAATCTTACAAACGACTGCGACAGGGAGGAATTCTTTGACTCCATACCTGAAAATCCGAAGTTTATGTATTCGGCCTACAGTAAATTTTCCAATAAGGACGTGATAGAATATTTTGAGTCACTGGGTGTCGCGACCGTCACGGAGAGGGGAAAACGGGTTTTTCCGGTCACTCAGAACGCCAAGACCGTGAGAGACGCACTCAGGGAGAGGCTCAGGGCGCTCGGTGTTAAAATTTATTACAATACCGCGGTGACTGATATTCTCGCGGAGGACGGGAAGGTCTGCGGTGTCCTTCTTTCAACAAATTCCATGAAGATATCCGCTAAGGCGGTGATCGTCGCGACAGGAGGTCTGTCCTATCCGCTGACGGGATCCACGGGTGACGGGTATAAATTCGCGGCCAAATTCGGCCACGGCGTAAAGAATCTGAAGCCGGCGCTGGTAGGCGTTAAGACAAAAGAGACTTTTGCGGAGAGGCTCGCGGGGCTTACGTTAAAAAACGTTTCTGTATCCTTTTCGAAATGTGATAAAATAATATATGAGGATTTCGGGGAGCTGCTCTTTACGCATACGGGCGTCTCCGGTCCCACGGTCTTGTCGTCGTCCTTTGAGCTTGCGAAGTATGGCTACAAGGATATTGTGCTCACGGTCGACCTGAAGCCGGCACTTGACGCGGCCACGCTGGACGCAAGGATCCTGCGCGAGTTTCAGTCGAGCCCCCGGAGGAGCTTCTTGAATTTTCTTAAGACGATGCTTCCCGGGAGTCTGGCTGAGGTTTTCCCTGAGCTTCTGGGCATAAAAGCGGACACGCGCTCCTGCGATATCGACAAGGCCGGACGCCTCGCGACCATCGGTCTGCTGAAGAATTTCAGGCTCAGCATCACGGGGCACGGGCCCTTTGACGAGGCGATAATTACGATCGGAGGCGTCGATACAAAAGATATCGATCCTGGCACGATGGAGTCTAAGCTTCTGAAGGGACTTTACTTCGCGGGTGAGGTTCTGGACGTGGCAGGCTACACCGGGGGCTTCAATCTCACTATCGCATTTTCCACCGGACGCCTTGCCGGAGAAAGCGCGGCCGCGAGGGTTCTCGGAGACGGCAAATGACCGGCCTGCCGGGCGCGCGGGTTGTTTGCGGTCGCGAAGAGCCGGGTATTATGTATACGAGCGCCGGATGTTCCGGATGCGAGCGCCGGCTGTTTTGGATGCGAGCGCCGGCTGTTTTGGCTTCGGAGCGCCGGCTGTTTTAGACACGGCTTGCCTGTCGCTTTGAATGCGGAGCGGATATGCCGCGGGGCGGAGTCTTAAATTTGGCAGCTCATAACTTATGCACGGATTGCATTGTAACGGAGGTTTTTTATATGAATGTTTTGGTTTCAGGCGGTACCGGTTTTATCGGAAGTCACACCGTCGTCGAGCTTATGGCCGGAGGGCACAACGTCATCATTTTTGACAACTTTTATAACAGCAAGCGGGACGTTCTCGATAAGATATACCGTATCTCAGGCAGGAGGCCTGTCTTTTACGAGTGCGACATGAGGGACGAGGACGCTCTTCGCAGGATATTTGTCGAAAATGATATTGACGCGGTGATACATTTTGCCGGCTACAAGGCGGTGTACGAGTCCGTCGAAAAGCCTCTCATGTATTACGAGAACAACCTGGGCGGCACGTTTGTGCTTCTCAGGCTCATGAAGGAATTCGGCGTCAGCCGTCTGATCTTCAGCTCCAGCGCCACGGTGTACGGCATTCCGGAGCACTGCCCGGTCAAGGAGGACGCGCCGCTTTACTGTCTCAATCCTTACGGGCGCACAAAGCTTATGATCGAAGACATACTGCGTGACGTGGCGGCTGCGGACAGTTCCTTCTCGGTGGTGCTTCTCAGATATTTCAATCCCGTGGGAGCGCATCCGTCGGGGCTTCTCCGCGAGGATCCCAACGGAATCCCCAACAATCTCATGCCGCGCGTTATTCAGGCCGCCAAGGGGCAGATCCCCAGGCTGTCTGTGTTCGGAGACGATTACGATACCCGCGACGGCACCTGCATACGCGATTATATTCACGTGGTGGACCTCGCAAAGGGTCACGTCGCCGCGCTTGATTACGTGGCAGACAGCACCGGCGCTGTGGCAGTAAATCTCGGTACGGGCAACGGATACACGGTCCTTGAGCTCATCAATACGTTTATGAACGTCAACCACGTAAACGTGCCTTACGAAATCGTCGGAAGGCGTGAAGGCGACAGCCCCTCTGTCTATGCCGACGCTGCTCTTGCCAAAGAGCTTTTCGGCTGGGAGGCAAAGCTTACGCTCGAAGACATGGTGCGCGACGCCCTGAGGGGAGCTGAAGCCGATGGATGAAGGATACAAAAGCTTCAAAAAGAGGGATTTCGGTCAGATTATTTTCATCGTCGTGGCGGTGGCGCTGCTCACGGCCGGAGTGATGCTGCTGATCCCCAATGAGATCGGCCGCGACGCGCTGCTTTTCGGCGTCAAGATTTTTACCGTCCTCTGCGGCGGGGGAGTCATTGCCGGATTTTTCTTCAATTCGCGCACAAGATTCCGCCCGACCTTTACGCTGTCGCTGGGGATCATTCTCGCCGGAACCGGTCTTTTGTACCTCGCGCTGGAGTTCGCAAAGACCGTGAGCGCCCCTCAGATTTCTCTGCCGTCGTCGGTGATGATGCTGAGCTTTATTACCTCGGTGCTTCTTCTAACCAGCAGCATCCAGATCAGGGCGCTTAGGCTGAAGCGCTGGGTCTTTCAGCTGATATACGCGGCGCTTTGCGTCACCTTCGGGGTGATGATATTTTTCAACCTGTTTGAGCTCAGGAGCAATGAATTTATCTGCGTTTCGGTGTATATGTTTATTCTCGCGATAATGTTCTTCACCGAGGGGATAACGGACATCGCGAAAAGGTATTTGAAGTAGGGCCGGGATCTGTAATTCAAAACGGAGTGATTATGAAGGAAAAACTGCAGTTTGACCTTTTTTGGATAAAAATCATAGGCTCGGTCGGCACCGTGCTTATGACTCTTGCCTGGAGCGGCATCATCCAAAACGCCTTGCTGAGCTTCGTGCTTGGTTTTTTGGGCGCGTCCTCGATTTTGCTTTTCGGCTTTGCCGCCAATGAAGCGTTCAAGCTCGCAAGGAGTCTCAACCGCTACATGATCCGGTTGCTCATACTTTCGGCGGTCTGTTCGTTTCCTTATTTCATCCTTTACCGCGACCTGCTGACGACGTTCAGATTCAGCAATTTCCTTTCCGGGCCCTTTACGGTATTTTACGGAATAGGCTGCATTTACGTGTATGAGAAGCTCAGGGTCAAGTGGATGAAGCGCGCTTCGGCGGTCGCCCTGATCTTGTTCTCGGTCTTTCTGGGCGTGGAATACGCGCCGTTCTGCCTGATATATCTGTATATTATCCATTGCTACAGCGAGTACGAACAGATGAAATACAGGGATTTTAATATCATTCTATTTTCGGCCGCGGTTTTGGCGATCTGCCTGTCACTTTATTTTTTCGTCCCCGCAGAGTTGAAACCGGAGCTTTTGAAGGCCGCGTCAATGTCGGGCACCGGTCTCGGCCTGTTTTTCATCAGGAATTATTCCGGAGAATATCAGAAAGCGGATTCAAGGCTTGCGGTTTTCTTTGGGAAATATTTCTTCTATTTTTTCTACCCGTCAGTAATTATCATATTTGCGGTGGTTAAATTTTTTCTTGTCACAGGCGGCTGATAGTCGTCCGAGGTCGATCGTCACCGGCGGTCGATCGTCATCCGTGGTTGATCGTCACCGGCTGTCGATCGTCATCCGTGGTTGATCGGAAATACTGCGCGATAATATTATTCGGCGTTTTGAAGCTTCTTTGATCCTTTGCAGAACGATCCTTGAAGCTGCGTCATACGATCTGCGATCGATCTTTTTGCAAATCTGCGTTCAATCTGCGATCTATCAAAAAAAACGCGTAGAAAAAAACAGAAAAAAAAAACCGTGAAGTGAAAACTTAACTTCCACTTCTAGCGGCGCCGCCGCGAATGTGGATTTTACTCTTGCAAAATGATTCTTTTTTTAGGATAATGGTGCCGTAGAGATTTTATCTTTACAGACATTAATGCAAAATCAGTTCTTGC
>JAGDAX010000032.1 GCA_017848335.1 Clostridia bacterium | reverse complement strand
CACACTCACGGGGGACAGTTTTATCTGCCCTTCAATCTTGAATTCCGCCTCCTCAGGAAGGACGTACTGCCGCGGGAGGGATACATTTACGGGGAGTTCGATTATTGCAGGCACAACCGGATGTATATCACCTGCGGGCTGGGGCAAAGTCTGCTGCCCATAAGGTTCAGGACGACGCCGGAGGTGGCTTTTGTGTATTTCTGACGCCGGATCCGGGATGCGCAGGCGCGTCAAGGGACGGGAGTTTATTGTCGGGCCGGAAAACGGCGGTTTTATTTGAGGACGGGGGTTTATGATCGGGCAGGATGGCCCGGACGTTTTATTTCGGAGCCGCAAGACTCCGGTGACAGGAGGAACGGATAGATGTTATTGTCGAGAAAACACGGAGACAGACCTGACGGGTACAGAGTGACTAACGTGGAGGGCGTATTTCTGCTCATTCCTTACATAATGAAGACCAGGGTGGATTCACAGGTCTACTGGGAGGATGACGTGGAAATCACTAAAATAGAGGAGTTTGTGCGCGCTCACCAGGAAGACCTTCCGGGGCTCAGCCTTTATCACGTGATCATTGCCGCGGCGCTGAGGACGTATTCGCAGAGGCCCTACCTCAACCGCTTCGTCGTCGACAGCAAGATGTACGCGCGCAACCATTTCTGCGTCTCTATGATGATCAAGAGGGGTCTCACCGTAGGCGGCGAGGAGACGCTCATCAAGCCGGAGTTTCCGCTTGACGCGACGCTTGGCGACGTGGTGGAGGGCTTCAACAAAATCGTGGCCGAGAACAAGGCGGTGGACAGCGTCAACGGTACGGACAAAACCGTCACGGGCATCGGAAGCCTGCCTCACGGGCTGGTGAAATTTGTGGTGAACACGCTGATGTTTATGGACCGCAAAAACTGCATGCCGAAGATGATCCACAAGGTCAGCCCCTTCCACACTGCCTTTTTTATCACGAACATCGGCTCCGTGGGCATTGAGCCCATCTACCATCACATTTACGAGTTCGGCACCACGTCCGTTTTCCTGGCAATAGGCAAAAAGAAGACGGTCATCACCACGGATTCCGACGGAACGATCGTCAAGAAGCGCGTCATGGGCTTCAAGATCGTAGGCGACGAGCGCATCTGCGACGGGCACTATTATGCCGAAAGCGCCCGCATTTTCATGAAGCTTTTGCGCAAGCCCGAGAAGCTGCTGACGCCGCCCGACAAGGTCTACGTGGACGACGCCATCAAGGGCCTCTACGACAGGTACCTGCTGGATCCGGAGACCGGCAAGAAAACGAAGGAGAAGTTCAGCACCGGCGGGAAGTATGCGATCCACTGATCTGCTGATCTATTGATTCGCTGATTCTTTGATTCACTGACAAATCGTTTGCGAAGAGATCGTGAAGGCTGCAACGGTCGTGAGGCGAAGGCTTTGACGCCTGAGCCGGGATCGTCCGGCTGCGGCTGAATACGGCCGGGAAGTGAATAAGAAACAAGGCGGCCGCCGGGATGCTTTTGTCCACGGCGGCCGCTGATTATATCTGTTGCGTCTTGTGCAGTCTTGAGCGCACTACCGGCGCCTGCGCGTCTTGGGGCGCTCAAGGCCCTGAGGAGCAATTCAGCGCGGCGCTCACTTTGACTTCTGCGCCGCATTCGCACTTCGGTGCGGCGCTTTTAGAATGCGTTCTCGATTATCTTCGCGGAATCGGCGATAAAGGCATTCATGCGCTCCGCGTCAAGGGGCTTGTGGGCAAGCGACGCCAGATTGTAAATCTGCCTTGCCAGGAGGGAAACCTTGTCGCTGAGGGCATTGCCGGCAGCGGAATCGGCTGCGTCGCTGCCGGGCGCGGTGTCATTGTCGGCGTCGCTGTCGGGCGCGGTGTCCTCTTCCGAATCGCCGGATAAACCGCCGGAGGGATCAACTTCCGAATCGCCGGAGGGATCAACGGTGAGAGCCCCCTCTTCCCCGGCGAGCTCGTAAAGCCTTGTGATGGCGGGGCTTCCGGTGTTGAGGCAGAGCGTCAAGTCGTCGCCGGTCTCGGGCATAAAGCCGGGGTTCCCGAACTGCTTCATCATGTCGCTGAGCCTTCTGGCCTGCTCGGAGAGGATTATTATGGCGGGAATGGACACCGAAAGCTTCTCGGCCCTGACCTTGAGCTGCGCATTGCCGGACACGGTGCGGAAAATGCCCTCGAGGCCCTTGGCCACTTTGGCGTCGTTCGCCTTGTCGGCGGTGTCGTCCCCGGCATCCTTGTCCTTGAGTGTGGCTGTGACGTCAGAGTCCACGCGCGAGAATTTGACGCCGTCGCCGCCCTTGTATTCCATGAATTGCATGAACGGGCTGTCGATAACGGATTCCATCACGGCCACCGGGATGCCGCGGTCGTTCAGCATTCTGACGTACTGTGCCTGCACGATAGGGTCGTCGGTGTAGAAGATCGTTTTATTGTCGGCGACGTCCTTGACCTTCTCGAGGTACTCGTCCCCGGTGAAATATTCGCCGTCGGTGGTCTTGTAAACGATGGCGCCCTTGACCTTGTCGAAAAGCTTGTCGTCCTTGAGGCAGCCGTACTTCACGAAGGGGTTGATGTCGTCCCAGTATTTGCAGTAGCTCTCGCGCTCGGTGCTGAAGAGCCCGTTAAGCTTGTCCGCCACCTTCTTGGTGATGTGCGCGGAGATCTTGTTCACGTAGCCGTCGTTCTGCAGGAAGCTTCTCGAAACGTTCAGCGGAAGGTCGGGACAGTCGATGACGCCCTTGAGGAGCATCAGAAACTCGGGAAGGATCTCCTTGATGTTGTCGGCCACGAACACGCGGTTGTAGTATACCTTGATCTGGCCCTCGAAGCGCTCGTATCTGTCCTTGAGCTTCGGGAAATAAAGGATGCCCTTGAGGTTGAAGGGGTAGTCCACGTTGAGGTGGATCCAGAAGAGCGGTTCCTCGTAGTCGCCGAAGGTCTTGCGGTAGAAGGCCTTGTATTCCTCGTCGGTGCAGTCCCTGGCGTTTTTGAGCCAGAGGGGAGAGGTGTCGTTGATCGGCCTGGGGGCGGGCTTTTCGGGCTTGGACTTGTCAGCGGCTTCGGAATCTTCGGAGTCTGAAGCGTCTTCGGCGTCTTCGGCGTCTTCCGTATTTTCCGAGCCGGAACCGGCCCCGGCATCCACCACGGTCTCTTCTTCGTCCTCGTCCGCAATGTCCTTCGCGTCGGTGAGGTAAATCTCATAGGGGAAGAAGGAAAAATACTTCTCCAGCACCTCGGAAAGCTTTGCCTTCTCGAGAAACTCCTTCGCGTCGTCGGAGAGGTGCATGGTCACGTAGGTTCCGCGATCCTCGAGAAGAGAATCCGACGTCCTGTAATTGATGCCGTCATCGGACTCCCAGTGAACCGCAGGCGCTCCCGGAACGAAGGATCTGGTGTCGATCTCGACCTTGTCGGAGACCATGAACGCGGAGTAGAAACCGAGCCCGAAGTGCCCGATGATCTGATCCGCATCCGCCTTGCCCTCGTACTTCTCGATGAAGTCCTTCGCGCCCGAGAATGCGATCTGGTTAATGTATTTGTCCACCTCTTCGGCGGTCATGCCGATGCCGTTATCGGACACGGTAAGGGTGCCCGCCTCGCTGTCGTAAATGACCTCGATTTTCCAGGCGGGATTATCCTCCACCTGTGCCTCGCCAAGGTTGACGAGCTTGATGAGCTTGCTGATGGCGTCGCCGGCGTTCGAAATGATCTCCCGGATAAAAATGTCTTTTTCGGAATAGAGCCATTTTTTGATGATCGGGAAAATGTTCTCCGTATTGATGGAAACGGAGCCCTTATTGTTGTCCATAGAAACATCTCCTGTTTTTGGTATTTGAATATGCCGCATCGATCATGCGATGGATTCCGGCGAAGGATATTATACCACTTTTCGCGGAAAATATAACACGTTAAGGTATTTTTTAGCACGGCAAGTGCGTTATTTGCGGTAAAGCGGAAAAATAAAGCATAGCAGACAACCTGAACAGGGAGACTACTGAGGGCGTTTAGTTATACTTTTTTTGCAAAGTTAAACCTGAAAAGGATCCGCACTGCTTACGGATGCACGCAGTCGGAGCTTGCAAGGCTGTCGGGCGCAACGCTTCGCTCTATTCAGATGTACGAGCAGCGGCAAAAGGATATCAACAAGGCAAGCGCAAATACCCTGTACGGTATTGCAAAGGTGCTGGGCTGCGCGATTGAAGATCTAATCGAGAGGTGATATTATTGACGGAGAGGCGGTCGTTGCGCGGCAACCGCTGCGGGGTGATATTTGCGCGGCGATTATCGCGCGGCAACCGCTGCGGGGTGATATTTGCGCGGCAATCATTGAAGTGCGATCGCCGCTGAATATCGCCGGAAGATCCGAAGGAGGGTGACAAAATGGCTCTGTATTGCGAAAACTGCCAGATTCTGGTCGAGGCAAAGAGGTGCCCCGGCTGCGGAAGCAAAAAGGTGAGGGAACCGCTCCCGAATGACGCCTGCTATTTGTGCGAAAAGCAGATAGCCTGGGGCGAGATGCTCAGGGAGGTGCTCGAAAACAACGGCATTCCGACGTTTTTCAAAAAGCGACTGGGCATCGGCATTGCTCTTCGCGTCGGCCCTATGATGGAAAGCGTCAGGATATTCGTGCCGTACTCGTGCCTTGAGGAGGCTTCGGAGATCGAGGCCGGCTTGTTCTCGGAAACGTATGCCGAGGGCGGGGATGACTTCGGGGACGAAGCGGAACAGGAGGCTGATTCCTGTTTTGAGGAAGACTCTTCCCGCGAAGATTCCGGAGAAGAACGCACCTGATGCTCAGTGTTTTTGAATCACGGGTGACCTTCCACGTGCTTGTGAAATCGGGATCGCTCACCATTTTTCCGGTTGAACGCAGCCGATGATCCCATTTGGGAGAACGCTTTATCGAACCGGAATAAGGTGGGAAATCAAAAATACTGCCGTCGTTAATACCGCCGTCGTTTTGACTAACGTCGTTTTGACTGACGCAAAAGGTGAGTGACGCGCCTTTACTCACCGCTCCGGTAAAGGCTTGTCAATGTATTATTAATACCTCCTATAACTCCACCATGAGAATATCTTCTACGTCATAGGGGACTTTATTCCGGATTTCTCCCGAATCGAGATCAAAAGTTCCCCCATGTGAAACCGGGTCTTCGCTTAAAGAATTCACCATAAGAACCCGCCTTGCTATTTTGGATGCTTGCTGCGCGTATTCTTTTTCTTCTTCCTGCCATTCCTCCAGGGAAAAATTG
>JAGDAX010000031.1 GCA_017848335.1 Clostridia bacterium | reverse complement strand
TGAAGGTGCTGACGGTGGTCATCAACAACGGCAGCCTCGGCATGGTCAGCAGGATGCAGAAGGATATTTACAACGGACGCTATATTGCGACGGGCGCGTCCTACAATATTCCCGATTTCAAAAGGCTGGCTTCCGCCTTCGGCATCAAGGGCGTGAGGGCGAGTGACCCCGAAGCAGCGGCAGACGCGTTTTTGAGATTCAGGGAGTCGCGGGGCTCGATGATCGTGGATTACCGGATTTAATCTGCGGGCACGGTGAACGTGAGTCACCGGATATGATTCGCGGGCACGACGGCCCTGAATAACCTGATTTAAGAGGCTGCTGCAGAGGATTTTTCGATTTTTTCAATTCGAGGTATATGTGATGGAAAATATTAGTGCGTGTGATATTGTTAACAAGAGAACGGTTTCGATACTGGTGGACAACGTTTCGGGCGTCCTTTCGAAGGTCACCAACCTGTTCAGCCGGAGAGGCTTCAACATTGACAGCCTTGCTGTGGGCACCACCGAGAAGCCGGAATTTTCGCGAATTACCGTGGAGATACACGCCACGGACAGCCAGGTGCGGCAGCTTATCGCGCAGCTCAGGAAGCTGGCCTGCGTCAGCAACGTCATCGTGCTTGAGGAGACGTCCATGATCACGCGCGAGCTTATCGTCATCAAGGTGCATGCGGATTCCTCCACGAGGGGCGAGATCATCGAGATCGTGAATATTTTCCGCGGCAAGATAATCGACCTGGCGCCGGAGTCGCTCATCGTCGAGATTACGGGCGAGGACGACAAGGCCGGTGCGGTCATCAACATGCTGTCGAAGTTCGGCATCATTGAGCTCGCGAGAACGGGCGTGGTGGCTCTCGGGCGCGGCGGCGACACGATTTACGGGGAGTGAGCTCGCGGCAGGTGCGCCGGGCACCCGGCACTTGGCACTCTTTACAAAATGCAGACGCGGAATCCTATTCATTCAGCAGCGGCCGAGAAGCTCTGGCCTCTGGCCTCCGGCATCTTGCCTTTTAATCTCAAATACCCGACATCTGACAAACGGACGGTTACCATGAACAAAAAGATCCTTATCTACGACAACACGATACGCGAAGCCTCGCAGCGCGCCGGCATTTCGCTCACGCCGTCTGACCGCATTGCTATTGCCGAAATGCTTGACGGGATGGGCGTTGATTTCATCGAGGGCGGCCTTGCCGGCGGCTCTCCCAGGGACGACGTTTTCTACAGGGAAATGCAGTCCAGGCTTTTGAAGCACGCAAAGCTTGTTTCCTTCGGCTCCACCGTAAGACCCGGAACGCCCGTGAACGACGATCCGATGCTTCAGGCTCTTCTCGATACCGGCACGGAATACGTGGCTGTGTTCGGGAAGGCGTCCTCCTTTCACGCGAAGGAGATTCTCGGCATTACCGAGGAGGAGAACCTTAAGATCATATCCGACACCGTTTCATATCTGACCGCCCGCGGCAGGAAGGTTTTTTTCGACGCGGAGCAGTTCTTCGACGGCTACGTCGAATCGCCGGAATATGCGGTAAAATGCATTCGCGCGGCGCACGAAGCCGGGGCCTTCACGATCGTTCTCTGCGACACCAACGGCGGGACGCTGCCCTTCAGGGTCGCCGAAATTATGGACGAGGTGCTTGAGGCGTGCCCGGAAATTGCCGGTAAGCTGGGTATTCACGCGCACAACGACTCCGGCACTGCGGACTATGCCACCGTCGAGGCTGTGAGGCACGGCGCGTCGGTCTGCCAGGTGACTCTTAACGGGTGGGGCGAGAGATGCGGCAACGCGAATCTCTTCACGGTGGTCCCGGTGCTCCAGCTGAAGCTTGGGTACGACTGCATCCCCGACACCCAGCCGCTTTACAATTACGCTCACGCCTGCTGCGAAACCGCCAATATTAAGATGTTTGAGTTCGCTCCGTTTGTGGGCCGGAACGCCTTCAGCCACAAGGCAGGTGTCCACGCGGACGCCGTCAGCAAGTCTTCGCGGTCATACGAGCACGTGTCGCCCGAGAAGGTGGGAAATTCCAGGAACGTGATGGTCTCCGAGCAGTCAGGCAAGGCCGCCGTGACCGTTAAGCTCAGGAAGCTTCTTCCCGGTATCGAGCTCGACAAGGGCAAGGCCGCCGTTATCACCGAAAAGGTCAAAAGCCTCGAGCTTCTGGGGTACACCTTTGAAGGGGCCGACGCGTCTCTTGAAATGCTTGTGAGGGAGCTGCTGGGCATCCGGCGCAACTGGTTCCGCATGAGCAGCTACAAGGTGATCGTCTTCGGCGAAAGCGACGAGAAGGGCATTTACGAGAGCAAGACCAACGAGATCATTAAGAGCCGGGAGGCCCTCATGCCTACGGCGGGGGCAATGGTGGACGTGGCGGTGGACTCCGAGCAGGAAATTACCGCTGCCAACGGCATAGGCCCGGTGGATGCGCTCGACAAGGCCCTCAGGAAGGCTCTCTCGAGATTCTACCCCGAGATCGCCAAGATGCACCTGGTGGACTACAAGGTCAGGGTGCTTGAGTCCAGGCTTGCCACGGCTTCGGTGGTGCGCGTTGTGATCGAGTCTTCGGACGGCCACGATACCTGGTGCACCGTCGGCGTGTCCGGCGACATCATTAAGGCCAGCTTCGACGCGCTTTGCGATTCTTACGATTATATGCTCGAGAATCTGTCGGCGGGCGGGGACTGAGCCTGCGCTGAGCCTGCGCTTAGTCTGCGCTGAGCCCGCGCTGGGCCTGCGCTGATTCTGCGCGCACGGAGGCCCGATTCCTTCCTGTTATCGTACGGTTAGGAATAAAGCTTTTATAAAGCTTTTGTAATGCTTTTATAATGCTTTTATAAAGCTTTTGTAAAGTAACGTATGGAGAAGGCTTTTGAGGAAAGGCTCATCGACCGAAGGGCCTTGGCGGAAGACTCCTCAAATGTAAGGTTTTTATGGAGGAAGTTGACGCCTCCTGATGTGCCAAAAATCTTTCCGAATAAGTCAGACAGCGCTTTTTGACTGCATTGTACCGATCCGCGGGATTGCTGCGGAGAAATGCGGCCGGGAGGCGCTTTTTGTACGTTTTATCGTATATCTTCTGTATGCTTTTTGTATGCCTTATTGTGTGCTTTTTGTATACCTTCTGTATGTTTTTCACATGCCTTCTTGTATGCTTTTTTGTATTCGCGAAAATAGCGGAATTTTCCGGAAAATAGGCACTTTTTCCGGGAAATATTTTACTGTTTGACGCGCATTTTTGCCTGTTTTATAATGCAATCAAGCCATTTTAAAGGAGGTAATGATTATGGCAGACGTTAAATTTGAAATTGTGAAACATGTATGTGTCCTTAGCGACAGGGGACGGGGCTGGACCCGCGAGGTCAACCTTGTCAAATGGAACGACGGAGAGCCGAAGCTCGATATGCGCGACTGGAGTCCTGACAGAAGCTCGATGCGCAAGGGCCTCACTCTCACGCGGTCCGAGTTCCTGGTGCTGGTGAAGGCTCTCAGATCCGTAAAAGCGGAGGAGATAACCGACGGCAGACCGGTGGACGCGTCTGTTCGCGCAGCGGAGAACTCACGGCAGGAGGAATACACCTATCCTGACGAGCTGAGAGCGGCCTCCGGTGAATAACCGTCCCCGCCACGGCAATCGGGCAAAGGAAAACACGGCGGAAGGTCTTCTCGCGGAGGAACTGCCGGAGGATTTTTTGCCCGGAAGCAAGGATCTGCCCGGAAACTCAGCTTTGCCCGGAAACTCAGCTTTGCCCGGGAACGCAGATCTGCCGGGAAGAGCAGTCCTGCCGGGGAGAGCAGTCCTGCCGGGAAGATCAGCCCTGCACGGGAAGCACGATCTGCGCGTGAAGCACGCTTTTCGCGCGAACGCATCCCTGCCTGAGAAAAAAGCTTTTCGCAATGGAGAACAAATGATAGAGGTCAGTGCCCGGCGCGGGCTGTTTCCCAAAACTCTGACGGTACTGAAAAGGATATTTGAAACGGTAAAAAGTCTGCTACAGGCGCTGCTTTTCCCGAAGGTCTGCATCATATGCAGATGCGCCTCCAAGGATGATATCTGCAGCGAATGTATTAAAAAAGTCACAGTGTCACCCAAAAGGCACGACAACGTGCAGGATATATATCCATTCGGTTCGATCTTTTACTACGGGAAATACTCCGGCGAGCTGAAAAAGGCCTTCGGGCGCTATAAGTTTGACGGGGAAATATGGCTTGGCGCCGCATTCGGCAGACTTTTGTACAACTCTTTTCGCGAATATTTTGCGGACTATTCGGCGCTGCTTTACGTCCCTGCCAGCAGATCGGGGTACATGCAAAGGGGCTTCGATCAATGCAAGGAGGTCGCGGCTGTTATTGCGAAGCTGAGCGGCCTTCCGATCATGGATACTCTCGTGAGCGCGAAGGTCGCCAGGAAGCAGAGCAGGCTCGGCTTCAGGACAAGGCAGGAGAACTTCGGAAGGTTTGTCCTTAAGGATATTTCCGATTTCGAGATGCAGAAATATTATCGGGGCAAAAGAATACTTTTAATTGACGACGTACTGACCACCGGAAGCACTGTCCGTGAATGCGGGCAGCTTCTGGTGGAGCGGGCAGGGGCCGAGAGGGTGGACGTGATGCTTATTGCGACGGGCAGAGCGGATATCAAGCCTTTTTGAGCATTCAGGCCCGGGGCACGCCGCACCTCACAGGAACGAAGCGCCTCGCGGGAACGCAGAGCCGCGCCGGGGCTTGGCGCTTCGCGGGAACTCTGATACTGGCAGGAACGCAGATCTTCGCGGGCCTTGCCGTCACAGAATAATTTAACCAAAAAACTTTACAAAATAATTTACCAAATTTCGTACCGGTCATGCAGCATTTATTTTCAAAATCGCTGCATTTTTGTTTTTTAAGGAGGAAAAATGTGAACAAAATTTTAAAAAGAAAACACATCGTTTCTTTAATACTCGTTTTATGTTGTCTGACCTGCTTTCTCAGGTTCGGCGTCACTGCTTTTACCGACGAGAACGACCTTATCAGCGGAAGCGGTGCCGCCATCGGAGGCGCGCCGGGCAACGGGAGCTACATGAACGTATATTGCATGTGGAAAATTACGGTGTACGTCGGGAAAAGCGACACGCTTGCGATATCCTCGGAGACTTCCGGCTTCGATTCGATTCTCGGGAGCCAGAGCCTGACAGAAGACTATTACAAGTTCGGAAACACCTTCTACCTGTACAAGGATTCCACGAGGGGGGCGGGGCTTGCCGCGCAGAACTACAGCCTTGATAAGATTTTTCTTACAGTGAGGGACAAGGAATGGTACAGGCACAACCTGGAGGGGTATATCAACGGCACGGTCAGCGCTTCTGAATATTTCAAGCAGGGGACGATGAGGGAGCTTTCCGGCATTGTTTTTGACGGCAGTCAGAGGCAGCTGACGGGCAGCCTCGCGGTGCCTGAAATTCCGCTTTTCGGGGGCAATACCGAGGCCGCTGTGAGCTTCTTCTCGTCGGGCAGAGTGTCGGACGTTCTTATCGGTCTGGCGGCGGAGAGCGCAGGAGGGTCCGTGAACGATATTCTCGCGTCCAAGAGCTTCACGATCAACGGCAAAACCGCGCCGGGGAGCAAATGGGGAACCAATATGCTTACGGCGATTCGCGGAACAGACGGAATTCACACCTCCTGCGTGCCCTGGGTGATCGAGTATGAGCCTGTAATCACGATTCAGCTCAAAAATTCAGGGCATGCCATGGCGCTAACGGCCACCGAGATAGGCGTGGCAATGATCTGCGGACGGTATAATTTTACCAGCAACCAGAGCAACGTTGACGCGATATTCAGACCTTCGGAGGCGGCGCTCAAGGCCAAGGTCAGCAGCACGTTTCTTACGATGGGGCTTGCGGCGCTGTTCCAGAATCTTCCTGCGTCGGCATACGTTTCGAAGGGCTGGTTCGGCTATCCGAATCTTGACAGCATGCCCAGGATCGAATCCCACGGGGCGACGGCGGCACATTACGTGACTGACCAGATCAAGGCGGGAGGAGTCGGACTTCGTTATCAGGTTTCGGAGGCGGAGCTTGTCAGGATCGAGAAGTCGGTTTCGTCCCGTGGCCCCGGAAGCGACGTTTCAGACCTCAGCGGTTTTGAATTTACGGTTACGGCCGCCTCCGGAACGGGAAATACGCCAGGCGAGACCTATAAAGTGGTTACTGACGCTGAAGGGGTGGCGGAGCTGAGACTTCGCAAGGGTACGTACAAAATCGTCGAGGAGAACGGCGGAACGGGCTTTGTTAACGGGGCAATCACGTCGCCCGGAGGGAGAATCGTTCAAGGCGCAGGGGGTGCTTATTATCTGACCGTAGGAGACGGTCAGAACCTTGTGAAGGTGAATAACAATTATTCTACAGGGAAGCTTGAAATCAGGAAGCTGACCGATATAAACGATTTTACCGGCCTGTATTTCGTTATTACGGGGCTTGACGATTCTAACAGAAGGATCAATATCACGCTGGACTGCAGCGGCAGCAAAGTGACGGGCACCGTCGTGACGGCTTACCGGCAGGGATCGCCGGAGATTTTTCTGATAGGATACGGAAGCGTCATCCCGGCGGGCTTTGAAGTTTCGGTGTCCTCAGCCGCTGAAGGGGGAAGATATCAGAGGACGATTACGCTTTCGGGTCTGCCGGAGGGGAACTACCTGATAAAAGAGGTGATCGGCGGCGACCGTGACAGATTTCTCGAAACCTGCGTGAACGGCGACTACGCGGCGGCGCAGACCGAAGCAACTGTCACCGTGCAGGCGGGAAGCGAACCCTGCGGCGTGACCTTTTACAATATGAGCCGGATCGGCACCTTGCTGGAGATCGTCAAATATGCTTCGGACGGCGACTTCACGGACACGTATTTCGGCCTTTCGGGCAGCGTTGACGGAAAGCAGGTACAGGCATATATCGACTCGTCAGGAAATATCTGTCCCGACCGGTTTGATATTGAGGGAAACGATGGCCCCCGTACCGTTCAGTCCGCCAATGCAGATCTTATCTCCGGGAGGATACTTGTCGCTGCTGTGGACGCCGTGCAAAACGGCGAGACGGTGAGAAAAATAACGGTGGAGGGCCTTCCTGAGGGTCAATGGTCGGTAAGCGAGCTTATCGGGTATCCGGAGCGTTACAATTCGGTTCACACTGAATACAACGGGGTCCGGTCGGAGGGCGGTGCCCGCGAAGTCACTTTGGAGCGCGATAAGACAGCCGCTCTCGCGGTATTCAACGTTAAAACCGTCAAGCTGACCGTGAATTTCCTGGATAAATACGATTACCGCCAGGGAATAAGAACGCCCATCAGGGAAAGTATTGTCTGTGAACTGGTGTGCGGCAGGAATTACGACAAGAGGGACGTCGTGACCGCCAATAATAATATACACGCGGACAGGGAATACTATTATGAATTTGAAGGGATCGCGGTGGGAGAGCTGTCAGGCGACCCGCTTTCCGGCACGGCGGGAGACGCGGATCTGGAGGCGGACGTTATTTACGGCTTCTTCCACAGGATAACCGTAAACTACCGCGATAAGTACACCAATGAAATAATGTTCAGCGAAACCGTGATGACGGAAGCTGAAGGGTCTGAAGACGTTTGACTGATTACGTTAAGGAGAACTGAAAATGAGAATTAATATGATCAAAACGATAATATTACCGATGCTGGCGCTTTTGATATTCATATCCGGAGGGTGCGGATATCCGGGCGGGCTGAAGCTGTTTGAGGGTGCATATATTAAGACTGCCGGGGGTTTGGAAAAGGCCAAGGAGGACGGAGGACCTCGCGACGACAGCACGGTCAGCGAAGGCTGCCCGGCAGGCGAAGGTGGCACGGTCAATAAGAGCGGCATCTTCACGGGAAGGCTTCCCATTGCGTCCTTTAAAACACCTGTGACCATAGTCGCGGAGAGGGCGTCCGTCGAAAAGAGAACTGTTCTTAAAGGCGAAAACGCAGCCGCCTTGGAGCACGGAAGTGATTATGATATTTCCGGTTTTACGACAGCTGACGGCAGCTCGCACAATTTTATTTATGAGCAGCTTGGAGACTTAGGCGAGGACCTGGCGAAATACCGTTTTGACGAAGCCGTGACAGCGCAGCATATTGATGCGGGTGACAGCGACGCTATATCGGGGCGGCTTTTGAGCGACAAGGTGATAGATCTCTATTACGGATACGGCTTTAAGGTGACTGTGAATTATCTTGACAAATATACCGGGGAGCCGATAAAGACCTCATTCGTGAGCGAGGAGATAGAAAACGGCACGGGCTATGACTTCAGGAGCAGGCTTCTTGCGGAGATAGAGTCCGGCGGAAAAAGATACCTGTACTCACTGGGCAGCTGCGAGAAAGAGGCTCTGCTGGCGGGCAATATTTCGGGCGATACGGTGATAGATATCTATTACGGGTATTATGATTCTCTCACGGTGAACTACCTCAGCAAGTACGACAATTCGCCCATCAAGACTTCCTTCAGCAATACCGCGATAGAACACCTCTCCTCATATGACTGCACCTCGCTTCTCGTGGACGAGATCGAAAAGGACGGCATCACATATCTGTATTCTCTGGGCAGCTGCGACAGAGAGGATCTGTTATCGGGCACGATCGACGGCAGCGTCGAGATAACCGTCTATTACGGGTATTACAACAGGGTCACCGTACTGTTCCTGGACAAGTACGAATACGAGGCGGGAAGCATCTGCGAGATAATGACGGCCTTCACGGAAGACGTGGAGCATCTTGATCCGTATGATTTCGGGAGCGTGCTTGACGGGAATCTTACGATCGAAAAGAACGGCATCAAATATATTTTCAGGGACGGTGACTCCGACAATGGATTTATTGAGCTGGGCGAGGTCAGGACGGGTCTTCTCAGGCAGGACAGCATTGAAGCGGACGAAACGGTGGAGATCGTGTACGGGTATCTGCACAGCATCGTTATCAATTACAGGGACAAATACACCGGCGAGATAATTCACAGGGAGACCGTAACTTATGACGAAAAATATACCGCCTATGACAAGACCACAAACAGGCTCGACAGTATCGATTACAACGATACAGATTACTATTACGCCGCAAGCTCCGGCGACGGCGAGAAGGGCGTCCTGGATACGGACAAATCCATAGTGTTCAATTATGCCTACGACAACAGCGTCACGGTGTATTACCGCGAAAAGGCCACCGGCGAAGAGCTTGCAGAGAGCTTGACGGGCACGCAGGAGCATTTTACCGCCTATGATTACACCGGCACGACAATGAAGCTGATCGACGGCTACGAGCGTCTGCCTGAGACCACAGGGGACAGTCCCGCGGGCGATATGCTGGACACCGACAAGCAGGTGACGGTCTGGTACACCCGGAATCCTGTCATGAAGAGCGTTCAGCCCGAAACAGGAGACAGCGCGATAATAAGCATTCCCGAGATCATTATCCTTGCGGCGAGCGTGGCAGTGATAATCGTGTCCGCGGTGCTGCTTATCGTCAAGCGTAAAAACAGGAAGTCGGGTTCGGACGGCAAGCGTTGACGGGTTTTGATCAGCAATGAAGGCGGAGGCAGGACTGGTGTAAGGCACCGATGAAAGCATTTTTCAGCCTTTGCGGGTGTGTTGTAAGCGGCTTTGTGAGTTTGCCGGAATGCGCCGAATGCGCTGAAGCGCGTCGAAACGCGTTGAAACGCGTTGAAACGGAGAGGTCAGCAGGGTATAATTACTTCAGCCCTTGGGGCGGCTTACGGAGGAGACTCGCGGGGCAGCCCTGCGGAGCAGATATGCGCAGGTGCAAGGGCTTTTGGGAGAGTCCGCAAGCCCGGCAATAAACCATAAAAAATCGGAGATTCTTTGCATGATTAGACTAACTGATTCCGTTCCGGAGATCTACGGCGAGCTTCTTTACCGTGCGGTGAAGAATGAAGCCAGACTCTCGAGCCGCATTTACAGGCCGGACGTTATTTATTCGATGGACCAGGCGGGCTGGCCGGGAGACTGGGAAGGCAGGACAATACTTGCACTTGCTATGCATTACCGCGTTCAGAAGAGACCGCCGGCCTATCTAAAGGAGATGATCGAGGACGTGCCGAATCGCCTTAACGCGAGAGGATACGTCGGGAGGATTTTACCGGAAGGGATATTTGACGAGCAGCAGTTCTCCGGGCATAACTGGTTTATCCGCGGGCTTATGGAATACTATCTCATTACCGGAGAGGAGCATATTCTCGGGACGGTGAGCCGTATTGTCGAAAATCTTTATCTTCCGGCGAAGGGATATTATACGGGCTATCCTCTGGATCCTACTTTGCGCGGAGGGGAGGGCTCATACAGCGGCAGGACTGTCGGGACGGGAGGAGCGTTTATACTGTCCTCTGACATCGGATGCGCATTTATGTGCCTTGACGGGCTGTCGCAGTATTACCTTCTTAAGAAGGACGGCAGGGTGGCGGATCTTCTGTACGAGATGATCGCGAAGTTTGCGGAGATCGATTTTGTGGCCGCTAACATGCAGACTCACGCTGCTCTGTCCGCCGCAAGGGGCATCGTAAGAATGTACGAGGCCACAGGCGACGCTGCGCTGCTTGAGATTGCCGAAAGGATTTTCGGTATTTACTGCAGGGAAGGCATGACGGAGAATTATGCCAATTTCAACTGGTTCGGCAGGAAGGATACGTGGACTGAACCCTGCGCGATTACGGATTCGCTTATTCTCGCGCTGATGCTCTTTAAGAGCACGGGCAATGAGAATTATCCGGGCCTTGCTCACAGAATCTATTACAACGCGTTTTGCTATGCGCAGAGATCGAACGGCGGCTTCGGCACGGACAGGAACACGGGGCCTTACGGAAGGGTTTTGAGGCCGCACGGGAATGGTCTCTCGGAGGCTTACTGGTGCTGCACGATGCGGGGCGCGGAGGGTATTAAGGCGGTGGCCGAAAACCTTGTGGCGTCGCCCGACGGGAAGGATATTTATCTGCTCTTCGGCGGTTCGTATTATTACGACAACGGGCATTTTACCGTATCCTTCAAAAGCAATATTCCATACGGGAACGGATTTGAGATAGTCTTTAAACCGTCTGAGAATTATGAGGGCACGATTCATATTTACAACGGAAGCGGTTTTTCCGCTCACAGGATAAACGCAGCTGCCGGCATTCCGATTCTCATACGAAAGGAAGAAAGCACTCCTGCGCTTCACGAGGAAAAAGCTTTTGCCACGGAGGGGAAAAAGTATTTTGCGGGGGATCTGCTTCTCGGCATTGCGAATCAGCGGCTGAAAAGAGCCCTTACGTACGATATTGACGGGCTGCAGCTGTCGCCGCTTACGGATATGATTGACGTTGAGCCTGAGGAGCTGGCGGGTGAATGCAGACAGATTGTTTTTTGAGTCGATCCGGATCATTTAAAGGAACGACCGGCGTTTTCGGGAATGCCCCAAAAGGAATGCTCCGGGAACGCTCCGGGAATGCTCCGAACGCGCAAAACAGTTGACAGCGCGGACGATATTAACTACAATTTTCGGGAACATATTTTTGCAGATCACCGGTTGGTTTGCAGCGAAAGAGGTTTATTATGGTAATTATGGACTTTCTCGAAAAAAACGGGAAAATATACCCTGACGACGTTGCTCTTGTTGAGATCAATCCCCAGGCGGAGCCTAAAAACTGGCGTGAGTACGGTCTTATCGAGTCAAGCCCGGGAGAGAAATTCCGCAAGAGCATGACCTGGCGCGAATTCAACTTAAAATCCAACCGTTTTGCAAACCTGCTTCTGACGAGGGGCGTTAAAAAGGGCGATAAGGTGGCCATTCTTCTCATGAACTGCATTGACTGGCTGCCTGTGTATTTCGGCATATTGAAAACCGGAGCCCTCGCGGTACCCATGAATTACAGATATACCAAGGAGGAAATCAAATATTGCGTGGATCTTTCGGATTCTACGGTGCTTGTGTTCGGCCCTGAATTCGTAGAGCGCATTGACGGCATTCGTGACCAGCTGGGCATGATCAGGCATTTCTTCTTTGTGGGAAACGATCATCCGGACTATGCGGACAGCTTCGGTGAAATGATCAATTATTGCTCATCCTCGGCGCCCGCAGTGGATCTTGACGAGGACGATGACGCTGCAATATACTTCTCGTCCGGCACCACCGGATTCCCGAAGGCGATACTGCATTCGCACAAAGCGCTTCTCAATTCCTGCAGAACGGAGCAAAACCACCACGGACAGACCAAGGACGACGTGTTCCTGTGCATTCCGCCCCTCTATCACACCGGAGCCAAAATGCACTGGTTCGGCAGTCTTATGACCGGCGGCAGGGCCGTGCTTCTCAAGGGCATCAAGCCCGAGTGGATAATCCGCACCGTTTCGGACGAGCTGGCGACTATCGTGTGGCTGCTGGTGCCATGGGTTCAGGATATTTTGGACGCCATTGACGCGGGCGATATCAGGCTTTCAGATTATAATCTTTCGCAGTGGAGGCTTATGCACGTCGGTGCGCAGCCTGTGCCGCCGAGCCTTATCCACCGCTGGAAGAAGGTATTTCCGAATCACGATTATGATACAAACTACGGCTTGAGCGAATCCATCGGCCCCGGCTGTGTGCATCTCGGCATAGAGAACGTTGACAAGGTGGGCGCCATAGGCAAGGCCGGATACCTTTGGGAGACGAAAATCATTGACTCAGAGGAAAACGAGATTCACGATATGAGCGTGGGCGAGCTGGCCGTGAAGGGCCCCGGAGTCATGAAGTGCTATTACAAGAATCCCGAAGCCACGGCAGAGATCCTCAAGGACGGCTGGCTCTATACAGGAGACATGGCGAAGTATGACGAGGACGGCTTCATCTATCTTGTGGACCGCAAAAAGGACGTCATTATTACCGGCGGAGAGAATATATATCCCGTGCAGATTGAGGACTATCTGCGCAAAAACGACAACATCAAGGACGTGGCCGTAATCGGGCTGCCGGATCACAGATTGGGCGAAATTGCTGCGGCTATTATTGAGGTTAAACCGGACAGGGAGCTTACTGAGATCGACGTTCTCGATTTCTGCGCCGATCTGCCTAAATACAAGAGACCCAAGCGGATTATTTTCGACAGCGTTCCGAGGAACCCCACGGGCAAAATCGAGAAGCCGAGACTGAGGGAGAAATATTGCGGAAAGAGTCTGGTCGAACAGCAGATCACGGGTTGAGCTGTTTTGATAAGGCGTTTCCGTAAGGCGTTCACGCAGGGTTTTAAGGACAGGCTCCTTTGTGCGGCTTTTACGTGGAGACAAGCCGGCTGTTGGTATCAGATGCAATTCGTTTAAATTTATTACGGAGGGAATTGTGGTTATGAAGAAAAAAAATATTTTGAAGGCATTGTCCGCGTTATTGCTGGCGGCTCTTATGCTCTTTACGGTTTCGTGCGCCGACACCTCGGTCGACAAGCCGACAGAGGCTCCGAAGGATACGGAGGCTCCCACCGCGGAAGCGCCTACTGAAGCGCCTGTTACTCCGATGGAGGAGATTCTCGCGGCGCTCGGAAGTCTTGAATTCGGTGAGATCAAAAACGTTATTCTCTATATCGGAGACGGAATGGGAATGAACCACGTTCCGGCGACGGATGCCATTACCGGCGGCCGCTACGACGGCAAGCTTGCTTTCGAGTATCTGCCTGTTTTCGGTACGGTGGACGTTCTCTGCACTGAGGGTGAGCCTGACAGCGCTTCCGGCGGAACGGCTCTGGCTACCGGATACAAGAGCAAGAGGAAGTTTATTGCGCAAAACAGCAAGGGTGAGGACGTCAAGACGGTCGTGGAGCTTGCCAAGGAGCTTGGGAAATCCGCAGGCGTTATTACAAGCGAGAGTATTGTGGACGCTACGCCCGCTACATTCTCGGTACACGCGCCTAACAGGAATGACGAGTCAGTTATTGCGGGTCTTCAGATCGAAACAAGCGTCGCCGATTTTATTATGGGCGGCGGAAAGGCCATGTACGACAAGCTTTTCGACGAGCATCCGGAGTACAAGGACAAGCTTGCGGAAAACAACGTCACATACGTGACTTCCTGGGAGGACGTGCTCTCGTTTGACGGCAGCGGCAGACTTATCGCCACCATGACCGACGACTATTGGGAGGTCGACGCGGAGATGACGCCTACACTGGCGGAGATGACGGAGCAGTCGATCAAGATGCTATCCGGGAACGACAAGGGCTTCTTCCTTATGGTTGAAGGCGGCGCAATGGATGAGATCGCGCACAACGCTGATATTATGGAACTTACCAGGCATATGGTTGCCTTCGACAAGGCTATCGAGGTAGGTTTAAGGTACGCTTACGAAAACAAGGATACTGTGATCATCGTTACCGCGGATCACAATACGGGAGGACTCCTTCCCAAAGAGGAAGCAGACAGCTATATCGCGAAGAACGAGAAGACCAGTCCCTATATTGCTCAGGAGGAGTGGTGCCTTACCAACGCGAAGCTCCATTGCCTGTATGAAGCAGAGAAGATTGCGCAGGAGAAGAATCCCGACGTCGACTGGAATACGCTGCCTTACAGATTTACGACCATAGCCCATACCTCCGACAAGGTGAACGTCTGGGCTGTCGGCCCCGGCACCGAGTCTCTGACAGAGGCCAAGCTCAAATGCTTCCAGATAGGCAAGCTCATAGGAAACCTTCTCGGCGGCGAGGATTTCGGCTCTGCCGACAAGAACGGTGTCAAATAATATTGCGGTTTAAACGTCAGGCCGGAGCTCCTTTTGGGGCTCCGGTTTTCGGAATAAGGAAGCCCGGGGCTTTTTGCGGCTTGGCTTTTTGGGGGCTTGGAATTTTTGAGCCCGGAGTTTTCGGAGCCGGTTTT
>JAGDAX010000005.1 GCA_017848335.1 Clostridia bacterium | reverse complement strand
GCGTTGCTTGCTTCGGGACTGCGGCTTGTGATAAGGCATCAGGAGCAGGGGGACGTCATTAAACCTCTTGTCGGACCCGGAAGGAAATCCTTGAGAAGGTTTCTCAGCGACGCCGGAATTGATGCCCTGAAGCGTCCGGGGCTTTACGTGCTGGCCTGCGAGGAAGATGATTCACGCGGCGGTAATTCGCGCGGAGGCGAGGCTTACTGCGAGGAACTTAATTCGCGCGGAGACGAGGCTTCCTGCGAGGAAGAAAATTTACGCGGAGGCGAAGCTTCCTGCGGGATCTGCCACGTTTTCGGGGTGCGGCGGGGAGACATTTTCGCTGTACAAAAAGAGACGAAAAGTTGTATAATTATAGATTGCAGTAAGCCTGATGAGCAGGCAGCCTTGAAGTGAACCGGAGGGGTTGAGATGTACGATAAATGCGAGGAAATACTTATCAGCCGTGAATCGCTTGACGGGATGGTCAAGAAGCTGGGGCGGCAGATATCCGAGGATTACGAGGGCAAGGAGCTGGTCGTGATCGGCGTTCTCAGAGGGTCGTTTATTTTTATGGCCGATCTGGTGCGCGAGATCACCATACCGCTGAGCCTGGATTTTATCATCGCCAAAAGCTATGCGGGAACGGAGACCACGGGAGAGGTGCGCATCTTAAAGGACGCGGACGTAAAGGTGGCCGGAAAGCACGTTCTTATCGTGGAGGATATTATCGATTCCGGGTTTACGCTCAGCAGGCTCATTCACTATTTTGAGAACAGAAACGCCGCGTCGGTCAAGATCTGCACCGCGCTGAACAAGCCGTCCAGGCGGGTCGTGAAGGATCTCCACGTGGATTACGTGGGCTTCGAGGTGCCGGACGCGTTTGTGGTGGGCTACGGCCTGGACTTCAACGACCACATGCGCAATTTCCCGGAGATCAGGCTCTACAGGCCCTGAGATTCACGGCTTCACGGGAGTCGTAGGATTCACGGGAGTCACAGGATTCACGGGAGTCACAGGCTTCACGGGAGTCACAGGCTTCACGGGAGTCACGGGATCTGCCGGCTCCGGGCCGGGATCTTCCGGCTCCGCCTGCCCACGCAGCTTAAAAGAACACGAACGTTTAAAGAGGTAACGAATTGAAAAAAGCAGTAAAAAGTTTTTCGTTTTACGTAATAATGATACTTGCGGTGATTCTCATAGTCTTGATCGTGAGAAGCTTCATACCGCTGCCCGCGATGCACTACGGCGAATTCCTTGACGCGCTCAAGAATGACAAGCTGGCGACGGTGACGCTGGGGGTCAAGGACTGCGAGGTGACGCTTAACGAGGATATCGAGGTCACGCGCATAGACAGCAAGAACGCCGTCAAAACCGTGACGCTCAAAAAGGGCACCCGATATGCGGTGGACGTTGTGTCGCCGTCGGAGTTTCAGGCATTCATGACGGAAACGATCTCGAATGCCGAGAAGGCGCCCTCGTTCAAGTACAACGAGACGGTGTCGCACGTTCCGGGCTGGGTGGAGTACGTCCCCTACGCGCTTTTTGCGGTGATCATGGTGGTCTTTATGCTCATGATTCTCGGGCAGAACAACGGCAACAGCAAGATCATGACCTTCTCAAGAAGCCGCGCCAGGCTATACACCGACAGCAAGGTGAAATTTGAGGACGTGGCGGGCGCAAAGGAGGAAAAAGAGGAAATGGCGGAGATCGTGGATTTCCTCAAGTATCCCAAGAAGTACTTCAACATGGGCGCGCGCATTCCGAAGGGCGTCCTTCTGGTGGGCCCTCCCGGCACCGGCAAGACCTATCTCGCCAAGGCCGTGGCAGGCGAGGCGCACGTGCCTTTCTTCTCCATCAGCGGCTCCGACTTCGTGGAAATGTACGTCGGCGTGGGCGCTGCGAGGGTCAGAGACCTTTTCGAACAGGCCAAGAAGAACTCCCCCTGCATTATATTTATTGACGAGATCGACGCGGTGGGTCGCCACAGAGGCGCGGGTCTCGGCGGCGGACACGACGAGAGGGAGCAGACGCTTAACCAGATCCTCGTGGAGATGGACGGCTTCGAGCAGAACACGGGCATTGTGATCATCGCGGCCACCAACAGACCTGACATTCTTGACCCGGCGCTTACGAGGCCCGGCAGGTTTGACCGCAAGATCACCGTAAATTACCCGGATATCCTGGCGAGGGAGCAGATCCTGGAGGTGCATTCGCGCAGGAAGACGCTGGCTGAGGGTGTGGACCTCAAAGAGGTGGCCAAAAATACGGCCGGCTTCACGCCAGCTGATCTGGAAAATCTTATGAACGAGGCGGCTCTTATCGCGGCAAGGCGCGACTCCGCGGAGATCGGAAACGAGCACATTAAAGAAGCCGTTTTCAGGGTGATCGTCGGGCCCGAGAAGAGGAGCCACGTGATGACCGACGCCGAGAAGAAGCTCACGGCCTACCACGAGACGGGCCACGCCATCGTTGTGAAGCTCTATTCCAGCACCGACAAGGTGAACCGCGTTTCCATCATTCCTGCGGGAATGGCCGGCGGATATACCGCGCACAGGCCGGACGAGGATCTCTCGTATTACACCAGGAAGCAGCTTTTTGAGCAGATCGCGGTGGCGTTGGGCGGAAGAGCGGCCGAAGAGATCGTGCTGGGCGACGTCAGCACCGGCGCGTCCTCGGACCTCAAGACGGCGAACAATATTGCCATGAGCATGGTGGCTACGTACGGTATGAGCGAAGCCCTCGGCAATATGATCATGAACACCGGCAGCGGGGAGGTATTCCTGGGCAGGGACTACGGACACACGCGGGCGGTCAGCGAGGAGCTTTCGTCGCTTGTGGACAGAGAGGTCAAGAAGATCATCGACAGCGCATACGAGACCGTGGTGAAGCTCCTCAGGGACAACCGCGGCAAGCTGGAGCTGGTGGCAGAGACGCTGATCGAAAAGGAGCGGCTTGAGGGCGAGGAGTTCGACGCTCTTATGGAGGCATGATTCCTGATTCCTGATTATTGAATAGATTGCACATTGAATGCACGATAAGGGATTTTAAGAAAGCGTCGGAAAGGAAGCCGAAGGGGCTGGGACTCCCGGGCGGGCCGGACAGGTTTCCCGCAGGGACGGATGCTCCGGTTACGCGGAATGCTCCGGATAGCGTGTTGCGTCTTAAAATCTCTTTTTTTAGGTAAATTTCACGAATCAGGCAGGCTTTGCCGGGCAGCAGGATCCGGTATAATTGCGAAAATTTGACATATCCGGCAGATTTGATAAAACCGGAAAATTGATAAATCAGGTAAAATTGATAAATCAGGTAAAATTGGTAAATTCTGTACGGCCCCGCTGAAACGGCGGCCAAAAGGACGCGGACGCATGGAGACTATTGTCGGGACTATTTCGGGAATAATATTCGAGAATGACGAAACCGGGTACAGGGTGCTGGACGTGGAGACACGGGACGGCGAGTATCTGACCGTGACGGGGACGATGCCGGAGGTTTATGCCGGCGAGATCATCACGTGCCACGGGGAATTCTCGGAGCATCCGGAATACGGGCCGCAGTTTAAGGCGGCGTCGCTCAGCCTCTCCCTGCCTGAGGAGAAGAGCGGGATAAGGGCGTTCCTGGCGTCGGGGATACTTCCCGGCGTGGGCCCGGGCATTGCGGGCAAGATAGTTTCAAAATTCGGGCGCGACACGCTCAATATCATCCAGCTTTTTCCGGAGAGGCTTTCGGAGGTCAAGGGCATTACTCCCCAGAAGGCGGCTGCCATCGCCGCGGCCTTCGAGAGGCACAAGGAGTCCAGCGACACGCTGGTGTTCCTGGCGGGCTTCGGCATCGGCACCGGCGTGGCCATGAACCTTTACCGGTCCTTCGGCGACGATACCATTGGCGTGATAAAGGACGACCCGTATTTCGCGGTGGGCAGCGTCCGTGGCTACGGCTTCCGGAATGCCGACAAGGTGGCGATGGCGCTGGGCTTCCCGGCGGATTCTCCGCAGAGGGTGAGGGCTGTCGTGATGAATATCCTGTGGGGAGCCTATCAGGAGGGGCACGTGTACCTTCCGATGGAGGACCTTGTGAGGATGACCGCCGGCGACACGGGAGCCGCGGAGGACGCGATCGCGGAGGCGGTGGACGATTTGATGATACACCGCAAGGTGTTCAGGAGAACGATGAGGCTCCCGGATGATGCCGACGCCGCGGGCAGGATTGCCGGGGGCGATGATACCGCGGAAGATCTGCGCGGAGGTGCGGCTGCGGAAGATCTGCGCGGAGGTGCGGCAACGGAAGATCTGCGCAGAGGTGCGGCTGCGGTCACCTGCGTGTGGATCCGCGAGCTTTACGACGCGGAGAGGCTTATCGAGAAGAAGCTCACGGAGCTGGCAGACGTTTTTCCGGATCACAGCAGCAGGAGAATTGACAAGATGGTGTCGCTTTTCGAGAAGGAAAACGATATCAGCCTTGACGCGATACAGAAGGAGGCGGTCGTGACGGCTGCCTCAAACGGAGTTACCGTCATAACCGGCGGCCCCGGCACCGGCAAGACAACGATCATCAAGGGCATTCTGAAGGTGCTGGCGGACAGGGGGGCCAAGGCGGCTCTTACCGCGCCCACGGGACGTGCGGCCAAGAGGATGTCGCAGGCCTGCAACGAGCCTGCGCTTACGATTCACAGGCTGCTGGAGCCGGACTTCCGGTGCGCTCCGGGCGACGGCGATATGCCGCTTGACGACAGCAGCGTGCGCTTCCGCAGAAATGCCGCAAACCCGCTGCCGGCGGATTATATTATCGTGGACGAGGTGTCCATGGTGGATACGCTGCTCATGGCTCACCTGCTGGAGGCGGTGAAGGCGGGCGCGCGGATCGTGCTTGTCGGGGACAACGATCAGTTGCCCTCCGTGGGCGCGGGAAGGGTGCTTCGCGATATCATAACGTCCCGCAGATTCCCGACGATCGCTCTCCGCAACATCTACCGCCAGAATCCGGACAGCCTCATTTCCTACAACGCATACCTCATAAACAACGGGCAGATGCCCGAGATGAACAAGCCCGAGGGCGACTTTTTCCGCATGACCGTGCGAAACACATACGAGTGCACCGAGCTGGTGAAATCGCTGGCCGCCAAAAGGCTTCCCGACAAGTACGGCATCAACCCCTTTTCGTCCATCCAGGTCATTACGCCCAACAAGAAGGGCCAGAGCGGCAGCGAGGCGCTGAACCTTGCCTTGCAGGAGGCTCTGAATCCGAAGCTTTCCCAAAAGGCGGCGGAGCTTCGCGTGGGCACGGGCACTGTATTCAGGTGCGGCGACAGGGTGATGCAGATCCGGAACAACTACCAGCTTACGTGGGATGATTTCGACGACCCGGCGGTGACCGGTGAAGGCGTTTTCAACGGAGAAATGGGAAAGATCGAGAGCATTGACGTGCCCGGAAGGCGACTGTACGTGCTTTTTGACGACAACCGCTACGTGTGCTACGAGGGGCAGAATCTTCTCGAGCTGGAGCTGTGCTACGCGGTCACGGTGCACAAGAGCCAGGGCAGCGAGTTTGACTATTGCATCATCCCGATAAGCGGTTCCAGCCGTTCGCTGATGACGCGCAACCTCCTTTACACCGCCGTCACGAGGGCCAAGAAGATGGCGATCCTGCTGGGCACGCCGGAGGAGATCCGGATAATGATCGACAACAACCGCGAGGTGCAAAGGTACACCACGCTTTTTAAAGAGGCCGAAGAGGACGCCGCTGAATGGGGGAAGGAGCCATGCTGATATATCTGACCGCGCTGGCTTTTGAAGCCGTGCCTCTGATCCGCCGTCTGGGCCTTGTCGGGAAGGAATCCTGCGGCGGTTTCAGGATATACGGAGAAAGGGAGAAGGACTACCCCGCGGGCGACGTCTTTCTGATCGTGACGGGCTCGGGGCTCCTTCAGAGCAGCGCAGGAGCCGCTTACATATTGGGAAGGCTTGGCGCGGGAGAAGGGGACGTGCTTGTTAATTTCGGGATCGCGGGCGCGGCTGCGGCTGCGGATATCTCAAACGGGGCCTCCCTCAAGCCCGGCGACCTGGTGCTGCCTGTCAAATACGTCCGCGAAGGCGAGCGGGACGTCTACCCCGATCTGTTATTTCCGGCGGATATATTGCCGGGAAATGTCAGAAAGGGCGTGGCTGTGACCGTGAACGGCGCGGCTTCCGAACAGGGGAATGCGGCTTTTTTCAAGGCTTCCCTACGGGGCGGCGAATCGATTCTGCAGTGCCTTCCTGCGGTTTACGACAATGAGGCCTACGGAGTGATAAGGACGGCCGGGATGCTTCTGGGGCCTCAGGGGGCGATCTCGCTGAAGGTCGTGTCCGACAATATCGGGGACGCCGAAAAAGCCGGCGGCGTCATTTCAAAGGAAGCTGCCGAGAGGATCGCAGATGCCGCAGCAGAGGCCCTGATACCTTTTGCAGAGGCTTTCCATGCTTTCATTTCCGGAAAATGCGCCGGGAAGGAGGCGGCCGGAGATCTTCCGCCCGGGCTCCTCAAATTGTGGGAGGAGATCGCCGACTCGCTTGATCTGTCATTCGCGAGGGGCGCCATACTGAAGAATCTGATGCGCCGGGACTGCTTCGCGGGCACGGACGCCTGCGCTCTCTATGCGCGTGTCGCGGAGGAGGCGGCTGCTTTGCGCGGAGACAGGAAGGCATCGCTGGAATACTTCGAGGCGCTGCTCAAGGCCTCGGAATATATTTGAAATCTGCATTGAAATAAGCTTTGAAGCTGCTTTGGAATTCGTTGGAAATCTGCCTTGGAATTCGTTGGGAAGCTGCCTTGGAATTCGTTGGGAATCTGCTTTGGAATTCGCTTTGGATTTGCCTTGAAATAGGCGCTTTGTGTTTGACGGTGTTTTGTTTTTTGACGGTGTTTTATGTTTGATACGGTCTACGCCGAGGAGGCGGCATTCGAATATGAGGCGACGGGGCGTATTCTCGGGCGGCTGAGGCGCTTT
>JAGDAX010000030.1 GCA_017848335.1 Clostridia bacterium | reverse complement strand
GTCACGACAAAAATTTACAGACGATTTTGTTATACCCCATTGACAAAACCGTTTGAAAAGGGTATAATGGGTATAACAAATGGCGGAGGTGCGAAATTGGAAAGCACAGATAAAACAAATGAGATAGAAGAACTCGAACGAGAGATCGCTTTACTGCCTGCGGGCGGAATTGCGACCAAGAAGATCCGTGGAAAAGAATATTATTATCACCGCGTCACCATAAACGGCGAGCGTAATGAAACATATATCGATTTTGACAAGGTGGATGAACTGCGCGCACAGATCGAAAAGCGCAAAGAGCTTGAGGCAAAGGTGAAAGAATTGAAACGTTCCGTAACCACAGAAAAAAAGGCAAAAACCACGATGCCGGTAAGCAAATTCAAAACCTACGTTCGTATCGGTGATGAACTTCTCAAAATGGCTTCACCTGCAAAGAAATACCGCCGTCGTGAATGCTACGGCGCTTTGCATGACTATGTTTTCGGCGGGCAGCAGGATAAGGTTTTTGTTCTTTATGGTCTTCGCCGCACCGGCAAAACAACGATGATCCGCCAGATCATTCTCGAAATGATGCCGGAACAGCGTGAGAAAACGGCTTTTCTTCAGCTGAATAAACTGAACACGCTTTCTCAGGTAAACGCCGATCTGCGCCTTCTTGAAGAAAACGGGTTTGAATACGTGTTTATCGATGAAGTGACTCTGATGAAAGACTTCATTGAAGGTGCGGCGCTCTTTTCGGATATCTACGCTGCCAGCGGAATGAAGATCGTTCTGTCCGGCGCCGATTCGCTTGGCTTCGTATTTACCGAACAGGATCAGCTATACGACCGCTGCATTATGCTCCACACTACGTTTATCCCTTACCGTGAATTTGAAAACGTTTTGGGCATCAAAGGGATCGACGAGTATATCCGTTACGGCGGCACGATGAGTGCAAGCGGCGTCGATTACAATGAGAAATCGACCTTCGCATCCAAAAAAAACGCCGACGTTTATATCAACACCGCCATCGCCCGTAATATTCAGCATTCACTGGAGTATTATCAGGAAGGCGGTCATTTCCGTCTGCTTTATGACCTTTATGAAAAGGGCGAATTGACGAGTGCGATAAACCGCGTCGTTGAGGACATGAGCCATCGCTTCACGAGAGAGGTTCTTACACGCACGTTCCGTTCCGGAGATCTGTCGGTCGCATCACGAAATATGCTGAAGGACAGAAAGAATCCGCTCGATCTTGAAAGCAACATTGACCGCGCAAGGGTGGAGCGCTCGCTGAAAACAATGATGGACATCCTTGATAAAGAGGAGCAGACCGTCGAGATCGACGAAGCGCACGCGAGTCAGATCAAAGAGTATTTGTCGCTTCTCGACCTTGTAACGGATATAGATCAGATCTATCTGCCGGAAACCGGCACGCGCACAACAAAGCAGGTATTCAGTCAGCCCGGTATGCGTTATGCGCTCGCCGAGGCGTTGGTTAAGTCACTGATCTTTGACGAAAAGTTCAATTATCTCGATATAGCGAATCGTCAGAGCGTTCTCGACCGTGTTCTCGATACAGTAAGAGGGTTCATCATGGAAGAGATCGTCCTGCTTGAAACAAAGCTTGCTCTTCCGCACAAAGAAGTTTACCGCGTTGAGTTTGCGGTCGGCGAATTCGATATGGCAGTTTACGATCCGGCAGCTCTGACCTGCAGTATCTATGAGATCAAGCATAGCAAAGAGCTTGTCCCTGATCAGTACCGTCATTTGATCGACGAAAACAAATGTGCTGCCGTCGAACACCGCTTCGGAACAATTACGGGTAAGTATGTGATCTATCGCGGCGCGCCGAATAACTTGAACGGCATTCACTTTATGAATGTGGAAGACTACCTGAAAAGTCTCACCCAATGAGGGTCTGCGATCTCATGGCTCGAAATCAGATTCGCAAGGGCACGTGGGTTCGGATTCCACCGCGTTCTGCTATTGTCCGTGGTTTTTCCCGCTAAGAGAAGTTGCTCCTTCGAGGGGGATCAAATGCCTCAGGAAGCCATTAGGCGGGTGGCTTCTGTCCCGGAGGCTCTTTAAAACGTGAACCGACAAAGGACTCGCACAGGCCGGATACTTCGATATCCCTGCCCGGTACGAGTCCTTACGTTTCTGATCGAACCGCCGTATGCCGAACGGCACGTAGGTTGGTGTGAGAGGGGCTGCCTGTTAGCCCCTGCTCGATTGACGGCTTTTCAAAACGTCGCCAAAGCGTCGCCAAAGAGCTGCCGTCGCACTGCTTCAGGGCAAGCGTCGCCCCAATGCAGGCGTTGACCGGGATTTTTGAAAAGCCGCGGCCGTCAGATGATCTTCAGCGATTATTTGCTCTTAAGCTGCACGTTGTCGATGTGCATCTCGTGCGCTCTTGCTCCGAAGGCGAAGGTCTTGTAGATGGAGAAGAGGGCATTGTCGGTGGAGCAGAGCTCTGTGCCGTCGGAGCCGAGTATCTTGACGGACTTGTAGTACTGCTCGTTAAGGCCGACAGCGGCGCTGAGGCCGGCGTCGGAATACTCGACCTTAAACAGGACGGTTTCGCCCGAGGTGACTGTGACGCTGCCCTTGCCGTCGTCGTCGAGGGTGATCTTACTGTATGCCTCGTTGAAATTGACGGGGGTCTCGATGTCCGTGAAGATGTAGGACTTGGCGTTCTTGTCGGCGTCCCAGACGTTGATGAAGACCTTGACCTTGTTCTCGCCCATGAAGAACACGCCGATGCCGGTACGTCCGCAAAGGGAGCCGCCGCTGTCGTATTCGAGCCCGTTGTTTTCAAAGAAATCCCTGTTGGGGTCGCCCTCGTCGCTCCACCCGAAAATGAATCCGCCGAAGTTGACCGCGGAGGCCTTGTTCTGGAAGTCAAAGGAGGCGGTGTAGGCGGTGCCGGATTTGACGATAGTCTCGCAGTAGAAGGCGTCGTAGGACAGCTTGAGAACGTTGCTGCCGTTGTCCTCGACTATTTCAGAGATGCCGAGACCCGTTACCGCGGCGAAGGGAGGCGCGTCGACTTCGCTGATTTTGTCGCCGTCGTAGCAGTCCTCGAAGTCGATCAAGGTGCCGTCGAACTTGTCGGCGAGAGTGGGAATAGCCTCGGTTTTTTCGACCTTGGGGGGCTCTGCCTTGACGAGCTTGTCCTTGTATGCGGCGGAGAATTCCTCGTCGTACTTTTGGACGTCTTCCTCCGAGGTGAAGGCTCCGAACCAGGCAATCGCATAGTCGCCGCCGATAATGTCAACGGTGGGGCAGCGGAGGGCGCGCCAGTCACCGGCGGCAGCGGGGAACAGCTCGTTAAGCTTCAGAACGGCCACGTGCCAGTCAAGGTCCTTCTCGAACTTGACGTCAGCCCACCAGCCGTCCTGGGGGATAGGGCCGCCGCCGGTCGTCACTGCGTAAAAGTGGTTGGTCGGTCTGACGCTCTGGCCAAAGCCGATCCTGTACTTGAACGCCACGATGGGGTATTCCTCGGTGGTGAAGGACTCCGGGAAGTTGAAAATGATGTGATTGTCGCCCGTCTCCGTGACGATGTTGAGCCAGGGCTGATCGGGGCCGAGGTACTCGTATGTGCAGGCGCACTCGGTGAAGCTGAAGGGGTCCTCCAGGTCGACTATAAGCGCGTCAATATCTTTGCCGATGACAGGCGTGGGCTCGGGCGTGTCGGTGGGCTCCGGAGTTTCGGTGGGCTCGGGAGTTTCGTTCACGGGCCCGGAGGTCCCGGCAGTGCTCTCGGGCGCGCCGGTCTTGACGCCCGGATCCGCCTTGTCGGTGGCGGAGGGATCTTTAGCCGGGCCTGTGCAGGCTGCGACGCAAAAAGCGACAATCGCGATGATAATCAGCGCAAGGATTCGTTTATTCATTTGTTCGTATGTCTCCTTTACAGAATTATAGACTAAAAGGTCCGATTGTATTGTAGCGGCAAAAGGGCCGGATGTCAATCTGTTTTGGGCGTTTTCGGTCGAGCTGATGCGGCTGACGGCGGTCTCGGCGGCGAACGGCGGTTTCGGCGGGCTGACGGCGGTTTCGGGGGCAGACGGCGGTCTCGGCGGCGGGGCTTGGCTCTGACACTGTTTCGGTCGAGCTGCTGCGGCGGTATTTTGCTCTGACCTTCCTTTGGCTTGGCCTTGGGATCTGGCTCTGACCTGACCTTGATCAGGCTTTAAAGCTTGGCCTCGAATGGCCCCGGCCTGCCTTGAATTGTCTTTGGATCTTCGCCGGTTTTCACCGGGTGGCATTGATTTGGCGATTGCGAAAAGGGCGGCGGCATGATACAATTATGAGGCTTATAAAGAAGTGACAGGGAGGCATTTATGGGCGTTTTCAGGCAGAATATTGCTGTGGATTTGGGATCCGCCAACGTAAAAATAGCAGTGGAGAAAAAAGGCATTGCCGTCAGTGATTCTTCCGTGGTCGCGCTTCGCAAAGCAACGGGCGAGGTGGTGGCCATCGGCAGGAAGGCCTCGAATATGGACGGCAAGATCGACAAGGAGATCACCGTTATCCGACCCGTCAGCGGCGGCGTGATTTCGGAGTACACGGTCACCGTCAATATGATCGGGTACTTCCTTGACGACGCCATCAAGAATCCCATCCGCCGCATGGTGAGACCGGATATCATTACTCCGCTGCACTGCAACGCCACCAACGTCAGCAAACGGGCCGTCGAGAGGGCCCTCAAGGACGCCGGGGCAGGCAGGGTCTTCTTTGTGGAAGCTCCGCTGGCGGCGGCGATCGGCGCGAACCTTGACGTGTCCGCACCCAGCGGCAAGATGATCGTCAGCATAGGCGCCGAAATAACGGACGTGGCGGTCATTTCCTTTGACGGCATTGTCACGGGGCTCAGCGTGAACGTGGGCGGCCGCTCCTTCGACGAGGCCATCAAGACCTACCTGAAGAAGGAATACAAAATGCTGGTGGGCGACAACACCGCCGAAAAGATCAAGAATGAAAACGTGTGCATCTACGGAGACGCCCGGGTGCAGCCCTTCGACGTGTCGGCCTTCGAGCTCTCGGGAAGGCTTCCCGTGGACAGGCTGGTGCGGCCCGACGAGATGAAGAGGCAGCTCAGCGAGGTGGCGATGCCCATTGTGGAGGCCGTGAGCCGTGCGCTTGAGAATACACCGCCGGAGCTGGTGTCGGACATCTACCAGAGGGGCATTACGCTGACAGGCGGCGGCAGCCTCCTTTCGGGGCTGGATACGTTCATAATGAAGACCACCGGAATCGACACCGTAGTGGCCGACAATCCTCAGAACTGCATCGTGAACGGCTGCATGAAGCTGATCGCAGGAATGAACAACGAGCGGAAGAGCGAGCTGATGAACAAGTGATGACCGTCGACCGGACGGGTGGGTAAGAGTATGCTGCTCAGTGAAAACAGTGAAAAAATAGTGGAATAATAGTGGGAAAATAGTGTGATAACAGTGGAAAAATAGTGTGATAACAGTGGAATAACAGTGGGAAAATAGTGTAACAATATGCAGAGACGTCCTTGCTTCAGAAAATGCAGACAGGCGTTGTGACGTCAGGAAAACAGCAAATAAAAGCCGCCGCCCCGCGCTGAAGTGAAAAAGCGCGGGGCGGCTATGTATATATTGCAATCTGCGCGCTAAGGCGCGTTATTTTTCCACAAGC
>JAGDAX010000029.1 GCA_017848335.1 Clostridia bacterium | reverse complement strand
GCTTATAAAACAAAAAAAGGATTCATCCCTTATCGGTGAGCACAAACACCTCAAAAAGGGTAAGAATCCAAAAATATGAGTGCCAGGTACCGCTTGCTCTTCGCGAAGCTCAGACCAGGTAATAAAGCATAAGAAAAAGGAAGGACGTCAGCAGCGACGCGCCGCCCGTTATTATCGCGAACAACGTCCAGGGCAGCTTACCCTTGAGGAGCAGAGTAATGAGCCCCACGAGGAGTATTATTGCGCCCGGCAAAAAGAATGCCGTTGAAAGCACTCCGGCGACGTCGTGAAACGAGCCGCTGCCGACTATTCCTCCCAAAAAGAGGCCGGCAGCAAACAGGGCTGCCAGCGACAGTATTATTATCAGCCTGTAATTTTTTTCCATATAAAAAGTTCCAAAGGCCCCGGACGTTAAAGTCTATCCGGGGCCCGGTCTGTTAATTCAATTCAGTGAACGAATTGAACGCTGCCTTATTATTTCTCCTTAGCGTACTGGAAGAAGAAGTAGCCGAGGGACGTGAATCCAACGTTGCTGAGGCCCTTCAGGCAGTAAACCTGGGTGTAGAAATACAGCGGGCAGAGCGGGAAGCCGCCTTCGCCGAACATGATCTCTTCAGCCGCATAAAGCTTAGCGTCGCGGTCTTCGCCGGCAGCGAGCTTCTTGGCATCAACGATGGCTGCGTCGAACTCTCCATTTGACCATACGCCGTAGTTGTAAGGGTTGCCGGTGGAAACGAGCTCAAGGTAAGTGAGAGCGTCGTTGTAGTCGGCAATCCATCCGAGACGTGCAACACCGAACTTGTGCTCGGCAAGACCGTCGGTATAAACGTTCCAATCCTGGTTGGCCAGCTCGATGCTGATACCGAGGACGTTCTTCCAGTCTTCGCCGCAGGCTTCAGCGATAGCCTTGTGGGTATCGTTGGTGTTGAAGTTGTAAACGATGGTCTGGGTCTTGTCGAAGCCGTCGGCCTCAGCCTCAGCGAGAAGCTGCTTGGCGAGGGCAACCTTGCCGGAATAGGTGGTAAGGTCAGCGTCGGGGTAAAGCTTGGAAAGCTCATTGTAAAGAGCGCCCAGCTCGGAAACGCCCAGTGAGAAGTCATTGCCCTTGGAGTCGGTGATACCCTGAGCAACAAGGCCGGTAGCAGGAACCTGGCCGCCCTTGGTGACGTTCTTGACGAGGCTGTCTCTGTCAACGGCAAGCGTCATGGCTGCTCTTACTCTCCAATCCGGAATCTTCTCGCAGTTGAGGTAGAGATAGTAGGTTCCGATATAGGGGTTGACGAAGCAGTCGCCGGAAGCCTTGAGGCTGTCGATCTTGTCAGTCGGGAAGGAATCCACAAACTGATAGTCGCCGGACTCGTAGGAAGCGATGATAGCGGTCTCGCTGTCGCTGAGCCACCACTTGATGGCGTCAGGTCCGAGGTTGTCCACGTCGTAGTATTCCTTGTTGGGTCTCATAAGGATGTAGCTGTCGTGCTTCCACTCAGTTACCTTGAAGGGGCCGTTTACAACGATGTTCTCGGGGTTTGTCCAGGTGTCGCCGTACTTTTCAATGACGTCCTTTCTGAGAGGCATAAGGGAAGCGAATCCGCAGAGCTCAAGGAAATAAGCGCAGGGAGCTTCGAGCTTGATCTCGACGGTCTTGTCATCGATAGCCCTGATGCCGAGGGTGTCGGGGTCCTTCTCCTCTGCCTGAATGGCTGCGGCATTCTCAACGATACCGTCGAGGATGTAGCCGTACTCGGAAGCCGTAGCAGGATCAACGATCCTCTTCCAGGAGTAAACGAAATCCTCTGCCTTAACGGGCTGGCCGTCAGACCACTTGATATCGTCGCGAAGAGTGAACGTGTAAGTGAGTCCGTCCTCGGAAACGGTGTGGCTCAATGCCTGACCGTAGGTCATCTCAGTTCCGACCACGTTGGGGTCATCCGCAACCTGGCTGGTGAGGAACTTATATTTCATAAGTCCTTCGAACTGGTGCTGAGTGTACGTCGAGCCGTCCACGGACGAGATAATGCTGGGGTCGATCGTCTCAGGCTCTGAGGCGATGCAGGCATTCACAACAAATTCGCTCTCGGTTGTTACTGTGCAGGCCGCCAGAAGACCGATCAAAAGGCAGCATGACAAAACAATAGCAATAATTCTTTTCATGTTTTTCCTCCTTAATATTGAAAGCTCTGCTGATAATAATACAAACGTTTGCGAGCTTACGATCTGAGTTTATATCTTGCCCTTGGAAAAGGACGCAGTAATGCAATTTAAAAAGGCTGTGGAAATGGCTTGAGGCTTTGGAAGCTTTGGAGGTTCTGGATGCCTTGGAAGCGACTGAGGCTTTGGAAGCGCCTTCGTCGTTGGAAGCCTTGCAGCCCGCGGATCAAAGCCTTCCCTCCGAGATCGCGTGACAGGCGCAATAATGCCCTCCCCCGCAGTCCGCAAATTCCGGCTTCTCCTCGTTGCACCGCTCCTCGGCGTAGGGGCACCTGGTGCTGAACCTGCAGCCCGGAGGCGGATTGATGGGGCTCGGAATGTCGCCCTCCAGAAGGATCCTCTTGCGGGCGCGGCTCTTGTCGGGATCCGGCAACGGCACCGCGGACATAAGAGTCCTGGTGTAAGGGTGGATCGGATTCGTGTAGATCTCATTGCTGGGCGCCAGCTCCACCATATTTCCGAGGTACATGACGCCTATCCTGTTGGAAATGTGTCTGACCACGGAGATATCGTGGGCGATGAAAAGGTACGTGAGGCCCTTCTCGCGCTGGAGGTCCTCCAGCATATTCACGATCTGCGCCTGAATGGACACGTCAAGAGCGGAAATGGGCTCGTCGCAGACAATAAACTCCGGGCTCACCGCCAGCGCTCTCGCAATGCCGACTCTCTGCTGCTGGCCGCCGGAAAATTCGTGCGGAAAGCGGTTAGCGTGCTCCGTGTTAAGGCCCACCTCGTCAAGCAGGGACTTGATCATTTCGGTGCGCTCGGCCTTGCCCGACGCCAGCTTGTGGATATCGATGGCCTCGCCGACTATCTCGCCAACCGTCATTCTGGGGTCCAGCGAAGCGGAGGGATCCTGGAAAATGATCTGCATCTTGCGGCGGTAGTTCAGCATCTTCACCTTGACGTTGCTGTCGCTGTCGTAAATGGGCGTGCCGTCGTAAACTATTCTGCCGGAGGTAGGCTCGTAAAGCCTTATGATCGTCCTGCCAAGCGTGGTCTTGCCGCAGCCGGATTCGCCCACCAGGCCCAGCGTCTCGCCCCTGTAAATATCAATGCTGACGTCGTCAACGGCCTTCACCACCGGCTTCTTGCCGACGCCTCCGCCGCGGACCTTAAAATGCTTTGTGAGCCGGCTTACGCTTATGAGCACCTTTTTTTCATTGTCCATCGGAAGCCACCTCCTCTTTTGAGAGCGTGTCCCTGGTGTGCAGCCAGCAGGCGGAAATATGGCCCTCGCTGATCGTCGTATAGACCGGCTTGGTCCTCAGGCATATCTTCATGCACTCCCTGCAGCGGGGCGCGAAATTGCAGCCCTTCGGCGGATTGAGAAGGTCCACAGGCGTTCCCTCGATGGGCACAAGCCGCTCGGTGCCGTCGCCGTCAAGCCTCGGCGTCGACTGCATAAGTCCCTTCGTATAGGGGTGCTGCGGGTTGTAAAATATATCCCGCACCGTGCCCTGCTCCACGATCTTGCCGGCATACATTACCGAAACCTTGTCGCAGATCTCCGCCACGACGCCCAGGTTATGGGTGATGAAAATGATCGAGGTGCCGTTCTTCTCCTGGAGGCTCTTCATGAGCTCGATGATCTGCGCCTGGATCGTCACGTCAAGCGCCGTAGTGGGCTCGTCGGCTATGAGCAAATAGGGCTCCGTAATAAGCGCCATGGCGATCATGACCCTCTGCCTCATACCGCCTGAAAGCTCGTGGGGATACTGGTCAATTCTCTTGGCGGCGTTGTTTATGCCCACCTGCTCCAGCATGTCTATGGCGCGCGCTTTGGCCGCGTCCTTGCTGATGCTCTTATCGTGACAGCGAAGCGCCTCAATAAGCTGATTTCCGATAGTGTATACCGGGTTGAGGCAGGTCATCGGGTTCTGGAAGATCATACTGATCTTGCTGCCTCTCAGCTGGCGCATATCCTCCCGGCTGAGCTCAAAACGCCCGCCTTCATCGACGTCCAGTATTGTATCTCCCATGAAGGTGACCCTGCCGCCCGTGACCCTGCCGGGGCTTTGGAGGAGGCCCATTATCGAGTATGCCTCGACGCTCTTGCCGGAGCCGGATTCGCCCACGATGCCCATTACCTCGTTGTAGCCCAGCGTATATGAAATATCATCCACAGCCTTGACTTCTCCGGCAGGCGTGAAGAATGACGTACGAAGATTTTCCACTTCAAGCAGTATGTCTTTTTCTTCCATTTTTACGCCTCCTTACTTTTTGAGTCTCGGGTCAAGAGCATCCCTGAGGCCGTCGCCGATAAGGTTCAGACTGAGCACGATTATCGTGAGTACGATAGTGGGAATGATCAGCCTGTAGGGGTAAAGCGACACCGAAGCAAGCGCGTCGGAGCAGAGCGAACCGAGGCTCGCCATAGGCGCCGACACACCCACGCCCAGGAATGACAGAAACGATTCGAGGAATATCGCGGACGGTATCTGCAGGCACGTGGTGATGACCAGCGGGCCCACGCAGTTAGGAAGAAGGTGCCTTCTGATGATGCGGCCGCTTGAGGCTCCCAGAGCCGTGGCGGCTGTGACGTATTCCTGCTTTTTGATCTGAAGCACCTGCCCTCTTATGATACGGGCCATGGTGACCCAGTAAAGAAGCGCGAAGGTGATGAATATACTGATGACGCCCGAGCCGAGCGCGCCCGCCGCCTTGGCCAGCATGGAGCTGCTGTTATTGATCCAGTTTCTCAGCGGGTCCGTCAATACCACCTGCAGAAGCAGCACCACCAGCATCTCGGGAATCGAGTAAATAAGCTCGACGATCCTCATCATCACGAAGTCCACAGCGCCGCCGGCCATGCCGGAGATCGCGCCGTAGATCGATCCGAGGATCAACACGATAAGCGCGGCAATGATGCCCACCGTGATCGACACCCTGGCGCCGTACATGGTCCTGGACATGAGATCGCGGCCGTAGGAATCCGTGCCGAATATGTGCGGAAATATCCGCTTGCTGAAGCTCATCGGCTCCGCGCCCTCGGCGTCGCTCTCCATGGATATCACGGTATAATTCGTAATGCTGCCGTCCTCTATGTCATCCAGCGCCACCCAGTACATCGTGTCAGTGGACGCCCGGTAGCCCAGCAGTCCGTCCGCCAGAGGATTCTCGAGCCTGAACGCAACCACCCTGTTTTTGTACTTAAAACAGTACTTGCCCGCGTCAATAAAGCTGAGACTTCCCCTCTGCATTACCGTCGAGTGCACCGTGTCGAACTTCTTTTCGACTGATTTGACCGCGGCCTCCGCTTCCGAATACTGCAAAGGCTTCAGGTTCTGCGAATTGCGGTACTGGTCGCCGTACCCGTAAGGAATGAGCAGCGGCCCAACGAACGCGAAGAGCATCACGAGAATGAACACGACAAGAGCCACCATGGACACCTTGTTGTCCTTGAAGCGGCGGAGCGCGTCACGCCAGAATGAAACGCTCTTGCGCGTCTCCACGATGGACGCCTTCTCGGTCTCGGTGGCGGGATTGAAATCCTCGTCCGTGATCTTAAACGTCTTGAGAATTTCCTCGGGGTCCACCTGGAAGGGGCTGAATTTAGCGAAAAGATTCTTCTTTGCCATTGCTCAGTCCTCCTTCGAGGTGATATTGATGCGCGGATCGATGAGCTTGTAGACAATGTCCACCACAAGGTTCATCACTATGACCAGCGCGGAAAGCACCACCGTAGTCGCCATAATGACTGTATAGTCTCTGTTGAGCACGCACTGCACGAAATATTTGCCGAGCCCGGGAACCGAAAACGTGGATTCCACCACGAAGCTGCCCGTGATAATGCCGGCAAACACCGGCCCGATATACGTGACCACCGGAATAAGCGAATTGCGCAGCGCATGCTTCAGAATGATGCTCTGCGTCTTCACGCCCTTCGCCCTGGCGGTCCTGATGTAGTCCTGATTGATGGCGTCCAGCATGCTCGTCCTGGTAAGCTTCGCGATGTAGCAGGTGTAATATGACGACAGGCTTATGACCGGCAGGATGTACTGCTTCACCGAATCGAGACTCTCGCTCTTGGTGGGCAGCCATTTAAGCTTCACCGCGAAGAAATACAGCAGCAGCGTAGCCAGAACGAACGTGGGGATCGCCACGCCGATGGTGGTGAAGACCCTCAAAAATCCGTCAAGGAACTTGCCGCGCTTGTACGCAGCAATACTTCCCAACGGAATACCGATGGCAATGGCCAGAATCAGCGCCACGACGCCGAGCCTTATGGAAAGCCCGAACTTGCCCTGCTTAAAGATAATATCGGTTATCTGCGTTCCCTCCTGCATTTTAAGCGACACTCCCAGGTCGCCCTTCAGGTAGTTGACGACGTAGTTAAAAAGCTGCACCGGAAGAGGCTTGTCAAGACCGTACTTCTTGTTCGCCAATTCGATCTGCTTGGGAGTCGACTTTTCCGTGAGAAAAGGACTTCCCGGAATCGAATTCATGAGGAAGAACGTTATGGTCATGATCAAAAGGAGCGTAAGTATGGCCGCGCCTATTCGCTTCAGGATATAAAGAAACATACAAAAATCACCTGCATAAGACGGGCCCGAAAAGTCCGCCTGATAATGAAACCTCCCGGGGGCTGTCCTCCCGCGAAAAGGCTAAAACCTTCCGGGGGTCGCTGTCCCGCGGAAATGATAAATACTTCCGTGGCTTTCGGTCCGCGAAAAGGAAAAAACTTCTGAGGGCCCTGGTCCGCTGAAGGATAATACTTACGTGGCTGTTGATCCGCGATAAGTTAAACGGTTCTGCGGCTCGTTTCCTCAAAAAGAGAAAAAACCACGGCAGTCACTCCGCGAATGAATAAAATTTGTCCGCGGCTGACGTCCCTCTAAAAGAATATATAAATCGACAACGGTCCGATAAACCGGACTGTAAACCGACTGTTAAACGAAATAAAAGTCAACGAAAAATTTTGTTCTAAAAAATAAACGAAAAAAAAGAGTTATTCGGCGAAATCGGCGATATTTAACTGAACAATATGGGTTTTTCGCCTTAAAAGGATAGAAAATGCGACGTTTTCTGTCACAAATTCACCTGCATACTTTATCATACTAAATCAGGAACTGTCAAGAGAAAAATGATGGGGGCTCTACTCCCGATTTCGTAATGGATTCGTCGAAATGGCGTTTATGCCGCGAAAGGTTCTTGACATGAGTGCGGCGTGATAGGCTTGTCTCGCCTGGCAAAAACGCCTTAAAGGCGCTATTTTGCCGGTTTTGCCTTAAAATCTCGCCGCTGCGAGG
>JAGDAX010000028.1 GCA_017848335.1 Clostridia bacterium | reverse complement strand
GTGGGGGTGGCCGGTGGTGCAGCTTCCGTTCTCGCCGTCGTGGTTTTGATGATGGTGGTGATGATGGTGAAGGCCGCGCCGCGCTTCCTCCTCGAGCTCCTTCAGCTGCATTTCGAGGGAGTCGCTCTGCCTGATAGCCGCAAGTATCTTGTCGCCGGAAATCTCGCTCCAGGGCGTGGTAACGATGACCGCATGGGGGTTGCGCTCCCTGATCTTCTCGACGCAATAGCTGAGCTTTTCCTCGGAAAGTCCCTCGGTGTGGCTCAGAATAACTGTGGCGGCGTGCTCGATCTGGTTGAAGAAAAACTCGCCGAAATTCTTGGAATATACCTTGAATTTGCCTGCGTCCACAACAGTGACGGCGCTGCCGACTTTTGCCCGGTCGTCCTGAAGCCTCGTTATGGCCCCGATAACGTCGCTGAGCTTGCCCACGCCCGAAGGCTCGATCAGGATCCGCTCCGGCTGAAGCTCGCTGATGACCTTCTCAAGCGCCTCGCCGAAGTCGCCCACCAGACTGCAGCAGATACACCCGGAATTCATTTCGGTGATCTCAATGCCCGCATCCTTCATGAAGCCCCCGTCAATGCCGATCTCGCCGAATTCGTTCTCGATAAGAACGATCTTCTCGCCGGAATAGGCCTCCTTTATGAGCTTTTTTATAAGGGTCGTTTTGCCTGCGCCCAGAAATCCTGAAAATACGTCAATTTCTATCATGCTTTGTCACGCTCCTGTGAGTTTATAATTAACAGTGCCGAGTGCAGCTGCAAGGCAAGAGGCCGGAGGCCGGCGCGCTGCGCGCGGGTTATGAACTGTGAGTTGTCAGCTATGGGACTTTGTAAGTCTGCCGCTGCGCTGAGACTGAGTGCCGCCCGCGCGTTCCGCGACGAATTGGATTCCGCGTCTGCATTTTGAGACACGAACGGCTCACGCGTCAGCGTGCTCAGCGAGGGGCTCAATATGCTGCGCTGCGGCCAAAGCCCGGATGCTCTCCGGGCCACGAGATTCATTATACCACTTGATGCGATTTTTTCAACAAATCCGCCTCATTATTGCGGAAAATGTGAAAATTACGAAAATTATTGAGAGATGACCGCGGAATTATTGCGAAAAACGCAAAAATACCCCGAAAACCGTGAAGCACCGTGAAGCACCTTGGATCCCTTGGATCCCCGTGGATCATATTCACGCGCAGCACGCGTATTACCGGTTTTTTTATCATATCATTAAGCGTCGGCAATGCGGCCGTGAAGCCGAAGACGAAAGAAAAAGCAGAAATCGCGCAAATCCCGGAGATATCGGCGCAAAAACAGCGGAAAAAGCAGGAATTTGGCTGAAATCGGCGAAAAAATGCGGAAATATGCGGAAAAACCAAAAAACGCTTGAAAAAACCTGAGCAAAGGGCTAAAATTAACGTGGAGGTTTGCAGCTACATGTTTTTGGCGACTGCTCATTCGCGGGTAGTTTCGCCGAAAGCGTCTTATGTCTTACTCTTCACGCAGTTTTTCAGGCTGCTGTTCAAAATTCAATCCGGTGACAACATCGGCTATTTCGCTTTTAGGAAAGGAGAATATTATGAGTAATTTTACTATGCCCATTGTAGAAGTTGTATTGTTTACTGAAGCGGAAATCATAACGTCCAGCCCGATTGACAATCCCGGCGGATGGGATAATTTCTAAATTAAGCACGCTTTGGCAGCGTTTTTGCGCGCGCGGCCCGGGGGAAGTACGACAGTACCGTGCCCGTAGTGCCTGCGCAGCGACATCTTGAGCGCCGCCCGGCGATTGTTGCGGAATATTGAGATTATCCGTTATATTTTATTGTTTATCTTTAAATAGGAGGACACTTTTATGAAAAAAGTAATGGCATTATTGCTGGCTTTGGCAATGATACTGACGCTGGTAAATATCCTGCCGGCAGTTGCCGCCGACGATATCACGGTGCGTACGTTCCTGATCGACCCAAGCCCGAGTTCCATGGGTTGGATCGAGACCAATTCCGGCAACGGCTTCGCCACAGTGTTCAGTACCACCCGCGCGATGAAGGCTATGGTGCTGCCCCTTACCTGGGCAAAGCCGGTTGATATCAAGGTTACCTATACGCTTTACAGATTTACCGATAATTTCCTGAACACCGTCAATGACGATTCCAACATTCTGTACACGGCTTCGTTTATCACAAACGGCGACCATCCGCAGCCTTGGAATCTTGATTTCGGCGGGACTTATCCGGCCGGAGAATACATGGTGACATTCAAGTCCCAGAAGGTTTCCGAAGACGGACACTTCGTGCTTCCCGTTATGCAGTACGGTAACTACGATACTGCTTTCCCGGCGGCTTCATATTTTGAGAATTACAAATACGGTCTTGCCGGCATCGTTCAGGAATACACCAGATCGGAACCTCTCTGCTATTCTATCGTTTTTGACGGCAACGATACGTCCTCCACGGACTTTTTCAAGCCGATCAGCGGCAGGGAAGGTCTCATTTCCCTGGACGATTCAATAGTCGGCTGGCCCGGCGCTGCTACGGCCGCAGATCCGCAGACTCCTTATGCCTTCTACGATACGGGCATCCTGACGCCTGAGATTCCCGAGGGGAAGGTCCTCTATTCCTTCACTTTCGGCGCTGCGCCTACGTGGGACGATAACTCCGGCAACATCAACGTTCAATACGACGTATATGTCTGGGAAGGCGATTATGACACCACTGTGGATGCGGAGCCCCTTTACACGAATACGGTCAAATACCGTATTAACGGCAGGAATCTGGAGCTCGAATTAGGCAATACGTGCGTCCCCGGAAGCCGGTATCTTATCAGGGTCCGCAGCTACCACTTTGATCCCGCTACCGGCAATCAGTCCGAAGGGCAGATCTGCGGCGGCTGGTATAATCCTGACGGAGGTACCAATTTCAATGCCCAGGGCTTTAAGGTATACCAGAACGGAACCGAATTCGCCAATTGGGCCGCGAGAAGCTACTTCAGATACGCAAACCTCAATACGGAGTCTGTGATCAAATACAGTGCTTCCGAGCTCCAGTGGATCGCCAACTGCGGAACGTTTACCGCCGAGGGTGACAAGGTAGTCGCACGCAGCGACGGAGCGACGTTCGCTATGTGGTGTGAAGCTAAAATGCCCAAGATGGTTTTCGCACAGGACTACAAGTATTTCGCTGTTAAAGCGGAGTTCCGTACGTCGAACCACATCGGATTCTATGCGAAGGTTCCCGGAGTAAACAACTACAAGTTCGCCAACGACCAGTTCAGTGTCCCTGTAGGCGAGCAGATCATCTACACCACGTTCGACGGAACCGATCCGTACAATTACGAAAACTACTACAGAACCGTGGTTCTCCCGCTTTTCGGTGAAGCAAATCACAACGAGACCGTTGCTTTTGAGGAAATCGCTTTCCTGAAGACTGACGCGGATCTTTACGAATACCTCGGACAGGGCATTATCTCCGCCGGTATCACGCTGGGCGAGGATATCACCTTCAACGTGTCTGCCGAGATCTTCGATCCCGCAGTCACAAGCGTTAAAATGAACTTCCTCAGCGGCGAAGATGAAGTAACCGTTGACGGCACGCTTGGCAGCGACGGCAAATATCATTTTGCTTACGAGGGGCTTACTCCTCAGCGCATGTCCGACGAGATCCTTATGGAGCTTGTGCTGGATGGCACCGTTTATCAGACCAAGACGTCCTCTGTCGACCTCTATGCTCAGGGCTACTATGACATTTACGGCGACGGCGGCGCGGCCACCGCGCTTCTCGCGCATCTGCTCCAGTACGGTACCGCGGCCCAGGAATTCATGAACTACAACATCGGCAATCCCGCCGCTCATGAGGACTGGTCGACCGCCAACTACCTGGGCGAGCTCGACAAGCCTGCCTTCGTGAAGACCAGAACCGGTTCCACGGATGCTGCGTCCACGATTTCCGCTGCGTCCATACTGCTCGACAACGGCTTCAAGCTGAAATTCAAGTACAGCTGCGACGCTTCGACCGACTTCGTGCTTGCGGACGGAAACGGCAACGCGGTTCCCTTCGAAGTGACGACCTCCGGTTCAAGCAAGATCGCCACCGCTAAGGCTTCCGTTATGCCTATGACCTTCAGAGCACCTTACGAGGCCAAGCTGGTGTCAGGCGGCAGCACGATCGTTACCGTCACCTACTCGCTGACCGCGTATATCAACGCCAAGTGGGACGACGCCAATGCGGGACAATTAGTCCAGGCGCTTTACGCTTACCTCACCGCCGCCGAGGCGTACATTCTCCTTCGCTAAGGCAGAGGCTGCGACGCGCGGCGCACTGAACCGGTGATCCTGATCCGTGATATGAATCGGTGAGCCGATTCGGTGCGCCGGATGGGCGTGCTGAAATGCAGTAATTAACGCGCCGGGAAGGGGCTTCCCCTCCGGTTTAAGCGACCTGCGGCGGCTTTCGGGGCAATGCTTTCGGAGCAATGCTTTCGGACGTGGCCGCAGGTCTGTTGCTCCCGTTATGACGCTTCCTGAAGGCGATCCTTGCCGGGCTTTTCGGCACGTGAAGGCTTCCGGCACGTGAAGCCTTCCGGCACGTGAAGCTGCACGGTTTGAAGGACGCGGCACAGTTTTGGCAAAAGCGTAGCGGCGGGAAAATGCATTGCGCGAGCTGCTGCATATTTTGGGGAAGCTGCACGGCACGTGAAGCCGTCCGGCCAAACGTAAGGGCCCAGAGCCCTCGGGAATGCGCCGGTAATTGCGTCCGCGGAAGAGTTTTTCGGGAAGTTTTTGATTTTTCTTGAAAAATAATTAAAAAAGGTGTTGACACGGTGTTTTTAAACTGTTAAAATGTATCCGTGTTTTGACAGCTTTGTCAATTGCATTCACATTACTATTCAGGAATGAAGGTCTTATTATGAAAGAGTTTATTAAGCCCGAAATCAGTATTATTTATTTTCAGACAGAGGAAGTTATAACCAGCAGTCCGATCGATGATCTCGGATGGGATAATTTCTGATTGCAGGTTGACGACTGTTTAAGTCATTTTACGGTTTTATGCTTTGACTCTATTTTTTTAGGGGGATTTATAAATGGAAAGATTTGAAATGCCTATCGTTGAGGTTATAGTTCTTAGGGCAGAGGACGTTATTACGGCCAGTCCGATTGAGCCGCCGATGGATGGATTCTGATTATTAATTCGCTTCGTGTTTGTATTCGCAGACATTTTGTATTTGCGGAAAGGTGTTTTTTATGGTTGGGTACGAGTTTCCCCTTGTTGAGATAGTATTGTTTGTACCTTGTGATATTATTGCATCCAGCGGAGGCGGAGTCGTGGATGAGCACGGCAATATTCTGTTGCCGGAGGTTCCTATGAAACCTTAGTTTCCACTCGCTATAGCCTTATTTGACCTTCATTGTTTGTGTAAAAGCGTTTGCAATGAAGGTCCTTTTTTTATATAATATAAAAGTGAATTGCAGCTTGCAGCAGGCCGGGAAAAACATTTCGGACGGCCGGTGAAAACGGTTGTAAACAGACGGGTAAAACGGTTGTAAACAGACGGGTAAAACGGTTGTAAACGGCCAGGGAAAACGGTTGGGAGCGGCCGGTGAAAACTACTGTAAAGGGCCCGGGAAACGCTCGTAAAGCTGCCCTGAAGGCTTCCCGGTGACCGCCTGCCTGACGGGCTTAAAGAATGCTCACATATTCGGAGGAACGCAGTGCTTAATTCTGATTACGAATTCAATATTAAGATGGCTGATGTCGTTGCCGGAATCAAGACTTTGTATCCTGATATGAAGTCGATCGGGCGCGATTTTCTGACGGACGAGCAGCCTTCGGTTTTCATCAGCACCATGGAGGATGATATTAATGCGGAGGAGCGCGCCTCGTACGAGACCGACTTGTTTGAGGGCCGCGTTCCGCTCAAGTACCCGGTGGGATATCTTGAGACGCTGGCGGTTTTGCGCAAGTTCTGCGACGCCGTCTGCGTGCGGGATATCATTCTTTTTCACGCCTCCGCGGTAATGGTGGACGGGAAGGCTTACCTTTTCGCGGCGCCCTCAGGCACCGGGAAGTCCACGCACGTGGCGCTTTGGAGGCACCTTCTCGGGGACAAGGCCGTGATGATCAACGACGACAAGCCGTTCCTGCGCTTTTACGAGGACCGGATAATGGTCTGCGGCTCGCCCTATAACGGCAAGCACAGGATCGGCAATAATATTGCCGCGCCACTGGAGGCGATCGGCGTAATTAAGCGCTGCGACAGCAATCACGTGGCAAAGGCGGCCGATATCATTCCGATGCTGGTGCAGCAGACCTACAGGCCCAGGGACGCGGAGCTGACTGCAAACGTAATGCGTCTGATCCTGAGGCTTGCGCGTGTTCCGGCTTATGATATCTACTGCAACATGCTGCCTGAGGCGGCGGTGCTGTCCATAGCTGCGATGACCGGCAGGAAGTGACCGGGGGATGGGATGCCGGCGGCTGGGCGCCGCGGCGCCGCGGAAGCTTCCCGCGCATCTGATGAGGGTGCAGAACCGCGAAAAACATACCCGCCGAAGCGGGGAAAATAACAGTTGACGAACTTTTTCGAAGAGGAGAGCAAGCAGAAAATGAAAATCAAGGACGGTATTATTGTGAGCCGGGTCGACGGCAATTATGTGGCTGTGGACGCCGGTATTGACGGGCAGCGCTTCAACGGCATGCTGAAGCTCAATTCCACGGCGGCTTTTGTTGTCGAGGCTCTCAAGGAGGAAACCACTTTAGAGGAGCTTCAGGCGAAAATGATCAAAGAGTACGGAATCGATGACAAAACGGCCGCAGAGAGCGTTGAAAGCGTGCTGGGAAGCCTTCGCTCCGTGAATCTCATTAAGGAGTGAGCTTTTAATTGTCTTCGGGGGACTCTTTCGGCATACTGAGAATACTTGAGAGAGACGGGCTTGTCATCTACCCCACCAAGGGCGTCAGCATGTACCCTCTTCTCCGCGAAGGAAAAACCCTGGTAAGGCTTGAGGCGCTTGCAGGGACTCCATCCATTTATGACGTGGTCCTTTTTAAGCGGCACAGCGCGCTGGTTCTCCACCGTATTGTCGCCGTTAAGAAGGATTATTTTTATATCGCAGGCGATAACACGAGAAGCTTCGAGAAGGTCCGCAGGGACGACGTGAAGGCCGTGATGAAGGGCTATTTCCGCGAGAACGGCGAGTATGTCGCCGCGGATTCCTTCGAGAACCTGCTGTTTACGGTGAGGCGCTGGAAGGACTTCTGCGACCGGCCTTTCTTTGAGGAGAAGGCAGCGGCGGCCAAGATCGGGAACGACGACCTCTCCGATTATATGAGCTTTCTGGAAGGCTTCGGGGCGAACGCTGAGGCGGCCCCGGGCGAGGGTGAGACGTCTGCGCGAGAAGCCGCTGCGGGCGAGGCTGATCCCGGTGCGATTGCTGCTGACGGAGCCGCTGCAGGCAAAAGCGCTTCCGGCGCTTCCGGCGCTTCCGGCGCTTCGGGCGTTTTGGAGCAGCTGCCCGATAACAATGAGGCTCTCCGCCTCATAAGCCGTAACAGTCGAAATATATTGCTGCGGCGTATTTTTCCGAAATACAGCAGGATGAAGCAGGAATATCCGGTGCTGGAGAAGGCGCCCGTGCTGCTGCCGTTTATGTGGGTCGCGAGGTGCTTTAAGAAGGTGTTCCGGCGAAGGAATTGATAGACGGTACTGAGTGCCCAGAGACCTCGGCAGCCGCTGAATAAAAAGGATCCCGCGTCTGCATTTTGAGTCACGAACGGTTCACGCGAGAGCGCGCTCAGTGGGGACTCAATATGCTGCGCGGTGGCCAGAGACCGGAGGCCAGCGCGTTCCGCGCGAGCTATGGGACGGGAGCTATGGGACTCGGGTTATGAGTTGACAGTACCGAAGCGCTGCGCGGTGGCTCTCTGAAAGCGCAAACAAACGCTGATAGATAAAATGGACGACAACATTTATTTTGAACCAAATAACCCGAATAACAGCGGCGACGATTATTCCGACAGCACCCGCAGTCATGATATTGACGAGCAGGTGACTGTGGATCTGGCCGGCTTTTTTGACGATCTTGACGATGACTATGACTATGAGACTGTTTCCACGAGGACCTCTTCAAGCAGGAGCACGGCGGCGTCAAAGCCGGATAAAACGGCTAAGCCGATAAAAGCCGCGCGGCCGGCGCAGACAGGATTCAGGCGCGAGACGAAACCTGCAGGAGGCAGCTCCGGAGCTGCCGGGACAAGGGCCTCAAGGACGTCAGGCAGCAGTTCCGGAACATCCGGATCCGGAGCATCCAAGGCAGGGACTTCGAGGGCCGACGAGAGCTTCTTTGGCGACGACGGAGGTTATTCAGGGGATGACACGCCCCGTGCAGGCGGCTATGCCGGGAGAAAGCCTTCACGCAAAAAGGGCGGCCGGCTTAAGCTGAGCGACCTCACGGAAAGACCCGAGTTTTACGGTGCGGCGATGCTCCTTATGGGGGCCGTGCTGATGGTGATCGTCGGGGCCATTATTGCGGGCAACCTTTCGAGAGAGAAGGCGGCCACCGTCACGGAGCTGGAGCCCGCGTCAGGAAGGCGCGGCGGCATTGCTCAAAAGGACGGAGCAAACCAAAACGGCGGCGCGTCCCAAAACGGCGGCTTAAACCAAAGCGCCGGCGGACTTTACGAGGTGCTGGGCGCTTACCGCGACTTCGCGGATTACGAGCAGTCCGTGCGTGAGGAGATCAAGGGCGGGCAGGACGTCGCGCCTGCAGACGGCACCGGCAATTCCGTTCCCGGCGGAGCGGACGCGACAGGCATTGACGCGGCGCAGCCTGACGGGACGCCTCCCGGTGACGGCGCGCCGAACCGGGACGAGGAGCCTGCGGATACGAATGCGGGCCCGGACGGGGCGCCGACTGCGGCTCCGTCCGACGGGAACACGCAGGAGGAGCCCGGCGGCACCAAGCTGGTGCCCGGAACGGGCGAGGACTATTACATTTTTGACTTGTCCGGCGAGAAGCCCGCGTCCCGGAAGCTTGCGGCGGGCGATACGTATTCGTCCGGCGTGGGAACGGACACCGCGGGGGAGCTTGTTGTCGGGCCTGACGGGAAGGACCTTGACCTGGGCTGGCTGAGGATCCAGAACCCCTATAACGCGCCGGGCTTCGGACTGCGTGATATTCTCGCGACGCCGCTGATCATCGAAAAGAACAAGGCGGCAGGCTCGCCCTCGGTGCTGTTCTATTACACGCATACCTCTGAGGCCTACTGCACGACGCCTGACGAGCGTACGATCAGGAGCTTCCCGTCGCTGGCAAGCTATGAGACGGAGAAGAACGTGGTGGGCCGCGGAATTACTGCGGCTGACGCAGTCAGGGCGAAGGGCGTAGGGACGCTCAATATGGGCGACAAGAACGACGAGGACTACAACAAAGCGTACGAAAGATCCGCTGCGCTGGCGGACTATGCCATCCGTCACAATCCCACGCTGAAGCTGGCGCTGGATATTCACGTGAATACGTTCGAGTACCCCACGGGCAAACGGTACAGCCCCACGGTGCAGGCGGACGGCAAGACCTACGCCAGGATACTTTTTGTGGTGTCGCAGAACGACGAGCTGTCCTGCTGGCGCGACAATATCAAGCTGGCCATGCTTCTTTGCGAGAAGCTTAACGAGAAGGTGCCGGGCATCACGCTTGGCATATCGCTCAGGAAGGAAGCCAAATACAACGCCTCCGGATTCGCCAACAGCCTCCTGACCGAGATCGGTTTCGACGGCAATCTGGTGGAGGAGGCCGACAATACAGCTGCCCTTTTGGGCACGATTCTTGGGGAAATCTATGGATAACCGGAAAAACATACGTAACTTTTGCATAATAGCCCATATCGACCACGGCAAGTCCACGCTGGCGGACAGGATTCTCGAGAAGACGGGGGCCCTGACGCTTCGCGAGATGGAGGACCAGGTGCTGGACAATATGGACATCGAGAGGGAGCGCGGCATCACCATCAAGGCGCGGTCCGTGAGGCTGAACTATACGGCCGAAAACGGTCAGGACTACATTTTCAACCTGATCGACAGGCCCGGACACGTGGACTTCAACTACGAGGTATCGCGTTCTCTTGCCGCCTGCGAGGGCGCGGTGCTGGTGGTGGACGCGTCGCAGGGTGTTGAGGCGCAGACGCTCGCCAACGTGTACCAGGCCATCGACCACGACCTGGAGATCATACCTGTCATCAACAAGATCGACCTGCCCTCGGCAAGGCCTGACGCCGTCAAGGAGGAGATCGAGAACGTCATCGGCATCCCCGCAATGGACGCGCCCCTCGTGTCCGCCAAGGCGGGCATCGGCATTGAGAGCGTGCTGGAGGCTGTGGCGGAGCATATTCCCGCGCCCTCGGGCGATCCCGACGGCCCCCTCAAGGCGCTGATTTTCGACTCTTATTACGACGCGTACAAGGGCGTCGTAATATACGTGCGCATCAAGGACGGCTCCGTGAGGCGCGGCGATACGATCAGGCTCATGTCCACGGGGGCGGAGTATCAGATCACCGAGATAGGCTATCTGAAGCCCAGCTTCCCGGTGCCCTCGGAGGCGCTGTTTACGGGCGAGGTGGGATATATTGCCGCGGCCATCAAGAACATCCAGGACGCCAGAGTGGGCGACACGGTGACGCTTGCCAAAGATCCCGCCGCAGAGCCGCTTCCCGGCTACAAGGAGGTGCAGCCGATGGTCTTCTGCGGAATGTACCCCATTGACGGCGCGGACTACGAGGCGCTGAGGGACGCCCTCGCGAAGCTTCAGCTTAACGACGCGGCGCTCACGTACGAGCCGGAGACCTCCCAGGCGCTGGGCTTTGGCTTCCGCTGCGGCTTCCTGGGCCTTCTGCATTTCGAAATCGTGCAGGAGCGCCTTGCCCGCGAATACGAGCTGGACCTTATCGCCACCACCCCCAGCGTTATCTACCACATCCACAAGATGAACGGCGAGACGGTGGTGCTGGACAACCCCACCAATATGCCCAACCCCGCGGAGATCGACTACATGGAGGAGCCCGTGGTGACCGCCTCGATAATGACTCCCACCGAGTACGTGGGCAATATCATGGAGCTGACCACCGAGCGCCGGGGCACCTTCATCAACATGAACTACATCGAGGAATCGAGGGTGGTGCTCACATACGAGATTCCCTTAAACGAGGTCATTTACGACTACTTCGACTCGCTGAAGTCCCGCACCAAGGGCTACGCGTCGCTGGACTACGAGCTGAAGGGCTACAAGCGCTCCAATCTGGTGAAGCTGGACATCTACCTGAACGGCGAGATCGTGGACGCGCTCTCCTTCGTGGTGCACCAGGACAAGGCATACCAGCGCGGCCGCAGGATCGCCGAGAAGCTCAAGGAAACCATACCTAGGCAGCAGTTCGAGGTGCCGATACAGGCCATGATCGGCGGCAAGGTCATCGCCCGCGAGACCATTCGCGCGTACCGCAAGGACGTGCTGGCCAAGTGCTACGGCGGCGACATCACCCGTAAGAAGAAGCTTCTCGAAAAGCAGAAAGAGGGCAAAAAGAGGATGCGCCAGTTCGGCAGCGTGGACGTGCCGCAGGAAGCGTTCCTGAGCGTTTTGAAGCTGGACTGAACCGGTGGTGACAGATAGTATGGGCAACCCGGGAATATATATCCACATCCCGTTCTGCCGCAAAAAGTGCATCTATTGCGATTTCACGTCCTATGCCGGGCGCGAGGACTGCTTCGAGGCCTTCGGGGACGCGATGGTCCGCGAGATCGGGCTTAAGGGCGCGGCGGCCGGCGGCAGGGTCTTCGACTCGGTCTTTATCGGCGGCGGCACACCGTCAGTGCTCCCGGAGCGCATTCTCGGGAAGATCGCGGCGGCGCTTTTCGGCAGCTTCAATATTGACGCGGACTGTGAATTCACCGTGGAGGCCAACCCCGGGACCGTGAATCTCGAAAAGCTGAAATATTACAGGGCGCTCGGCGTAAACCGCATCAGCTTCGGCGTTCAGTCGACGGACGGGGCGGCGCTCAAAATGCTGGGGAGGATCCACGGCAGGCGCGAGATTTTTGAGGCCTTTGAGGACGCGGCAAGAGCGGGCTTCCGGAACGTGAACGCGGATCTGATTTTCGGGCTTCCGGGGGAGCAGCCGGGGAGCTTTGAAAGGACTCTTGAGGAGGTGCTGGCGCTCGGGCCGGCGCATATTTCGGCTTACAGCCTGATCGTCGAGCCTGACACGCCGCTTTGCGATAAGATCGAGAAGGGCGTGCTGCCGGAGCCCTCGGAGACAACGGATCGCGGCGACTACCATATGCTGCGGCAGATGCTTCGCGGGAATGGCTTCCGCCAGTACGAGATCTCCAACTTCGCAAGGCCGGGGCGCGAGTCGAGGCACAATTGCAAATACTGGAATCAGGACGAATACGTCGGCCTGGGGCCCGCGGCGGCGTCGTTTCTGGAGGGCGTGAGGTTCGTGAACGCGGACAGCCTTGAAGCGTATATCGGCGGTGATTCTTCCGCTTTGGACGCGGGCAAAAAATCTTTGGACGCGGGCGGCAAATCTTTGGACGCGGGCGGCAGCTTCGAGGACGGCAACTTCGAGGACGGCAGCTTCGCGGACGGTAGTGCGGCGCATGCCGGTTTTTCCGCAGATGGCGCCATTGGAAAATCGCAGACCGCCTGGCCCGTCCTGAAGGAATCCGTCAGGCTCACGCGCAAAGAGCTTATGGACGAATATATGCTGCTGGGCATGAGATTTACGGATGGCCCGGATTTCGCCGGATTCGCAGCCAGGTACGGTGAGGATCCCTTCAAATTGTACGGGGAGAGCCTTCGCAGGCTGGAGGAGGGCGGCTATATCGCGAGAAGCGGCAGCGGCCGCAGACCCTTTGCGCTCACCGATAAGGGGCTGGACTTCGCGAATATTATTTTCGGGGAATTCGTCTGAGCAGGACGCGCAAGGCGCGTTCACGGCCCCGTAAACAGGCGGCCTGCCGGGTACAGGCGGCCTGAGACAGCTTGATATCAATTGTGAAAAAAAATATGTAAAGGAGACGATATTATGAGGTATGAAATTAAAGGCGAGCCCATGCCGGTAGTGATCTGCTACCCCGAGCAGGGCGAGAGTCTCACCACCGAGAGAGGCTCAATGGTATGGATGAGCGACAACATGCGGATGGAAACAAAGGCGGGCGGCGCGGGCAAGGCGCTGGGCCGTATGTTCTCGGGCGAGAGCCTTTTCCAGAACGTTTACACCCCTGCAAGCGGCTCCGGAATGATCGCCTTCGCGTCAAGCTTCCCGGGCGTCATCAAGGCTGTGGAGATCACTCCCGACAAGCCTGTTATCTGCCAGAAATCCGCTTTCCTTGCGGCCACCTCCGGCGTCGAGCTTTCGGTGCACTTCCAGAAGAAGATCGCTGCAGGCTTCTTCGGCGGCGAAGGCTTCATTATGCAGAAGCTCTCCGGCAGCGGAATTGCCTTCCTGGAGCTTGACGGCTCAGTGGTTGAATACAACCTCGAGCCCGGCCAGAGAATGATCGTCGACACCGGCAACCTCGCAATGGCAGACGCGACCGTCGGCATTTCCGTCGAGACCGTGAAGGGCGTCAAGAACGTCCTGTTCGGCGGCGAAGGTCTCTTCAACACCGTCGTCACCGGCCCCGGCAAGATCACCCTCCAGACAATGCCGATTTCCACGTTCGCCCAGTCCATCGCAGGACTCAGCGGCAAATAAGACAATGCGCAGCAAGCCCGGCCGTCGGCCGGGCTTGCTGCATAGTAGTGCCGTGCATATCTGCATCGTACGGCCGGGCATATCTGCATCGTACGACGGGCGGCCCGGCTTGTGAAGACGCGCTTCGGGAATCAGGAAACGTCTCCGGAAACGGCCACGAAGCGCTCTTCGAAAAGCTCCGAAGCGCTTTGTTAAACGGCGGTGAATTGACGCGGGGAAGCATCCCGAAGCGCTCTTTGAAATGCTCTCCGGGTATTCTCCGGGACGGCGGTGGGCTTGCTTGCGAGACGAAACAAAACGGCCGCAAATTATATTGTCGGGCAGGCGAAAACAGGCGCCAAAGATCGCAAAAAAAAGCGGCGGAAATGACGCTTTGGGAGCAAAAAATCTTTGCTTTCGGGGCGCAAAAATGTTACAATATCAGGGAAGCAAAAATATGGGAGGGACAAGGTGTTTTGAGCGTTTACAAAGCAACTCTTATGGATGAGGAAGCCGTAAGAAGGGCCCTTAAGAGGATATCCCACGAGATCATCGAGAAGAACAGCGGATCGAAGAATATCTGCCTTGTGGGAATAAAGAGACGCGGAGTCCCCATTGCCGAAATTATTGCGAATCATATTTTCGAAATCGAAGGAATCAAGCCGCCTGTGGGGCAGGTGGACATAAAATATTACCGGGACGACTTGTCGCGCATAGGCGATAATCCCCGGATCTCTGACGACAATATAGGCTTTGACATCAATAACAAGACAGTGGTGCTGGTGGACGACGTTTTGTTCACCGGCAGGACCGTGAGGGCGGCCATGGAGGCGGTCATAAGCCGGGGCAGGCCTTCCGGGATACAGCTGGTGGTGCTGGTGGACAGAGGCCACAGGGAGCTTCCCATAAGGGGCGACTATATCGGCAAGAACGTTCCCACGTCCAGGACGGAGCATATCGAGGTGAAGATGCCGCCTTACGAGGAGCGCATGGCCGTGGAGCTTTACGGCTGAAAGGGCCGTTAAACCGCTCACAACAGACAGAGTCTGTGTGATATATTAATTTGTACCGGAGTGTGCAAGATATGGAGGTATTTTTATGAAGCTTATCTATGATGTTCAGGATAGGCCGAAGGCAGGGCAGATTATAGTGTTCGCGCTTCAGCAGCTCCTGGCGATTATGGCCGCAACCATCGCGGTTCCGGGCGTAGTCAATCAGGTAACAGGCAGTCATATGACGCCGTCAGCGGCCCTTTTCGGCGCCGGCGTTGGTACCGTCGTTTACCTTTTGTTCACAAAATTCAAGAGCCCTGTTTTCCTCGGTTCGTCCTTTGCGTTTCTTGGCTCGATGTTCGCTGCCTTCAGCGGCGCCATTGCGATGGGCGACGAAAAACTCGGTTACTTCGGACTGATCATCGGCGCAGTGTTCGCAGGCCTGGTCTATGTGATACTTGCTGTCATCATCAAGCTCACCGGCGTGCGCTGGATCAACAAGATCATGCCCGCGGTAGTGATCGGCCCCACGGTTGCCATTATCGGTCTTTCCCTTGCCGGAAACGCGGTCGGTGACGCGCAGACAGGTGCTTCCTTCGTTCTGGAAGGTGTCGATGATCCGCAGGTGCTTGCCAATCCTTACGTCTGTCTGGTGTGCGCATTTGTCACCCTTCTCGTGGTCATTCTCTGCTCCAGCTACGGCAAGAAAATGGGTAAGCTTATTCCTTTCATTATCGGTATCGCGGCGGGATATTGCTGCGCGCTTATCTTCACCCTTATCGGCACGTTCGCGGGCATTGACGCGCTCAAGGTAATCAACTTCCAGCCCTTTAAGGACCTCGTCGCAAACGGCGTCGGTCTCGGCACCTTCCTTGCGCTGCCCAGGTTCACATTCCTGGATGCCATAGAAGGCCTTAAGAGCGTCAATCCGTCATTCATCGCAACAATCGCGGTGGCCTACATTCCCGTGGCCTTCGTGGTATTCGCGGAGCATATTGCAGACCACAAGAACCTCTCGTCCATTATCGAAAAGGATCTCCTTGTGGAGCCCGGTCTTCACAGGACTCTTCTCGGCGACGGCGTCGGTTCAATGGCCGGTGCGATCTTCGGCGGATGCCCCAATACCACCTACGGTGAGTCCGTGGGCTGCGTTGCAATCACCGGAAACGCTTCCATCGTAACAATTTTCTGCGCAGCAATCATTGCGATTCTGGTTTCCTTCATTTCGCCCCTCATGGCCTTCCTGAGCTCCATCCCGCCTTGCGTAATGGGCGGCGTGTGCATCACCCTTTACGGATTCATCGCGGTCTCCGGTCTCAAGATGATCCAGAAGTCCGACTTGGGCGACAATGCGAACCTCTTCACGGTTTCCGTCATACTGATCTGCGGTATCGGCGGACTCTCGCTGACCTTCGGCAAGATCACCATCACCGAGGTTGCATGCGCTCTGATTCTCGGTATCCTCGTCAACGTCATTCTGGCCAAGAGCCGCAAAAAGAACGAGGCAGCCGCAGCAGAGACAGCCGAAACGGTCGAGCCGGCAGGGACTGTCGAGAAAGCCGACGAGGAATAACAGATCCCTCAGCAGCTAACAGATAGCAGGGCCTCAGGGCCCGTGAATACGCCGCCGCGGCAATGGCATGGCCTTTTGGCTCCTGCCCCGCCGCGGCGGTTTTTTGATTTGCCGCCGCGGCGGTTTTGTGTGCCGGCCGCCGGCATTTTTGTGCCAAGCGAAAGCTGCGCGCGGTATTCGGCCGCGCAGCGGCCGGTACCGGCAGCTCACAATTCATGAATTCCGTCCCATAACTCGCGCCCCACAACTCCCGTCCGATAACTCCCTTCCCATAATTCACAGTTCATGACTCGCGCGGAACGCGCGCCGGACTCAGGCCTTTAGCCTATAGCCTCCGGCCTTTCCTCTTGGCACCAGCCCCCTCGCTATGATATAATTCAGGCGTATTATTGCCTCGCATTCTTGATGAGGTGAGACAAGGAGATCTTTGACATGAAAAAAGTTATTTGCATACTTGCGGCGGCGTTGATGCTTTTTGCGATTGCCGCGTGCAGCGATACCGGGAATCCCGGCGGCGGTACGGATGCGCCGTCCAACGCGACAGCGGCTCCTTCTGCGAAGCCCGCGGAAGCCACGGCAGAGCCTTCCGAAAACACGGAAGATCCCGCTGCTGCCACCGACGATCCTGCGGAGGCCACTCCCGTCAAGGAGCCCGGCCCGGTTGCGAAGGTGGACGGCCTTGACGCGCTTATTACCGCGTTTGACTCGAATGACGAGTATATGGTGAAGAGCGTTTCAGGCGGCAGGGCGGAGATCCACGACGACAACCCATGGGTGACGATCCACTCGGAGACCAGCAGCGACTGCTACGTGGTGGCTTTCAGCGACGACGGCCTGGAGGATGAGTTCTTCCCGGAGGATTATCCGTATTTCGCATGCCTCTACAGGGTGGGCTTCGGAAGCTCCATCAGGGAGACGAACCATCTGTACCCGATCACGACCGCGGGCGGGCCCTCCATCGAAAACGGCTGGTGGGGCGATATCGCCTGGGTGTTTGACAGGGACTGGCATCTGGCGGTGCTGAATATTCCCGAGGTGTTCCCGGGTGCTGCCGACAAAAATGCATTTGTCGAAATGCGCTTCCCCTGTGCGGACGAGAACGGCGGCGAGGTAGCCCTGGCATTCATGGGAGCCTTCAAGAGCGAGGAGGACGTGCAGAAGTACTACAATAAATACGTGGAGGTGCACGGCAGCAAGCTGGTCAAGGCCGAGGCTCCTAAGATCGAGAAGGTCGAGAAGAGCGTGAATGCTTCCGCCTCCTTCAGCGAGTTCCTGTACGATTTTGAGGACGTTTCCGCGGACTCCACGGTCGAAGAGCTGCTGCTTGACAATATAGAATATTGCCGCGGGCTCAACAGCTCCAAGACCGAGGTGGAGGACGGCAACACGGTGTTCAATCTTGTGTTCGATTCCATATACTACGATGGCTTCGTTGCTCAGGGCAAGGCTTACACGCTTGAGATGGACGTCAGAAACAGCGGCGCCAACGGGCTCTTCGCGGGCGTGCTTCTTAACTACGGCGACGAGAGAAACGAGATGAGGAATTTCTTTGAGGACAACGGCGTCAGGACGTTGTCGGACGGAATTATTGCCGGGTGGAGCGGCATCGGCGTCAACTTCAGGGACGAGAAGAACGTCGAAATATACGTGCTTCGCTTCGACGAGGAGGCAGTGGCCCTCAAGGCTACCGCCGTCATCATCGATACCGGGGCCGACCTCGCCGGCGGGTTGAGGCACTTCGTCGCGCACGACAACGGCACGGACACCGTCACGTTCTCGCTTGACGGCAAGGTCTTTGCGAAGGTAGAATACTCCAACGAGGGCCTTATGCCGGACACGGCTTTTGCATACTCTGAGCGCTACTACAGGACCGCCAGGATCTGCGACGGCAGCGGCAATGAGCTTGCCGCGGTGGAAGGCTCTCTGATCTCGGTTTACAAGAGCTTCGGCATCGGCTCCAGGGCGCACCCGATTTGGATCGACAACCTTTCCGTGAAGAACGGCTGACGGCTGACGGCCGAGGGCTGAGTGCGGTTGGCTTGACTGACTTGCGCGGCTTGGAAGATTTTTCGGTTTTGACTGACTTGCGCGGCTTTGAAGATTTGCAGCTTTTTGCCTGATTTGCGCGGCCTGGGAAGTTTTCCGCTGCTTGAAAGTATTTCCGATTTTTGACTGATTTGAGCCGGTTGTGACCATGAAGTATACAAACTACAAGCTCACGATTTCATACGACGGCACCCTGTTCTCGGGCTGGCAAAAGCAGACCGGCAGGGAAACCGACACCGTGCAGGGCAGGCTTGAGGCGGTTGCTTCGAGACTTGCCGGAGAGCCTGTGCCCGTCAACGGAGCCGGCCGCACCGACGCCGGGGTCTCGGCCCTGTGCCAGGTGGCGAACGTGAAGCTTCCCGGAGCAATGAAGGCCGACGAGCTGCTCTCCTATTTCAACCGCTACCTGCCGGAAACGGTTTCCGTGGACAGGGTCGAAATCTGCCCCGAAAGATTCCATGCGCGGCTCAATGCGTCCCGCAAGACGTACACTTATTGCGTGTGGCTTGACGCGAAGCCGCCTGTTTTCGGCAGGAAATACGTGTACTGCGAGGAACGGCCAATCGACCTTGCGCGCCTCCGGCGAGAAGCCTCAAGCCTTTTGGGGAAGCACGATATGCTCGGCTTTTCCTCCCTCAGGAATCCCGCAAAAAGCACTATCCGCACAATATTCAGCGTGGAGGCAGCCGTCGACGGGGCGCGTCGGTCAAGCGTAATGCCCGACAATAAAATCGGCGGCATTAAGGGCGGCGTCATGCCCGGTGAATCGTTACGAAACGCAGCTTGCGGCGGAATGCCGACATTAGGCCACGACCGCGGCAGAATGCTGCAAATTCAATTCACGGGCGACGGCTTTTTGTACAATCAGGTCAGAATAATGACGGGAACGCTTCTGGACGTGGCTGCAGGCAGGCTTCCTGCGGGCACCGTCGCGAAGGTACTCGAGACAGGCGACAGGCAGCTGGCGGGCTTCACGGCGCCTCCCAACGCGCTGTTTTTAACGGACGTCAGCTACGGGACCTCCGGGGCGTGACGGCTTTGAGGGTTCATTTGAGCGGTCGGAAGCCTGACGGTTTGGCGCCCCGGAAGCTTGGCGGGTTTTGCGCCCCGGAAGCTTGACGGATTTGCGCCCGGGAAGCTTGACGGGTTTTGCGCCCGGGAAGCTTGACGGATTTGCGCCCGGATGCATAAACGCGCAGCGGTCGGAAGCCTGACGTGCACCGGCCTGCGCTCGCAGTTGTGAATTTTTATAAAAGGAGATATTTGCGATGAAAGTGATTGTCAGAATTAACGAGAAGTATTACATTACCGAGTTCACTGCCGCGGAGCAGGTCACCGACAAGAAGGTCATTTTCCGCACCAGCAATTCGATGGCCGACGTCGAAGTAACCGGCGTGAGTCCTTTTTGGGTGATGACGCACCTCAAGGAGCACGACACCGTCTGGCTCGCTGAGGCGGAATACTCGTCAAGGCTCATCGGCAAGGGTCTGCTGGCGTTCGGCACGAGAATGTAATCCGGCGGGCATGAGCTGTCCTGCAAGCGCCGAGTGCCCGGGTCAAATGCTAAGTGCCAGGAAACGGCCGGAGGCCGGAGGCCGGAAAGCTCGTTCCGCGGAAGCTGAGTGCCAGGTGCCAGGTGCAGGAAAAGGCCGGAGACCGGAGGCCGGAGTTTTCGGCTGCTGCTGAGCAGAACAGGAAACCGCAGGCGAAGCCCTGCAAAAACTAAAATATTTCCCGGGCTTCACAGAAAATGGAAAAAGCATTATCATCAATATGCGCATGAGCGACAAATCGGAGGTGGTTTGCGATGGCAGTTGATGACGGTGCTTTTTTTATTGACGGAGACAGCGAAGAGCAGACGGTTCGCGTGAAGCGGATGCTTAAAGAGCTGGGAGTGAGACGTGATTCCAAGGGCTTCGGGATTCTTGCGGACGCCGTGGTTTACTCGCTCAGAGGAGACGAGGTGCACGGCCGGCTTACCAAGGATATTTACCCCACCGTTGCCAAAATGCGGAAGCAGAGCGAGGCCTCGGTTGAGAAGGCCTGCAGGGATTCAGTCCGCAAATGCTGGCAGCGGGGCAACAGGGAAATGTTCAGGGATATCTTAGGCGGCGCGCCAAGGCTTTTCAGGGGAGAGCCTACGGTTTGCGAGTTTCTTACAGCGGTAAGGGATTATCTTGACGAGGCGGCTTGACGAGTCGGTTTGAAAAGCAAGCGACAGGGTGAGAAGATCAGACGGCGCGAGGATGAGCAGACGGCGCGAGAATGAGCGGACGTCGCGAGGAAAGCGACAGAGAGAGAAGCTCCGACAGCGCGAAAAGGACGGACAAAACGTGCGACAACTCACGACCCATAACCCATTGCCCGTAACTCACAGGCCATAACTGCCGCGAAGCGGCACCCGGCACCCGCTCAGGATCCGGAACCGGATTTCTTTGACAATATTGATGCGTGTAGTTTATAATTTACATATCAATATTCTCGGGAAGGAACTGGGACTAACTATGAGCAAAAAAGCATTGAACATTGCAGCGGGAAAAAGGCTGTTTGACAGGGTGATCTGCGACCCGGAACGCATGCCGTTCACGTTTGTGTACGGAGGGAAAGAGTACAGAGGACTTGGCGGACTTGGCGCGCGCAAAATGACGGCAGGCGAGGGAAAGGATACCCGCGTGATCACCACGGCCATGGCTGACGACAGGCTCAGGATAAGGGTCGACGCGAAATACGTGTCGGAATTCGGGCAGTGCGAATACACGGTGTGGTTCGAGAACGCAGGGGACAGCCCCACAGAGGTCATTAGCGGCGTTTACGCGGCGGATCTGGAGCTTGAGGGCAGGAATCCGGTGCTTCGCGGGAACATGGGCGACCACGATAACTGGTACGCGGCTTACGAGCACGACCTGACAGGCGGAGACAAGTATTTTCTGTCACTGGGCGGCCGGTCGACGCATATTGTGTTTCCGTATTTTGATATTGTGCACGGGAACGGCGGGACTATGGCGGCGCTTGGCTGGGCAGGGACCTGGGAGGCTCTTGTTTCTGCGGGAAATGAAGCGGAAGGCAGCGCTGCGGTTACGCGGCTTAGGGCAAGAACGGACGTTTCGCTGAATGCGGTGCTGCTGCCGGGGGAGAAAATAAGGACGGGACTTGTGGTGCTGCTGCCGTACAAGGGGCGGAATTACGATGACGCTACCAATCTCTGGAGGGAATGGTTTTTGAAATATAACGCGCCCAAAGCGGACGGGAGCGGGGCAAGGCTTGCGCCTGTTTCGACGACGTGCTTCGCGTCGGATACGGGGCTGCCCAATTCGGATGGCAGTATTTCGGAGCGCAGCTTCACGTGGAAGCCGACGCTGGACAAGATCGTCGCGGAGGATATTGTTCCTGATTTCAGGTGGTTTGACGCCGGATGGTACTTCGATCCCGCGGGGAATACCGTGGAGACTGACTGGTGGGGCACCGTGGGAAGCTGGGAGCTGGACAGGGTGAAATGGCCGGGGAGCTCTTTTCGCGAATCCAACGAGGCTTGCCGCAGGGCGGGCATCAGGAATCTGGTGTGGTTTGAGCCTGAGAGGGTGACGCACGTGGAGGATTTGGCGAAGAATCACGGATACGACCCGGAGTGGAGCATCGGCGAAGGCCCTGTGCGCACCAATAACCTTGGCGACCCGGATTGCCTTGCGTGGACGCTTGCGCGGATAACCGGAATGATGGACGAAAACGACGTGGATATGTACCGCGAGGACAACAACAGCGACCCGGGCTTTGCGTGGCCTTATCGCGACGGTCAGGAGACAAAGCGGCTGGGGCTTCCGAGGTACGGAATTACCGAAAACAAATGCATCTCCGGGCACTACGCGCTCTGGGACGGGATCATTGAGTATTGCAGGACACATGGCAAATGCACCTTTGTCGACTCATGCGCTTCCGGGGGAGGCCGCAATGACGTCGAATCCATGCGGCGGGGCATTCCGCTGATGCGGTCGGACTTTGACAGAACCACGTCTTCCATGAGGCTGTCGCAGTCGTCGACGTTCCCGCGCTGGATTCCGTTCCACGGCTCGTCCACCAAGGAGACCGCAAACCAGCTGGACGATATGCCCGGCAAGGGGAGCTCCGTGTACGTTTCGAGGGCGTCGCTTCTCCCGGTGTACAATTACGGAAACGCATTTACGCACAATAAGGAAATTGATTTCGATCTTTTGAGGAGGAATCTCGCGGAGTGGAAGTCGGTGAGACATCTGCTCATTAAGGATATGTACGTTTTGACGCCCTGGCGCCACGACAGCGACCGGACGCACTGGACCGCCTTCGCTTACGACGACCCCGACGCAGGGGAAAGCGTTCTTCTGGCATTCCGCATGGAGGAGGCCGGGGCGGAGACCTTCACCGCGAGGCTGCCCTTTGCGATGCCGGAGTCGGAATATATTCTCAGGAACGCGGACACTCAGGAGACCGTGAAGATGAGCGGGAAGGCGCTTGCGATTGAAGGAATCACAGTGAGGCTTGCGGAGCCGAAGAGCAGCGCGCTGTTTTACATTAACAGGTTATAAGGGCTCCCATTGGGCGCTCGACGCTTTCCGATTTTTGTTTACAACGAACCGCCGATTTGGTAAAATTAAGGGACGTTGAGTCAGAAAGCGAGGTGCAGGATTATGACAATGATTATAGTGTGGGCCGCGGTTTTTGCGCTTATGTTGATTCTCGAGCTGGCTACTTCGGGCCTTGCGACAATATGGTTCTGCGCGGGAAGCCTTGTGGCGCTGCTGCTGGCGGTTTTAAAGGTGGATATTATCTGGCAGGTGGCGGCCTTTGCGGTCGTTTCCGTACTGCTGATGATATTCACGCGGCCGATCGTCAAGAAGCTCCGCGGGGGCAAAGACTATTCTCCCACCAACAGCGACCGGGCCGTCGGCAGGAGGACCGTTGTGCTGGAGAAGATCGATTCGCTTGCCGGGACGGGCAGCGTCAAAATTGACGGTATTGTCTGGAGCGCCAGAAGCTCTGACGGTCATGACGTTCCTGCGGGTACAGAGGTGATTATTACCGGTATCGAGGGAGTGAAGGCGGTCGTGGAGGAAGCCGGAGAATCCGTTGCGGAGACTGCTGCTGCGGTCGAAGGCGGAGAAGGTACGCCGGCGTAGGTTTCCGAAGGTCTGACTGACCCGGTCATGCAGTTTTTTTGTAAGGAAGGAGATAAGACAATGGGATTTATTCTTGCTATTTATCCTGCGGTTATTGCTGCGATCGTCGCTGTGGCGGCGCTTATTCTGATAGTGATTATTACAGGCATTAAAATCGTGCCGCAGTCAAAGGCATACGTTATCCAGAGGCTGGGTGCGTACCATACGACCTGGCAGACGGGCGTACATTTTAAGGTGCCTGTTATCGATTCCGTAGCCAAGATCGTTTCGCTCAAGGAGCAGGTGGTGGATTTCCCGCCGCAGCCTGTGATCACCAAGGATAACGTGACCATGCAGATAGACACTGTGGTGTTCTATCAGATCACAGACCCTAAGCTTTTCACCTACGGTGTGGACAGGCCTATCACGGCTATCGAGAATCTTTCGGCCACCACGCTTCGTAATATTATCGGTGAAATGGAGCTCGACCACACGCTTACGTCGAGGGATACCATCAATTCCAAGATCCGGGCGATTCTTGACGAGGCCACAGACCCCTGGGGCATCAAGGTGACCCGTGTGGAGCTCAAAAATATTATGCCGCCCGCGGAGATTCAGGACGCCATGGAGAAGCAGATGAAGGCTGAGCGTCAGAGACGTGAGGCGATCCTCAGGGCCGAGGGCGAAAAGGCCAGCAAGATCCTCGTGGCTGAAGGTCTCAAGGAGAGCCAGATACTTGCCGCGCAGGCTGAAAAAGAGGCTGCTATCCTCAAGGCTGAGGCGGTCAAGGAGGCCAAGATCAAGGAGGCCCAGGGCGAGGCGATGGCTTTGCGTACCGTTAAGGAGGCCGAGGCAGACGGAATCAGGCTCATCAATGAGGCGAATCCTCAGGAGGCATATCTTACCATTCAGAAGCTGAAGGCGTTTGAGACGGCTTCCAACGGAAATGCCACCAAGATAATTGTTCCTTCGGAGCTGGCAGGGATAGCCGGGCTGGCCAAGGGCGTCGCCGAAACCGTCAAGGACGCGTAAGTGCCGATCTGACGACCGGCCGTTCGGATTGTTTTGTGATTTTTATGCAGGGAGCCGCAGATGGATGATATTTTGCGGCTCCTTTTACGGAGATTGCAGGCTTTGCCTGATTGCAGGGATTTGCGGAGCGCTGCCCGGGGCTGCAGGCTTTGGCGGGGCGCAGCACGTGGCTGCAGGCTTTGCCTGACTGCAGGGATTTGCGGAACGCCGCCCGGGGCTGCAGGCTTTGCCTGACTGCATGGATTTGCGGAGCGCTGCCCGGGGCTGCAGGGGGCTTCCCGATGCCGCGGCAAACCGTGATCTGAAGCTGAGTATTTGGAGAGAAGAATGATTCTTATTATAGCGGAGAAGCCGAGTCTGGCGCGTAATATTGTGGCCGGAATAGGTGAAATGAGGCGGCGCGACGGGTATTATGAGAACGCTCAGTACCTTGTCACGTGGGCCTTTGGCCATCTTTTTTCTCTGTGCGATATTGAGGATTATTCGGCGGCCGGAGATGCATTGGCGGATACGGCCGCGCCGTCTTCGGGTGAGCCTGTGGCGGCGAAGCGAAGGTGGTCAATGGATACCATTCCGTGCTTCCCGGACAGGTTTAAATTTACCTTGCGCAAGGAAAAGGACGGCTCTGTCGACCCCGGCGTTGCCAGGCAGTTTGAGATTATCCGGACGCTTTCCCTGCGGGAGGACGTCAGGACCATAGTCAATGCGGGAGACGCCGACCGTGAAGGCGAAATAATAGTGCGGCTCTGCATTTCGAATGCTTTCGGCAGCAATGACGGAAGCCTCGACTGCGGCGCGGGAATGAATGACGGCAGCGGCGCGGACGTAAACGGCGGAACGGCTGCAACTCCGGGAGCTTCGCAGACAACCTCAGCGGAGGGCCCGCAGGCAGATCCGGCCGGAGCTTCGCAGGCAAAGCCGGCGGACGTTTTTGGAGGCAGGGAGTTCAAAAGGCTGTGGCTGCCGGATCAGACGCCCGAAACCGTCAGGAAGGCTCTTCTCGAGCTTAAATCGGAGAATGAATATGACAATCTGGCAGGGGAAGGCTTCGCCAGGACTTACATTGACTGGCTTTACGGGGTGAATCTCACGCGCTACGCCACCATCAAGAGCGGCAGGCTTCTCAGGGTCGGGAGGGTCATCGTGCCTATCGTTAAGGCTATTTACGACAGGGATATGGCCATCAGGTATTTTATTCCCGAGAAGTACTACAGCATCGCTTCCAACGAGGAGACCGGGGGCGTCAAAATACCGCTTCAGTCAAAGCTTCGCTTCACCAAGGACGAGCATGGAAGGGCTGTCAGGGCTTCGGAGGCCTATAACAACGCCGGAGCCGTGGTGACGGACAAGAAAACGAAAAAGGACACGATCAAGCCCGGCAAGCTGTACTCGCTGTCGAAGCTTCAGAACGTGCTGGGCAAAAAATACAAGATGCCCATGGAGCAGAGCCTTGCCATCGTGCAGAAGCTTTACGAGGCGGGCTATCTTACGTATCCGCGTACCAATTCGGAATATCTGGCCTCCGCGGAGAAGGACAAAATCAAAAAGATAATAAGCAACGTGGCCGGGTTGGGCTACAACGTGGCCTTCAAGGACGACAAGAACATTTTCGACGACAAGAAAATCGAGTCGCACTCAGCCATTACGCCGACGTATATTATTCCGGATAAATCGAAGCTCACCGAGGATGAGTTCAAGGTGTATTCCACCGTAATGAGGCGCTTCGCGGCGGTGTTCTGCAACGAGCCCTGCCTTGCGCAGAAGAGTGAAATAACCGTAAAAGCAGGCAATTTTGAGGAATTTTCGCTGAAGGGAACCGTCATAACACAAAAGGGCTGGACGAAATACGACGACAGCGGGATATCCGACAAGCTGCTGCCGCCGCTAAACAAGGGCGACACCGTGAATATCAAATTTGAGCCTGCGGAGAAGGAAACCACGCCGCCCAAGCACTATACGATCGAGACGCTCAACAATTACCTCAAGAATCCTTTTCGCGAGGAGAAGGCCGGGCTTCAAAAGAACAAGGCCGGAGCGGCCAATCAGACTGCCGGGCCCAATCAGACAGCCGTTCCCAATCAGGCTGCCGCGCTCAATCAGACAGCCGTTCTCAATCTGCCTGCCGCCGAGGATGACACGGATGAGCAGTCGGAAGGCTACGGCGTTGACGATACGGAGGAGTACAGAATGATTCTCGAGGGCCTGGAGCTCGGAACCGAGGCCACCAGGACGGGAATTATCAACAATGCCATCCAGAGCAAGTATATCGAGCTCAAAAAGGACACATACTACCTGAAGGATGAGGGCGAATTCCTGATTGAATGCATTTCCGGCATGAACATATCGATGGACAAGCACAAGACCTCGGAGCTGGGCAGGGTGCTCAAGAGAATCTACCACGGCGAGATGGGGATCGCGGACGGCGTGGCATTGGCGGAGTCCCAGATCAAAGAGGTATTCGCAAAGACCGGAACGGCCGTACCGCCCGAGAAGGACACCGAGATCGGAAGCGTTGGGGACGTGGTCGGGAAATGTCCTTTGTGCGGAAAAAACGTGGTGAGGACGTTCTTCGGCTACGGCTGTGAGGGCTACCGCGACACGGGCTGCAAATTCTCGATAAATCTCATAATATGCAGGCGCATAATCTCGGCTTCGAACGTGCGTTTGCTGCTGGAGACGGGAAAAACCTCAAAGATTGCCGGGTTTACTTCCAAAAAGGGCACGCAGTTTGACGCTGCGCTGAAGCTTTCCGAGGGGAAGGCAGTGTTTGACTTCTGAAATTTGATTTTATCGTTTGACTTTTGAGGGGTGCAGGCTTGCGCGGAAATGCGGATTTTTCCGCCGTCATGCGGTTTGCGCGGAAATGCGGATTTTTCCGCTGAGATGCAGAGCTTTTTCGCGTAAATACCGCCTCGTTGACACCTGTTTTGCAATTTTTTCGTTAAATCCATACTGTTTTTGCTTTATTTGAGATATAAAATGCTGTTTCGAGGGGTTTTCGGCTATACAGGGCCGGAAATTGCTGTTTGACTAATGTTTAACTAAAAGATGCGCGTGCTTTCGGGGGCTTAAACCATGAAGAAACGGGCCGCTGAAGGGGCTTTTGGCGCCCGGCGTCAGACTTTCGGAGCCTGAAACCGGGGCCGGGCGCGGCCCTGACCCCCGGTTTTCTCCGGACGGGGTGAGAAAAGGGCTGCGCGGCAGCCTCGGGAGCTTGGCGAAACAGGCCGAAAGCGCGGAGATACGGCATTTTGGGGCTAAAATTGAATTGGCCTTAAAAGGCTTTTTACAGTTTGAAAATTCCGCTAAATTGTGGTTAAATCATATTGACTGCCGGAGGAGAGGATCATTCGCGGGCTGACGGATCGACTGCCGGAGGAGAATTATTCGCGGAACGTCAGCGGGTCAACGGACCGGACTGCGCCCTGAGGGATGCGGCGGGCCACGGAATTCGCGGGCTGAGCGACGGCCGGTTGTCGGTGTCGGTTCCGGGGGCAGCTTATCGATTGCCGGATTTTTCCGGAGGGAAGGGTAGATACAGATGAATTATTATCAAAACACCGCTGAAGCCGTGCTTAATGAGATGGAGAGCAACCCGGAGGGTTTGTCCCAGCAGGAGGCACAGATACGTCTTGAGAAGTACGGAAAGAACAAGCTGGCCGAAAAGAAAAAGACGCCGCTTATCGTGAAGTTTTTCCAGCAGATGGCGGATCCCATGATATTGGTGCTTATCGCGGCTGCCGTTGTGTCGCTGGTCACGGCGGTGATCAACGGCGAAGGCTTCGCGGACGTGATCATTATCATGACGGTGGTGGTCATCAATTCGATTCTTGGTGTGTATCAGGAAAACAAAGCCGAAAAGGCCATTGAGGCGCTGGCTGAAATGTCAGCGGCGCAGAGCAAGGTCATTCGCGACGGCATCATGAAGGTGATTCCCAGCGAGGAACTGGTGCCCGGCGACGTGGTGGAGCTGGAGGCGGGGGATCAGATTCCTGCGGACGGAAGGCTCATCGAAAGCCACAGTCTCAAGATCGAAGAGGCCGCGCTTACCGGCGAAAGCGTGCCGGTGACCAAGATGATGGACGCGCTGCAGCTCAAGGAGGGCAAGGATATCCCTCTGGGCGACCGCAAGAATATGGTCTACATGGGCAGCACGGTTTCCTACGGAAGAGGCAAGGCGGTAATCGTGGCCACGGGAATGAACACCGAGATGGGCAAGATCGCGGACGTTCTCACCAAGACCACAGAGGGCGACACGCCGCTCCAGAAGAAGCTGGGGCAGCTTTCCAAAATTCTCAGCGTGCTGGTGCTTATCATCTGCGTGGTGATTTTCCTGTTCGGCGTGGGTGAATCCTGGCTGCTGACAAAAGCGATAACGCTTGACAAGGTGCTGGCCACGTTTATGACCGCGATAAGCCTTGCTGTGGCTGCGATTCCGGAGGGTCTGGCGGCGGTGGTCACCGTGGTGCTTTCCATCGGCGTCACCAATATGTCCAAGCGCAATGCGATCATTAGAAAGCTTACTGCGGTGGAGACGCTGGGCTGCGCGCAGATCATCTGCAGCGACAAGACCGGAACGCTTACTCAAAACAGAATGACCGTGGTGGAGTACCGCGGCGACGACGAAAAGATGATCGCAACGGCTATGGCCCTCTGCACCGACGCGGAGCTTGACGAGAATCAGAAGTCCGTGGGCGAGCCTACAGAGTGCGCCCTGGTGGATTACGCGCTGAAGCTCGGCATGCCCAAGAATGCGCTTTCCGCCGAATATGCGCGTGTCGGCGAGGCTCCCTTCGACAGCATGCGCAAGATGATGTCCACAATTCACGAGAAGGACGGACGCTTCATACAGTTCACCAAGGGCGCTCCGGACGTGGTGCTCGGAAGGTGCGAATTTTACCTCAAAGACGGCAAGATCCAGCCGCTCACGGATGAGGCGAGGGCTTCGATTCTCGGGGAGAATAAATCGATGGCGGACCAGGCGCTGAGAGTGCTGGCCTGCGCAGAGAAGTTTTACGACAAGATGCCCGAAAGCCTTGAGCCCCAGGCGCTGGAGAATTCGCTTGTTTTCCTCGGCCTTACGGGTATGATCGACCCCATCAGGCCGGAGGTTATTGACGCGGTCAAGGAGTGCAAGGGCGCCGGCATCAAGACGGTGATGATCACGGGCGACCACAAGGACACTGCCGTGGCTATCGCGAAGCAGCTGGGCATACTGGGCGAGGGCGAGAAGGCCATCTCCGGGACGCAGCTTGACGAGATCTCCGACGAGGAGCTTCTCCGCGACATCGAGCAGTACAGGGTCTACGCGAGGGTGCAGCCTGAGCACAAGGTTCGCATAGTCAACGCCTGGCGCAGCAAGGGCTTCGTGACCGCCATGACAGGCGACGGAGTGAACGACGCTCCCGGTATCAAAAACGCAGACATAGGCATCGGCATGGGCATCACCGGAACGGACGTCACCAAGAACGTGGCGGATATGGTGCTGGCGGACGACAACTTCGCTACTATTGTCGGGGCGGTTTCCGAGGGCCGCAGGATCTATTCGAACATCCGCAAGGCAATCCAGTTCCTGCTCTCGTCCAACCTGTCCGAGGTACTGAGCGTGTTTGTGGCCACGATCATGGGCTTTACGATCTTGAAGCCCGTGCACCTGCTCTGGATAAACCTTATTACAGACTGCTTCCCGGCCCTCGCTTTGGGCGTTGAGCCTGCCGAGGCGGGCATTATGAGAAAGCAGCCGAGGGCGAAGGACAACGGTATCTTCTCCCAGGGCGTCGGCTTCGACATCGTTTATCAGGGTGCGCTGACGACCGTTCTCACGATCATTTCGTTCTTCATCGGCGAATATATCGCCAAGGGCGCGGCCTTCAGGTTCACCAATATCGAGGACTGCATCGACGGCATGACGATGGCCTTCGTGACCATGAGCATGGCTGAGATATTCCACAGCCTCAATATGAGAAGCCAGCGCGGCAGTATTTTCCGCATGAAGACGCTCAACAAGTTCCTCTACGGAGCGGCTGCCCTCAGCTGGGTGCTCACCACGGCGGTGATCTACGTTCCCTTCGTTAACGACTGGTTCAGCTTCAAGATGCTGACGCTGCAGGAATACATGATCGCGTTCGGGCTTGGCTTCCTGATGATTCCGCTCGTTGAGTTCGTGAAGCTGATACAGCGGGGCGTGGCAAAAAGGTCCAAAAAATCAAAAGGATAATACAGACGGGGACGTTTGTTCTCAAATACCGGAGTATTCGGGTGAAGCCGCAGGGCGGCGCCGGGTGCTCCGGTTTTTCGTTTTTGCAGCCGCGGCCTTCTGCGGAAGCTTCTCCGGGCCTGAATCCGGTTTACCGCCCTGAGCGCGCGCACAGCCGCACGCACGGCCGCACGTACAGCCGCACGCACG
>JAGDAX010000004.1 GCA_017848335.1 Clostridia bacterium | reverse complement strand
GCCGGTGACTGAAGGCTCGTCGTTCGTCGAAGGCGCTTCGGTCTCCCCGGGATCTGCCTGACCTTCTGTGGCATTTTCCGCAGGCGGCTCTGTCGCATCGGCTTCTGTCCGCGCAAGCGCCTCGTTATATTTCGCCAGATCGAAATTGTCGGCGGACGCCTTGTCCTTAAAGACCGCAATGTATTTGACGTCAAAATATTCGCCGGTCCTTCCTGGAATCGGAATGCGGATGCTTTTTACGTTACCCGAAACGGCGGTGAAGCTTGACTTCACCTTGATATTCCTGAGTATCCACTCGCCGCTCGCCTTCATATTTGAGGCGGTCCACATCCCCGGCGTGCCTTCAAATTCGCCGGAATGGCTGTCGTCCCTGATATAGATGTTGTTGGGTGAAAAATGTGCCTTCTTGGGCGCTCTGTAGCAGAAGGAAATATATTCATACTCATCTGCCGCGAATTCGATCTCGGCGGTCATCCTGAAATCTCCCTCGTTGGGGTCTCTTTTGCCGGTCGCCGGATCAATGCCGTCCGCAGGAAGAGGCTCAACGGGCTTAAACCGCGTGAAGCTCTCGCCATCTTCTGTGACGAATTCCCACTCCACCTTGCCGTTGGTACCGTGAATGGAATACTCTCCGGTGTTGAGATTTATGAGGTCGAATTCCGCTGCCAGCGCGTCGAAGCGGTCAAAGCCCTTCTGAGTCGTAAAATCCACGATAGCGCCGGGCATAATAACGTCCTCGCCGGCTGGGGTTTCCTCAGTACCGACGGTGATAACGTCTCCGCCGTCCATAGGATCCTCAACGCCGACCGTTATGACCTCATCCGCTCCAACGGTGGTGACGTCCTCTGCGCCCGTTGTCACCGCATCCTCGCCTGCCGCCGCCATAGTCCCTATAACAAGGCAAATCCCGACAGACGCTGCCGCAATCAAAGTCATAAATCTTTTCATAAAGTCACCTCATAACAAATCAGAACATGTCTTCCATGTCGTACAGGCCCGGCTCCCTGCCGATGATAAAAGCTGCCGCCTTAACGGCTCCGTCCGCAAATACGTTGCGCGACGCGGCGTGATGCGAGAGGATCACGTTCTCGCTGCTGCCCGCGAAAATGATCTCGTGGTCCCCGACAATATTCCCGCCCCGCACCGCGCTGATGCCAAGCTCTTTCTTGTCCCTCTTCTGAAGCCTGCTGTGCCGGTCAAACACATATTCGTATTTGCCGCCGGTCTCGTCGTTGATCGCGTCAGCAAGCGCAAGCGCTGTCCCGGAGGGCGCGTCCAGCTTTTGATTGTGGTGCATCTCGACGATCTCAACGTCAAAATCGTCACCAAGGAACGCTGCGGCTTTGCGCGCAAGATATTTGAGGAGGCTGACGCCGACCGACATATTGGCGGAATAAAACACCGGAACAGACTTCGAGGCCTTGTTCATATGCGCCTTGACGTCATCCTTAAGACCCGTCGTGCAGATCACAACGGGCATATTGCGCGAAATGCAAAAATCGATTATGCCCGGCACCGCGGAAAAATGGGAAAAATCGATCATAACGTCCGCAGCAGCTTCCTGAGGCACGTCCGCAGGCTTCGAATAAACCTTGATCCCGTTGATCACTGAGGAAGCGGCGGCGCCCTCCGTACCGTCGGCAGCGACAGCTCCGCAGGCCGGGTCGATCCCGTACGCCACCTGCATTCCTTCTTTAGACGCGATAAGCTCCGAGAGTACCTTACCCATTTTTCCGCAAATTCCGTTAAGTGCCACTTTAATCATTGAGCGCCTCTTTAATGCTATTTACTATAGTTTTAGCCATGTAGTCCAGCTTTTCGTCATCCATTCCGGGATAAACGCCCACCCAGAAGGTATTGTTCATAATAGCGTCGGTGTTCGAAAGCTCCTGCGCGATCCTGTAGCCTGTGCCGCTCTCCCTCATTTCGTCAAAACAGGGATGCCTCGTGAGATTGCCCGCAAAGAGCATCCTCGTCTGAACGCCCGCGTCTTCTATACCGTCCACGACCCTCGACCTGATGCCGTCCTTTTTGAGAGTGATGAGGAAGCCGAACCAGCTGGGCCTGGAATTGCGGCCGGGCTCGGGAAGAATTATCGCGGAAAGAACCTCATCGTCAGCATACTTCACGATGGAGCTTTTGAGGAAATCAAAGTTGTGACGCCTCTTCTCCACGAAGGACGGGAACTTCTCGAGCTGCGCACAGCCGATAGCCGCCTGAAGGTCGGTGGCCTTGAGGTTAAATCCGAAATGCGAATAAACGTATTTGTGGTCATAGCCCGCCGGAAGCTCACCGTACTGTCTGTCAAAGCGGTGGCCGCAGATATTGTCGTGCCCGGAAGGACAGCGGCAATCACGGCCCCAGTCTCTCATGGAGAGCGCGATCCTGTGCAGCAGCGGATCCTTCATATAAACGGCGCCGCCTTCCCCCATTGTCATATGGTGAGGCGGATAGAAGCTTGAAGTACCTATGTCTCCCACGGTACCCGTGAGGAAGGTCTTCCCGTCAATATCATATTCCGAGCCAAGTGCGTCGCAGTTGTCCTCGACCAGCCAAAGGCCGTGCCTGTCGCAAAAAGACTTGACCGCGGCAAGGTCAAACGGATTCCCCAGAGTGTGCGCGATCATCACGGCTTTGGTCCTGGGCGAAAGAGCGGCTTCAAGCGCACTGACGTCAATATTGTATTCAGGGATAGTCACGTCCAGGAACACAGGCACCGCACCGTACTGTATCACCGGAGCAACGGTGGTGGGAAAGCCGGCGGCCACGGTAATGACCTCGTCACCGGGCTTGATCCTTCTGTCGCCCAAAAGGGGTGAAGTGAGCGTCATAAAGGCGAGCAGATTGGCGGATGAGCCCGAATTCACCAGCAGGCAATAAGGGATGCCCAGATATCTGGCGAAATTCTTTTCGAATGCGGCGGCGTATTCTCCCGCGGTAAGCCAGAATTTGAGGCTCGCGTCCACGAGATTCACGACTTCCCTGTCGTCATAAACGCGCCCTGCATACGAGATGCGGTCGCCTTCTTTAAACGGCTTGGGCGTGTGATATTTTTTTACGAATTCGGCTACATCGCCAAGTATCTTCTGTCTGGCTTCAGCCTCTGTTAAATTGTCGAACATAAATCAAAATTCCTTTTTAGTGTATTAAAACGTCCCGTGATATCCTTCGGTCTCCGTCAGCAGCGCAGGCACATTCCGCAGCCTTGCCGGCCTCAGCGCTCATTCTCCGCCGCAGTAGTCCATTATCTCCTTTGTCATTTCCGCGGCCACGTCGCCTCCCGCAAAATAGATGCGTGACCAGTCGACCACCCTGGCAAGCGCCTCGTCAATATGAAACCGCGGCCTCCACCGGAAAACCTTCTTGAGCTTTGAGCAGTCCAGCCTCAAAAGGCCAGCCTCATGCGGCTTGAAATTTGGCGAAAGATTTACCCACGAAGCGCCGCCCCAAAGCTTCACGAATTTATCCACCAGCTCGCCGGTGGTCACGGCGTCCTCGTAATCGGGGCCCACGTTGTAGCTGCCCGCCAGCGACTTGTCGAGATACGTCTCGCGGCAGATCATCAGATAGGCAAAAAGCGGCTCCAGCACGTGCTGATAAGGCCTCACCGAATAGGGATTCCGGACCTTTACAGGCTTCGATTCGGAAAAAGCCCTCACGCAGTCAGGAATGATCCTGTCCTTGGCAAAATCTCCGCCGCCGATAACGTTGCCCGCTCTTGCAGTGGAAACGGCAGGACCGTCCTCACGCTGGCTGAAAAAGGAGCGGCAATACGACGCCGTGACAAGCTCCGAGCAGGACTTGCTGTTGGAATAGGGGTCGTAACCGTCCAGAACGTCATTCTCGCGGTAGCCCCACTCCCATTCATTGTTGCGGTAGACCTTGTCGGTGGTCACGTTGAGAAAGGCCTTCACGCAAAGAGTCTTCCTCAGGCACTCCAGAATATTGACGGTACCGATGACGTTGGTCTCGTACGTGTACCGGGGGTCGAGATACGAGTCGCGCACAATAGGCTGCGCCGCCAGATGGATCACGATCTCCGGCCTAAAACTGTCAAAGGCGCTGAACAGGGCGTCAAAATCCCTCACGTCGCCCTCCCTGTATTCGCAAAGCGTCTCCCCGTGAATAAGCCCGAAAAGAGCAGGCTCCGTCGGAGGCTTCAGCGAGTAACCGCACACAGAAGCTCCCGCGTCCGCGAGAATCTTCAGAAGCCACGAGCCCTTAAATCCGGTGACGCCCGTTATGAATATCCTCTTGCCCTTAAAGAAATCCAGGAAGGAATTGTCGAATTTGTATGCTGAAGCGTCGGAATGCTGCATTGTCTCACCGCCGGTCGTTTGAGTGTATAACAGTAGTAATTGCAACATTGTCGTTAACGTAACATTGTCGCTATCGTAACACTGTTTATTGAAAAATTGGCCGCAAGGTATCTTTCACCAGGTCTTCCATGGCGCCTTGCCCGTCCGCCACATATCCTCAAGCTGCTTCTTGTCCCTTTGGGTGTCCATGCACTGCCAGAAGCCGGTGTGCCTGTAAGCCATCAGCTGACCTTCGCTCGCCAGGGTCTCCAGGGGTTCATTCTCGAACACCGTCGAATCGTCGGTAAGGTAGTCGAAAACCTGGGGCTCGAGGACCATAAATCCGCCGTTGATGGTGCTGGAATCATCCTCTTTCTTTTCGCGGAACTGTTTTATGACGTCGCCCTCACCGATTCCCAGAACACCGAAGCGCTGCCCCGCGGAAACGGCGGTAAGCGTGGCGATTCTGCCGTGGGACTTGTGGTACGAAAGAAGCTTCTTGAGATTCACGTTTGAAACGCCGTCACCGTACGTCAGCATAAACGTCTCGTTGCCCACGTAATGTTGAATTCTTTTGATACGGCCGCCGGTCATGGTATTGAGCCCGGTCTCCGCGAGGGTGACCTTCCAGGGGTCGGTCTCGGTCCTTAAATACTCAACGGAATTTGTGTTGAGGTCAAATGTCACGTCAGACGTGTGCAGATAATAGTTCGCGAAATAATCCTTTACAACGAAGGATTTATACCCGAGACAGATGATAAAATCGTTGAAGCCGTATTTGGAATAATGCTTCATAATATGCCAAAGAATAGGCTCCTCACCGATCTCGATCATCGGCTTCGGCTTCAGATGGCTCTCTTCGGAAATACGCGTCCCGAGGCCACCCGCAAGAATAACTACCTTCATATTAACTCCCAAAAATGCATAAAGAAATAGTGATAAAGTTTTTCTTTATCGGAGTAATTTTACCATATATTGTGCCGAAGTTCAACAACAATGCAAGATTTGCTAAAATCACGTGCTTAGCGCCGCTTGCCTCGGTCTAAACCCTGACAATGCAAGAACACACAAAATTCGTTGCAAACCCACTTCATTATGATATAATATCAAATTTGGACGGCGCTGTCGTCCCGCCGTCTTTTTGCTTACCTTTCTGTTAGCCTTTCCGGGGTTTTCCCGGCGGTTCAGGCAGGCGGCAGCGAGACCGTATACTACCACTCAAACGATTATTTCAGTACTTAAGGAGCACCCAAAATGAAGCTTGGCATTGTAG